>CBDUQN010000018.1:0-39212 GCA_965369375.1 uncultured bacterium | reverse complement strand
GCGCGACGCTCTTTTCTCTCTATTCTCCCCTCGGGGCTGTGACGATCGAGATAATAGTCTATAGCCAGCTCAAACAAAGTCTCAAAATCCGGTTTCTTTTTGCACCTGTTCGATACCAACGCCCTGAGCCGCTCGATCTTCTCCATGAACTCAGGATCCACGGCGAATTCGAGCTTGTACTTCTCCTCGAAAACCACATCCGTTTGAGCACTTTTCTCAAAAGTATCGAAAATACCGCCGGAACCCGTTGATTCTAAAGGCCTGGCTCTTCCGACGTCGGAAGAGCACTTTTCCCCACCCTTTTCTTGCCCCAAATCGCCCCCATTGGAGGGTCCCTCACTCCCCTTGACTATCTTCAGCTCGGTTCTGACATATACCGGCATCACACGATCCCTGACCTCTTCTTCAGGATTATATCGGGCAACCAATCTTCTTACATCCCGGTACGATCTGCCCTTGATCCCTGAGAGAATATCCCGGTAATTCTCTTTTGTGAGCATATCAGCCACAAGGTTGAGCACACTGAGATTGATCTCTCCTCTAAGCAGCATTCCAGTAATCCGTGGATACTTCTTCATACACCGTGCGGCAGTGATACGCCTGCTCGCGGAAGCGCCCGAGTATTTGAGATGGCCCGTGCAGAACTCGTGGAGCGAGTTGTAGCCTCTCGGCAAGTAGAGCTCCCGACGCTTCACCTCTATCATGTACCGAAGCACCGTGACGAGCGTCTCACGCTCAGTGTCGCAGAGACGCTCGAGGTTTCGAACGAGAACATTGTCGGAGAGTTGTGAAAGGGATTTATGAGTTTTCATCACACCGCACCTCCCGCAAACAAGAGACATCAGTGAAGCACCGATAGGGTCCGGCTCGTTAGATAATGCTCCACATTTTGTGTAAGTCCCCCCCATGAGAATTACAACCACAGGTATTATACCATGCACTTTTTCCACCTCCAGAGATGGTCCCAGAAGCACAAAAACGAAGAATTTGATAAAAATGATGGGATAGGGTGAGAAAAGGCCGCAGGCGAAGCGAAAAGCCCCAGGAGAGGCATGCAAAAAGGCTACTGCAACAAGCCCGAAAATGCGCTCTAACTACCTGTCAAGAAAGAAATTAACTAAATTTTCATGTTTATCGTAAGGCTATTATTATGTGTATTTAAATAACTTAAGAACAGGGGTTTTAGGGGTTAGTCAGGGGGAAATTAACTAAATTTTCATCTTTATCGTAAAGGGGCTTTACGGAAGAGATGGTCGGGCAATTAGCACCGGTTATTCTTGCCGCCGACCGGGCGGTTGAGATTACTTCTTCTCTATTCTGCGCTCGAGCTCCTCGACCTCTTTGGCCATATCCTCGTAGTGCGAGCCTTCCCAATATATTCTCCGGCATCCGGGACATCGGTGGTAGCGGTCGAAGTGTTCGAGGATATACGCGGGAACCTCTTTCTTTACCGATGAAGCAGGTTCTTCAACGAGCGCCTCGTTGCATTCGAGGCACCGTATGAACGGTTCGAACTGTGGCGGATCACCGAGCGTCTGGAAGAGCTCGACGAGTTGATCGGTCGTATCTTCCGATTTGAGAACGATCGGTTCCGGCCCGGGCCGATCATGGTGCCGCATCGAGCGGGTGACGGGAACGCGCCTCTCATGCTCGGCATTGAGAAGAAACCGCCCCGAGTCACCTTCGGGATTGAGCTTTGAATCGTACCCGAGAAGACGCATTTTCCGGCAGAGACGCCCGAGCATTCGGTCGAAGAGAAATGCACGTTTTGTATTCATTGCCTGTTCCTTTATGCCACCCAAGAAGCCGCGTGTTTATTATCTGTTGATATTTTTTCACTTGACAGCATATCAGAAACAGGCAAACATGTGAAACCTAAACAATATCGTGTAGGAGGCAAGGTTGGGATTAACGCGGAGACGGAGGTGAAAAGTCCGGTTTTGGTGGAATGGACCGGGCGGGGAATATGACGGAGATGTTTACGGGATGCCTGAAGTGTAACAAGGGTGTGCTTCTTCCCCTTTCCGATTACGGAAGGGAAGGGGCGGCGATTCATTACAAAGCTTGGGTATGCAATAATCCGGATTGCGGCTTCAACATCAGGATCGACAACGGAGAGATAAGCATAGGTAAGGACCTTACTTTTTCCAGCAAATAGTGAGAGGCCGTCACAGTCTTGCAAGAATGAAGGGAACCCCATGGTTCCCTTTTTACTGATTAATCCTCCGGTGTTTCGCGGGATGCTGCGTTCAACTAGTCCTCATCCGTTTCAAGCGACGTTGCGTTCAACCGCTCGAGAAGCATGATCCCGAGCATTAATAGAATAGACGAAACGATTCCCCATGTCATCGAAACCGTCTCGTAACCGCCTTCCTGCAGGTCGGTGACCGATGTCATTTGGAGCCTGAGAAGCGAAACGAGGTTGTACAGCCCGTGCGCCATTACGGGGTAGAGCAGGTTGCCCGTTCTATAGAAGATATAACCGAAGATGAGTCCGAGTACCGCGATTGAGGGGATGATTGCGAGCTCGAAGTGGACGATTGCGAAAACGACAGAGGCAAGGATTACCGCCACGGGGCCTCCCATATTGCGCTGAAAAATCCGTTGAATAAATCCCCTGAAGAGGAGTTCCTCGCCGAGTGGCGCTATGATAACCAGCCCGAAGGCGATTGCTATGAACGAGAGAATCCCTTTGGGCTTGATTGAGAGAATGAAGCTGATATAATCCGCGTCGGGAGGCCACGCTCTCTCGAAGATACTCGAGAAAATCTCGACCGGTATAATCGAGCTGCCTGAAATGAATAATACACATAGCGTGGTTTTCAGGTCAGGCACTTCTATATGATAGGCTTTTGTGAAACTCAATGAGAACCTTTTCGCAAGCACGAAGAGGGGCAGAATGAAAGCCACGATTCCCGGCAGTGAAAGGGAGAGGACGATCCTCTCGCTGAAGATGAGAATCCCGAGCAGGGAAAAATACATGAGGAAACAGGCGGTGGCGTATACGAGAAGGAGATAGTTGTTAACCCGTCCCAAGATGTCCGGGACGGGTTCCATGGGCTCGAAATCGGGTTCGAATTCAGGCTCTGAATCCGGCTCGAATTCCGGTTCGGAATCGGGCGCGGATCCAGGCTCTGATTCAGGTGTGATTTCGGGATCGTTCTGTTCGGATTCGTGCTCCACGGCAAAGAATATATCGGCGAATCAATCGCGCGGCAAGGAGAAAGGCATTTATAACAACGCTAAACTCAATCGTGCGGCAAGGAAAAGACGTTTATGGTAACGCTAAACTCAATCACTCGACAAGGAGAGGGGCATCCATGGTGAAGCTGATCATCTTCGATCTCGATAATACGCTCACCGATTTCGTGGGAACGAAAGACTCCGCGATCGAAGGGGCGATACAGTCTATGATCGATGCGGGTCTCATGTTCCCTCCCGAAAAGATTCGCGAAGAGATCTACAAGATATACGATGAGGAGGGGATCGAGTACCAGAAGGTGTTCAATAAGCTGCTGATGAACATGATCGGGAAAGTGGACTACAAGATCCTCGCCGCGGGGATTGTCGGGTACCGCCGCGCGCGCGAAGCATCCCTCGTTCTCTACCCTCATGTAAAGGTCACGCTCGTGGAGCTTCTCAAGCGGGGGCTCAAGCTCGCCGTGATCTCGGACGCCCCGCGAAGGGAGGCATGGCTGAGACTCTGTTACCTTCAGCTCCACCACATGTTCGATATCGTATTGGCCCATGAGGATACCGGCGAGTACAAGCCGAGCCCCGTTCCCTTTACCATCGTGCTGGAAAAATTAGGGATAGAGCCCGATGAGGCCCTGATGATCGGGGATTGGCCGGAGCGGGACATAGCGGGCGCGAAGAGACTCGGCATAAAGACGGTATTCGCGCGCTACGGCGACACGTTCGGAACAAGCGTGTCGGGCGCCGATTATGATATCGATAGCATTTACTCACTTCTCGAGATCGTCGATGAACTGAACAGTGAACAGGAAGGATGATGAGATGCACGTCGTAACGGGTGATGAGATGCGCAGCATCGATGAAACCGTCATCAACCGCTTTGTTCCCGGATTGACACTGATGGAGCGTGCCGGACAGGGGATTTTCGAATCTATCGCGGAACATTTCCAACCTCTCGTTGATACAACCGCATCGATATTTCTCGGGCGCGGCAACAATGCGGGTGACGGACTCGTGGTGGCGCGGTTGCTCGCCGAATCGGGAGCGAAGATATATCTACACTATCTGCACAAGCCGAAGGATTTCTCTCCCGACGCATTCAAGAACTATGAGCGCCGGGGCAAAGATAAAAACAGGCAAGCGGTCAATGAAGTCTTTCTCTATCTCTCAGACTGGGAGCAGAGGGTCGCCGAGGCTCTCGACGAGAGCGACCTCATAGTCGATGCGCTGCTCGGCACGGGGATTACGAAAAATGTCCGGGATAATTATGCAAGGGTAATCGAGATAATAAATGAGAGCGGATTGCCCGTCCTTGCAGTCGACATCCCCTCCGGTGTCAATGCCGCTACTGCTGAGGTTATGGGAATCGCCGTGAGGGCGGATCTCACCGTTACGATGGCGCTTCCCAAGATCGGCTGTTTCTTTTATCCCGGCAGGGCGTATGCGGGGGGCTATTCGGTCGTCGATATAGGTGTTCCGGACGAGGTTATTGCAGAGAAGGAACTCACACGCTACCTCATCGATTTCGAACAGGCGCTCAGAGACCTCCCGCCGCGCGAGCCGACCGCGCATAAATTCAGGTGCGGCTCGCTCCTCGTTATCGCCGGAAGCCGGCGCTTCGCCGGCGCCGCCCATCTCACAGCCCTCTCGGCGCTCAAGACGGGATGCGGCATCGTCTATCTGGCCGGTCCCGAATCGATACGAACCGCCATGCAGGCTTCGGCGCCGGAGGTGATATTTATTTCACAGCCGGAGACTGAAGATGGATCGATCGCATTTGAGGCTTCGAAAACGATCCTCGATGATCTTCGTTTCGATGCCGTTGCCATCGGACCGGGGCTTACTACAGATAAAGAGACGGTCGGGCTCGTTAAAGACGTTGTTGCCCGTAGCGGCGTTCAGGTACTAATAGACGCCGACGGAATAAACGCCTTCACGGGGGATTACGAGGAGCTCGTATCGATTTCGAAGGATCACGAGCTGATTATTTCCCCGCACTCGGGCGAACTCGCGCGTCTGACGGGCAAGAACATTTCCGAACTTCCCCTCGAACGAATCGATCAGCTCCAGTCGCTCGTTCACGATACCGGTGTTACGCTTGTCCACAAAGGAGCGCCGACGGTGGTGGTTCATCCCGACGGGCGCTGTGATATAAACGCCGGAGGACATGCGGGGCAGGCGACTGCGGGAAGCGGTGACGTGCTGACCGGCGCGATCGGCGGATTTCTCGCGCAGGGTATCGGTGTCGCCGCTGCAGCGAGGCTCGGCGTCTACCTCCATTCCCGCGCGGCTTCGATTGCCGCCGAGGAGCTCAGCGAGCGGGGCATGACGGCGAGCGACAACATGCACGCGCTCGGATATGCGATGTGCGAGCTCGAAGACGAGGAATGAGCGTGGACTATTCATGCCGAAACTAATGGAACAAAAAGTGATCGAGAGGCTCCGCGAGGCTTTCCCCGATTCGGGGATCGGTGACGACACGGCGGTTCTGCCACCCGTCTCCGGCGAGTTGCTCTTCACCACCGATGCAGTCGCCGAGGGCGTTCATTTCGACCGATCCTTTTCAACCATCAGTCAGGCGGTACAGAAGCTCGTCACGTCGAACGTCTCCGATATATATGCGATGGGCGGCCTGCCGTATTCGATGGTCGTAACGGCGGGACTGCCCGAAGGATGCACGATCGAGGAAGTAGACGACATTATCGATGGTATCAAGCGCGGATGCGAGGCGTACGGGCTCGGGCTCGTCGGAGGCGATACGGTGCGTAATCCCGGCGGATTCTTTCTGAATGCCTCGGTGCTGGGAAGTATCGAACCGGGGAAAGCTGTTCTACGAACCGGTGCGCGCGAAGGGGATATGCTCGTCCTCTTCGGCGCGTGCGGCGCGTCGAGCGCGGGCATGGCCCAGCTCGAGTTTGTCGCCGGAGCTGAAAAAATAGATGAGGAATTTGCTTCTAAAGTGCCGCCGTCGAAGAATCTCATGGCTATAAAAAAAGTATTGTCGAGTTTGCATCTGACATCGGACGAGAGAGAGATTGTGGGGCTGTGCAGCGAAGCCGGCCTGGATGAATCGATTATTCCGGTGATGATGGTGTGCAAACAGCACATCGCTCCTTTCGCTCGTCCGCTCGACCGCGCCCTCCTAGATGCCGACCCGCCCGCGATCACGGCGATGATCGATATCAGTGACGGGATCGCGAAAGATCTTGCAACCCTCTGCCGCGAAAGCGGCGTCGGGGTGGTGGTGGACGAGGAATCCCTTCCCGTCCCGCAGGCGCTTTCAGATCTCCACACCGGAGACCGAGAATCCCAAACCGAGTTTGTTCTCTCCAGTGGAGAGGAGTACGTACTTCTTGCTACGGTTGCAGCAGGCGCGCGCGAATTGCTGCCGGCGGGCGCAGCCGTCATAGGCGCTATCGTGCCAGAAGCGGATGGATTAACAATCATAAAAGAGAACGGAGAAAAGGTCCCGCTTCCAAAGATCGGATTCGAACATACCTTTTAGCGCATCGTTGTGCCATCGAGTGGTTGCGGTCATCCGGCATGAATTGTCATTGTGAGTGCTGCGATCACGTGAACAACAGAGAACGGAGAATCAATTGCTGCTCTATCTCATCAGGCACGGACAGACCGACTGGAACAGAGAGCTCAGGGTAATGGGGCGCGATCCCATTCCCCTCAACGAACGGGGGAGAGAAACCGTTCGGACGCTCGCGAGCACGCTCGAAAACGAGGGAATCGGGCATATCTACTCGAGCACGGTTCTGCGCGCAATGGAAACGTCTCATATCCTCTCCGAAACCTGGAACAGTGAAATCGTCGAGGAGCCGCGCCTCGATGAATCGCCTTACGAGAAGTGGATCGGGAAGCGGTACAGCGATCTGAAAGACGACCCCGATTTCAAACGCTACACCCGAAAACCGACGGAATCGAATTTCTCTGAAACCGAAGGGATGATCGATCTTCAGAAGCGCGGGATCGAGGCGATCGAGCGCATATTGAATGAGAAAAGGGCCGAACAGGTGGCCGCCGTGTCCCACAGCGATGTCATCAAGCCGATCATAGCGCATTATCTCGCGATGGACCTCGACGCAATGCACCGGCTGGGGATCGCCAATGCATCCGCCACCCTCATTCACTTCAGGGACACGATGCCGCCGCGCGTGAGATACCTGAATTTCGCTCCCTGGAAGTGGTAGCGTTTAAAAACCCTTGCTCATGGTTGAAATAGAATTGCAGATATACGAAAATACCCGATATCAACAAAGCGGGTCGCAGGTTCGATACTTATCTCATTTAATGGAGGCAACGTTATGACGGGGAGAGTTTCCGTACCGATCATATTTCTCTCACTGTTTTTGGTCGCCGGCCCCACCCTTTCGGGGTTATCAGATGCTGCCCAGCAGCCGCGCGGCCGCGTGGAATCGGTATCCGGGGAAGTAACGGCACTCCGCGGGGAGGATACGCTCGCAGTAGCGAACGGTTTCGCAATCGAGATCGGCGATGACATGAGGCTTGGATTGGGCGCCTCATGCACGGGATTCGCGCCGGGAGGGGAGGAGTTCGCTCTCATGGGGCCGTACCGGATCGTCTTCTCCTCGAGCACCGAGGAAGATCCTGTTTATGCCTGGACGATAAGGCAAATCAAGAATTTTGTCAGCGGCATCCAGACCCATCCATTGGTAACCCGTGCGGTAAGAGACTGGCAGTATCAAACCAGTGCGCCGATGCTTCTTTTCCCCGCTCCCGAAGGGAAGGTGCGCGCCGGTGAGAGCATCTTTATTTGGACAACGATCGATGGGATCGACCAGTATGAAATCTTTATAGCCACCGAAGACACCGAGGATGACAGGAAAATCGAGCATACCGTCGATGGCTTCAAGGTGGCATTGGATGAGCTCGAACCCGGCGCAAAATACCTGTGGAAGGTGAGCACGCGGTGGGGCGGATTGTTGCTGAGATCGAAGTGGCGCTTCTTCATGGTCATGACCAAAGAGGAAGAGAAGCTTCTCGATGCGGCGCTCGATGAAATGCCGGATCTGGAAGCCGGGCTGCTCCTGCTCTCCGCCGGGCTGTATCAGGAGGCGATATACCGCTTTGACGCGGCGACCGCCGTTGATGAGGATAAAGAATCCGCCCTGTTCTGGCGCGCGCGGGCATTCAAGGTGATCGGGCTGCACGAAAATGCATATTACGATCTCTATGAAATCGTGGGATTGAGGTGAGTGTGCCGGGTGAACGATTGCATGGTTTTTCATGAAATTGTTCGAACTGTAGAGAAATTCAAAGATTTGTATTGACGGATACCGCCGCGTAATTTTAGAGATTGCTATATGATTCGCCAAGGAGGGGATGTTGTCTGGTGTGTAAGGGATTGCATGAGTTTTGGGGGGGGTGTTTCTCTCCGCAGGATTCAAGCGCTGTAATCAATAATCAAGGAAGGTCGCATGATGGCAAAGACCCCGGCCGACGTTATCAAATTCGCCCAATCGAATAATGCAGAATTCGTCGATATAAAGTTCCTCGATTTCATCGGGATGTGGCAGCATTTCTCGCTGCCGATGACCAATTTCGACGAGAAGACGTTCGAAGAAGGTGTCGGCTTCGACGGATCGAGCATCAGGGGATGGAAGAATATCGACGAGAGTGACATGCTCGTCAAACCGGATCCCGAAACCGCCATCATGGACCCGTTCTTCCGTCATCCGACACTGAGCCTCATCGGTAATATTCACGATCCGATAACGATGCAGCCGTATGCCCGCGATCCCCGCCTGATTGCGCGAAAGGCCGAGAAGCATCTCATCGATACGGGCATAGCCGAAAAGGCCTATTTCGGCCCGGAGCCGGAGTTTTTCATTTTCGACGAGGTTCTCTTCGCCCAGGACGAGAACAGTGCCTTCTACCGCGTCGACTCGAAGGAGGGATTCTGGAACACGGCCCGTGACGAGGAACCGAACCTCGGGTACAAGGCGCGGTTCAAGGAGGGATACTTCCCCGTTCCGCCGACCGACTCGCAGCAGGATCTCAGAAGCGATATCGTCAAAACGCTCCTTGCCTGCGGTCTCCACCCCGAGATCCATCACCACGAGGTCGCCACGGCGGGACAGGGCGAGATAGATCTGCGGTTCGATACGCTCGTCACGATGGGTGACGCGTTATCGCTCTTCAAATATGTCGTCAAGAATACCGCGCTTGCGTGCGGAAAGACGGCGACCTTCATGCCGAAGCCGATCTACGGCGACAACGGCTCGGGGATGCACGTGCACGTTTCGCTCTGGCGGGGCGATGAGAACCTCTTCTACGGCCCCGAGTATGCGGGACTGAGCGAGATGGCGCTCTTTTTCATCGGCGGCCTGCTCGCGCATGCGCCGGCGCTGCTCGGTTTCACCAACGCGACGACAAACTCATACAAGCGGCTCGTTCCCGGCTTCGAGGCCCCGGTCAACCTCACCTATTCGCAGCGTAACCGCAGCGCCGCGATCCGGATTCCTGTCGCTTCGGCGAAACCGGAGGCGAAGCGGATCGAATTCCGCTGCCCCGATGCGACGGGTAATCCGTACTTCACGCTTGCGGCCGTGCTCATGGCGGGCCTCGACGGCATCGAGAACAAGATTCATCCCGGTGAGCCGCTGGACAAGAATATCTATGACATGCCCCCAGAGGAGCTTGCTGAAGTGAAGAAGACGCCGCCCGATCTTGCAACGGCACTCGAAGCGCTCGAGAACGATCACGAGTTTCTGCTCAAGGGGGACGTATTCACCGAGGACGTGATACGCACCTGGATAGCATACAAGAGGGAGAACGAGGTCTCGCCGGTGCGGCGCCGTCCGCACCCGTACGAGTTCTGTCTCTACTACGATATATAATTTATAAAGGCCGGGACTTAAGGTGGTGCGCCGGTCCGGATGTTTTGAAATTGTTATAAAGAATATGTCGTCTCAGATTCTCAAACGGTCAGACCTTCCGTCTCCGACCTACCTGCGCTCGGAAGAAGAAATGACTTCCTTTGCCGGCCGTGTCCGGGATGCCTACCGGCCATTTGTCACCGAGCTCGAGAAGCGGCACCGTGAGGGAAAATCCGGGCGTGAAGTCACGAAGGCGTGCTCGGTCGGTGTCGAGCTCATTATCACACATCTCTTCGATTCCCTCATCGGACTCATGAACGGACGGGGAAAAGCGCCCGGGCTGCCCGCCCTCATTGCGCTCGGGAGTCTCGGCAGAAGGGAGCTCGCACCGTACAGCGATGTCGACCTCCTCTTCCTTATCGGAAAGGGGGGCGCGAAAAGCGCCACCGCTCTCGCCGGGTACCTCGTGCGGATGATGTGGGATTCCGGTCTCGAGCTCAGCCATTCCGTTCGGACGGTCTCTGAGCTCAAAAGAGCGATCAAGCGGGACATCGATCTCAAGACAGGCATGCTCGATGGGCGGTGGATATGTGGAAACGAAAAGCTCAAGGAGGTCCTTGCCGGGATCAAGGAGGAGATACGCGACGGGGAGGATGGAGGGATGCTCTCGGCGAAGATCGACGAGGCACGGGGGCGTTGGAAGAAATCGGGTTGGAGCTATCACCTCGTCGAGCCGAACGTGAAGGAGAGCCCCGGTGGGCTGCGCGACTTTCAGACGATTCGCTGGCTCGGGATGGTGCTCCCCTGGGAAGGGACGCTCAAGGGTCTCTACCGGTTGGCGATCATCGATCGTGAAGAGATCGGCGATGTGCAGCGCGCCTTCGATTTTCTTCTGCGGGTCCGTAACGAGCTGCAGTTCGATACGCAGTCCAACTGGAACGTGCTCACCGTGGACAAGCAGCGTTCGATCGCGGAAAAGCTCGGTTACCGGAGCAGGGGTGATTTCCTCGCCGTCGAGTTGTTCATGCGGGACTACTACTCCAATACGCGGTCGATATACCGGGTCCTCGAACGTTTTCTCGAAGAAACGAGGGGACGCGGGGCGCTGCGGATAATCGACGGGGCACTGTATCGCCGGGTCGGCGTGAAAGGTCTAGGGCAACTCGACTTTCAACTCCGCCGGGAGAAGTTGCTGGCGGATCCGCTCTTTCCGTTCAAGGAACAGCTTCTGAGCGGGCGCCGGTTCTCGCCGCACCTCGAACGCCGCATACGGAATGAATTCAAATCGGGAAAGCTGCCGGCCCGAATGGTGAAGCGGATGAGGGAATCGTTTATCGAGCTTCTCAGGATGCCGGGCACCAAGGCGCCCGTGATAAAGAGCATGCACGAGCTCGGTGTCCTCGGTCATGTATTCCCGCCCTTCGAACGCCTCACATGTCTCAAGCGCTACGATCTCTATCACCAGTACTCGGCGGATGAGCACAGTCTCCGCGCCATAGAGGCTCTAGAGGAGCTCGCCGACAGGGAATCGGGATTGCTGGCGCGCATCTACGGCGAGGTCGCGGAAAAAACCGAGCTTATCCTCGCCACCCTCCTGCACGACATCGGGAAGGTGAACATGCGGGGTCATGCGAGAGCCGGCGCGCGGATGGCCGAGAATATCCTGAAACCATTTCCACTGCCGGCGAAGAGCCGCTTTCTTATTTCTTTTCTTATCAGGAACCATCTGCTGCTCTCGCACTTCAGCCAGCGCAGGGATATGGAGGATCGGGACACGGGGCTGCAATTCACAAAGAAGGTCAAGAACCACCTCAATCTCAAGCTCCTCTACCTGCTGACCTATGTGGACCTCAAAGCGACCGGGACCGGGGTGTGGACGGCTTGGAAAGACAACCTGCTCGAGGATCTCTACTTCAAGGCGAGCAGGCTGCTCGCAGAAAAGTCGGATGTCGGCGTCTCGTACAGCGCGGTGTTCTCGAAGCGGCGCGAGCGGATGATCGCGTCCTGCACGGGAGAGGGTGAGCCCGAGAAGATGGCAAAGCACCTCGACAGCCTGCCCGGGCGGTACATAATGGTCGTGTCGCCGTCGCAGGCGAGATCCCACCTCGGCATGGTGGATAGACTCGACAAAGTGCCGGCGGTGACGAAGTTCAGGCGTTTGAAGCATTCGCTCGAACTGGCCGTCTGCACGAAGGACAGGCCGTTCAGGCTGTCACAGCTCTGCGGCTTAATAACGATCAACGATTTCAATATACTCGGCGCCTTTGCATTTACGAGAAAAGACGGCTACGTCATCGATCTCTTCCATCTCGAGGGGTTGAGCGGCAGCCTCTCCGTTTCGGGGGATGAGCGCAAAAAGCTGGCAGAGGATCTGAACGCTGTCCTCGCGGGCAGGATCGATCTGGAAAGCGCCTATGCCTCGCATATGAGAAGGTGGAAGCGGCGTCCGGGTCCCGGCATTCCCGTTCCATGCGTCGTGGAATTCGAAAACGATCTCTCGGGCGAAAGCACGATAATCGATCTCACCGCGAAAGACATGCCGGGCCTTCTCTACCGTGTCACGCGCGTGTTCAGCGAGGAGGGCCTCGATATCCAGAGCGCCCAGATTACGACCCTCGGAGGCGTGGCAGCCGATTCATTCTACGTCAGGACAACGAAGGGTGAGAAGGTGCGGGATGCAAGGGCGATGAGTAAAATCCGCGCGCGGCTCGTCTCAGAGCTCGAAGCGGATGGTATGCCGCAGTAAATCCCCCTTTCAATCCGTCACACCATTCAAGGTCGTTCGTCCAGACAGTGAATCAAATAAAGTGAATCAAATATCAGAGGGTTTTCTTACTTTTGCAGCCGGTCGATATAGCGCAGGAATATTTCCCTGACATTTTTTTTCATCTCTTCGAGCGCCGCGGTAAACGTTTCTTTGCGGGGGATCAGACCTCTGAGCAGTTTCTGCATATAATGGTCGAAGAACTCTTCCCGCTCGGGCAGCGGCGGGTATTTCAATCCGTGCAGGGCCGCCGCATGTTCGACTAGATAAAAAAGCCGGTAAGCGTCGGTCAGGGATTTCGTTTCCTCGCCGGCGAGCAATCCCCGTGATTCAAGTGATTCGAGATCTTTGAAAGGACTATGCGTCGCCACATTCAGCGACGGCAATTTCGCCGATGAGGTGATATAGCCGATATCGTAGAGACCGCCGGGAGCGTACTTGACATCCCATGCGCAGCTCGAGAGCGATTCGAGCTTGCCTCTCGCCTCGAGGAGGTTTTCCCGCAGATCAGCTTTCTCCCGCACTTCACGCAGCGCCCGAGCGATGATTTCCTCGAATGCTTTACCCGTATCCGTATCGCCGCAGATGAAACGGCATTTCGTGAAGGCGATCATTTCCCAGAAGGCGGCGCGCGAATCGAAGTAGGATCGGTAACGGTCGAGCGTTTGAATGAGCGGGGATCCGTCCCCCTCTCCTCGAAGGCGCATATCGATGGGACCGATGTCCGCCTTCCCGCCGTTCTCCATGAATCGGAGAATAACTCTCGTTGCCTCGACGGCGTTTCCCGCATCGGGGATCACGGCGAGCAGGTCGAGGTCGCTCCCGAACCTGCACTCTTTGCTTCCGAGAGAGCCGAGGGCGAAAATGGCGATGCCGGTATCTTCTCCACCGCTCATTCGAAAGAGCTCGGCGACTGTTTCTTCCATGACTTCGGAGAGAGGCGGAGCGAGGGACTCCGGTCCTGATTCCGGAACGCGATTCTGGCAGTGAATGTGCAGCAGCATCTCCTCGCGCCATTTGTTGAGGTCCCGCAGCCGGCGCTGGGTATCGAAGCCATCGGGCGCGGGCGGTCCGGCGGATGGAGCGCCGGGTGGCTCATCAGCCGGCTCGCCGGGCTGAGCGCCAGGCGGACCGCCGGGCAACTCACCGGGCGGCACGCCCGCAGCGAGGACATCGAGGAGCTCTATGCGTCTCGAGATCACGTCGGTGAGTTTCGTGGACAGCGATGATATAACGAGAAAGAGCCTGAGCAGATCGCCGCACTCGGCGAGGAGCTCGAGCGTGGAGCGGGTGGCGCCGGTGGCTCTCACGATCTTGACGAGGTTTTTGAGCGTGAGGGAGGGATCGGGAGTCCTGGAGACGCGCTCGAGAATCGCCGGAAGACATTTCGCGGCCGTGTGGAGCATCTCGGGGCTCTCGAGGTGAGGGAAATCCCCATAGACGAGTGATATCAGGAACCGGTGCGCCTGTTCCCCCTCCTCGATGCCGTAGCCCGAAAGGATGCGGCCGACCTCGGTTTCGCCTGACGGGAGTGAGAGGAGAAGGGGGATTTCATCCTGTCCGCGGTCCTTGAAGAACGAATCGAAAATGTGCTGCACCTGGCGCAGTGACCGTCCGAGCTCCGCACGGAAACTCTCACCCGAGATTTCAGGGAGGGAACTGTACGAGACGCGCGCACCGAGCGTATGCAACTCTTCCTCTCCGGTCGGAAGCGTATGCGTTCTCACATTCTTGCGCAGCTGCAGCCTGTGTTCTACCGTTCTGAAGAGCCGATAGCACCGCGAGAGTATCGTTCTGACCTCCTCGTCTATGTACCCCTGATTGTAGAGCCGCTCGAGCGCCTCGAGCGTGTTCCTCGATCTCACTTCTCGGTGGCTTCTCCCGTGAAGAAGCTGCAGGGCCTGCGCGATGAATTCGATGTCCCTGATGCCGCCTGACATGAGCTTGATGTTGCGCACGCGCTCGCCGGATGGGAGGTTGGCGACGGCCCGTTCCCGCATCGCCAGAATGTCGGCGAGTGTCTCTTCACCGCTGATCGAGCTGAAGACGATCCGCTCCGTGTTGGCCTGGAAAGCTTCGGCGGGCCGCAGATTCCCGGCCGAAAACCGCGCCTTGATCAGCGACTGCTTCTCCCACGGCCGGGCGCGCCGCAGCAGATAGTTGAGATGCTCTTCGACCGTAACGACGAGGGGGCCGCTCTCCCCGTCGGGACGAAGGCGCAGGTCGACCCTGAACAACGTTCCTTCCTCGGTCGCCTCGGAGAGCTCATTCGTAATCCGCCTGGCGAGCGATGTATAGAAAGCTATTTCCCGCTTCCCCTCTGTTGCCTCGCAGATATAGAGCAGGTCGATATCGGATGAGTAGTTGAGTTCCGTTCCCCCGAGCTTGCCGAGCGAAATGATCGCGAAGCGGTGAAACGGTTTGTCCTCGTCTCTGTTCCATTCGGTGTCCTCGAGTCCCGCAATTCGGGCCTCCTCCTCGAACGAGAGACGACCGGTTATGTCTATCACCGCATCGGTGAGAAAGGAGAGCTCGGCGGTGACTTCTTCGACGGAGGCGATTCCGAGCAGATCCCGCGCGCCGATACGAAGGATTTCGCGCCGCTTGTACCGTTTGATGGAATTCAGCCGCCGCCTGTGATCCTTGAACGGCGCGGTCTGGCGTTCGGCCTCTTTGACATATTGACTGAAGGATTTCGGCGACTCGAGCGTTTCGCGCTCTATCAGCCAGGCGAGGTATCCGGTGTTTCGAACAAGAATGTCGGACAGATAGTAGCTGCTCGAAAATATTGTGACGAGCAGAACGCAGATGGGTTTTTCGAGAAAGAGGGAAGAGAGAAAGTGAGAAGGCGCTATCATCGAATCGACGAAACGGCTCAGGTTCAAAAGAGCCATATCCGGATCCGGGCAGCCGGCAAGCGTACGGACGAGCACAGACGCGTGTTCCGACACTCCGGGTGTGATCGCGGTCGCTGGAAGTATCGCGCTCCAGAGGGAAGCCGCCTTTGACGGATCGGAAAATCCCAGTTTCAGAAACGCTTCGGCATGCGCTCCTTCAGCCAATTCCGGCTCGAGAAGATTCCGTACATGTTTGTTGAGATCGCCAGTCATGAACTTTTGCTGGAATGTGCGCCTGGTTTCCGGTACTCTTTACAAAACCCGTTGTTTTGATTGCACATTATCACCTTGCCGGAAGCCTTGCCAGCGTTATCTGGTCATAGGATTCCGACTGCGAGCGCGGCCCCATGAACCGTACCATTTGAGGAGTTGTAATGAAAAAGATAGAAGCGTATATCAAACCGTTCAAACTCGATGAGGTAAAGGAAGCATTGATGGAAGTCGGCGTCGGCGGTATCAGCGTCATCGAGGTCAAGGGGTTCGGCAGGCAGAAGGGTCACACGGAGCTCTATCGCGGCAGCGAATATAAGGTCGATTTTCTGCCCAAGGTGAAGATCGAGGTGGTGGTGAAGGAGGCTTCGGTCGATCGGGTTGTCGATGTTATCATCGAGGCGGCCCGGACAGGACAGATCGGGGACGGAAAACTCTTCGTTTCGAATGTGGAAGATGCAGTGAGAATTCGCACGGGCGAAAGCGGTGAGGAGGTTCTCTAACGGGAATGGGCGAACTCTACCTCGGTATTGAAACATCCTGTGATGACACTTCCTGTGCATTGTACTCTCCTCAAAGCGGCGTAATCCTTCATAGAACGGCGGCACAGCTCGATCACGAAAAGTACGGCGGCGTAGTACCCGAGCTCGCATCGCGGTCGCATATGAGAACGCTCCTGCCGTTGTACGAATCGGTGATGGAAGATGCCGGCGCCGGGCTCGAGCACCTCAGCGGCATCGGCGTCACGAACGGACCGGGTCTCACCGGCGCCTTGCTCGTCGGGCTCTCCTTCGCGAAGGCGCTTTCCTACGGGAGCGGCGTCCCGCTCGTCGGTGTTCACCATCTCGAGGGGCACATTCTCGCAAACGAACTCGAGGGATCTTTCGCCACACCTGCCGTCGTCCTCGTTGTTTCAGGGGGACATACGCAGCTGGTACTCGCCGAAGCGGTCGGACGGTACCGGTTTCTCGGTGGGACGAGAGACGATGCCGCGGGAGAGGCGTTCGACAAGATCGGAAAGCTTCTCGGGCTTCCCTTCCCCGGCGGACCGCACGTGGAACGAATGGCGCGCGGCGGGGATGCGAATGCCTTCGATTTCCCCCGGGGACTTCGCCGCTCGGGCAAGAGCGATTTCTCCTTCTCGGGCCTCAAGACCGCCGTCCGTCTCAAGGTCGAATCCTTCCCGGCGCTCACGCCCGAGCTCGTGCGTGACGTCGCCGCGTCCGCCCAGGAAGCAATCGTCGAGATTCTCGTCGAAAAATCGATTCATGCCGTTCGTGCCGCCGGGGTCTCCCACTTTTACCTCGCCGGTGGTGTCGCAGCGAACACCCGCCTGCGCGAATGCATGGAGCAGAATTTTCAATCCCTCGGTGTGGAGGCCGCCTGGCCTCCCGTCATCTACTGCACGGACAACGCAGCCATGATTGCGTGCGCTGCACATTACCGGATCCGGGCTGGTCTCCGTGACGGCCTCGAGCTCAACACATTTCCCCGCGGAGAGCTCACCTCATGGGCATGAACGCGGCGTTGTCTCCCCGCGGAGAGCTCACCTCATGGGCATGAACGCGGCGTTGTCTATTTGCATGTCGCGTTGGCTCGCTTTCCGGCCGTGAGTTCCGAGTTGTCTTTCTGCAAATCCCATTGCATATTAGTCTTCCCTTGGCCATTCCATCTGAAAACCAACCAATCCTATAATTCATTTATTTCCAACAACTAAACGAAAAACATCTGCCCGCCGAATCGCCGGTGTGGCGCATTGAGCCCTTGGCATGTTAATTGCGAATTCGGTATCGGCAATAATCTTAGCCGATTTATTTTGGTCGGGATCACGGCTGCAGGACAAGGATCGGGTACATGAACAGGGCTGAAGACAGCAATAACTACAAGATACTTGTAGTCGATGACGAAGAGCATATTCGCAGGATTCTCAAGTTCCAGCTCGAGAAAAAGGGTTACACGGTAATCGTCGCCGAAAACGGTGAGGTTGCACTCCAACTCGTGCGCCGCGAAGCACCGCATCTCGTCATCCTCGATCTCATGATGCCCAAGATAGACGGGTTCACCGTCTGCAATAGAATCCGTGAGAACTTCCAGACGTCACAGATCCCGGTTATCATGCTGACCGCAAGAAGCGATCTTACCGACAAGATCAAGGGACTCGAAGGCGGCGCCAATGATTACCTGATAAAGCCGTATTCACCACAGGAGCTCTTCCTGCGCGTAAAGAACGTTCTCGACTGGAGCCGAAAGCAGAAAGAGTCAAGCCCTCTTACGGGATTCGCGGGGAACAGGGCGATTGAGACCGAATTGCAGATGAGGATCGAGAGAAAGGAAACATTCGGCTTTCTCTACATGGATATCGACAATTTCAAGGCTTACAACGATTACTACGGATATCAGAAGGGTGATGAGTCGATTCTCTTTCTCGCAGATATCATCGCGGAAGCGGTCAATTCTCTCGGCGGGGGAAACGACTTCGTCGGGCACATCGGCGGTGACGACTTCGTGATAATCACCTCGCCGACGAGGGCGGAGTTCATCGCACGGCACATCATAGACGAGTTCGACAAGGGATCGCTCATACTGCTCAAGGAGGAAGACATCAGACGGGGTTACCTGGAAGTGAAGAGCCGCCTCGGTGAGATCAAGCGGGTGCCGCTGATGTCTCTGACGATTGCGCTCGTTATCGACGAGGAGAACCGGCTGAAGCACTACGCCGAGGTGAGCGATATATCGTCGGAACTCAAGAAATTCGGAAAAGACATGACGGGCAGCGTGGTTGTGCGTGAGAGAAGGCAGGGAATCGAGATCGAAGCAAATATCGAGACGGAGCAGAGTTAGCGGGGACGGGTGGTCGCGAAGCGGCGAGGCCGGACAGAGGAGCTGATTTGGCCAATATCACGAGAACCGATAAGGACGAGAGACTCGAAAGCATCGTTCGTGATGCCGGCGGCGAGCTCCAAGGACTGCGCAGCGAGCTCGGCAGGTATAAGGTCATCTTCGATTCCGCCCGCCTCATCGTGGGGCACGAATTCAGAAAACCGCTGATGGCGATAAACGGATACGTGGAACTGCTTCAGAACGACCTCAGGCGGAATTTAGGAGATAAGGACCGCCGGTATTTCGACAAGATAAAGGATGCGGTCGATCACATGAGTGACCTCATCGAGTCATTCATCCAGATGCTTCGACTCGAAGGCGGTGAAGGGGACGGGCAAGATGTAGAACGGGTAAATCTCTTTCAACTCGTTGAAAATATCAAGGAACGCATCGGCGAAGCCGCGGATGTCGTCGAGAACGCCATCGACAGGGATTTCCCCGGTCTTCTGCTTCGCAGGGGGAGCATCGAAGTCGTTCTCGAGAATCTTATCTCCAACGCCGTGCGGTACGGGGGTGAGCGGGGCCCGGTGACGGTCACCGCTTCATTCGCGCGGGAGCGGCGCGGAACGGCAAGGGAAAATCTGCTCATGGTCCGCGTGCAGGATCATGGACAGGGTATACCGGAAGACAAGCTCGAAGACATATTCGATCCGTTTTACAAACTCGAATACGGAGGTGATTCCTCGGGGCTCGGCCTCGGGCTTGCGCTTGTCAAGAGCATCATCACGATCATGAAAGGCGAAATACATATAAACAGCAAACCGGGAGCGGGCACGACCGCCACATTTACGATCCCGGTCAATGGGGAGAAAGACGTAACACCAAAAAGGATAGGCTGAGGGATACACAATGATTACTATTCAGGAGACCAAACAGAGGGCGCCCGCCATCGTCAATATTCCACAGATCAGAATAATAGAGCTCGTTACGATCTTTACCATTATATATGTCGCGAAAGAGATAGCGGGATTCACGTACCGGACGAACATTATTATTCCAATATTTCTCGGCGCGGCGATGCTGACACTGCTCGCTACAAGCGTGAAGAACTTCATGGCGGGTCGTCACCAGTTGGTGCTCGGCATGAGGCATTTCTGGGAGTGGCTCACTATCGGGATCGATCTTGCCACCGTTATCGCGCTTATCTACCTCACCGGCACCGTCGAGAGTCCCTTTATGATTCTCATCATCGTGCCGCTCTTCTTCGCGGGGCGGCTCTTGCCCGCGATGCAGGCAGGCATAATCGTAACAATCGTCTGCGTTGTTTCGGTTGGGGGACTCGGCCTTCTCGAGCTGAAAGGGATCATTCCGCACCATAGTTGTTTTCCCGGCGGGAACGTTCTCATTAACAATCCGCAGCATCTCGTCGGCACCGTGCTCGTGTTGGCCGGATTCATGAGCTTCATGACCTACCTGTTCAGCACGTTTTACAAGAATTTCAACGTTTATGTGCGAAGCGCCGAGGACCGGATATTGAGTTCGCAGCGAAGAATCGTGGAGCTTACGAGGCTCTATGATATCAGCCTCGGCATTAACTCGGTGATCAGCCTGGAAACTCTTCTCAAGATGGTATGCAAGGAAATAACGCTTCTTCTCGGGAGATCGTGGGCTTCGGTCATCCTCCTGAATCAGCGGGAAGAAATCATAAAACACATAGAGATCGGTGAGGAAGGCGTGGAGAGCCTCGAACCGTCCGGGTATCTGGAGGGCGATCCGTTCATCGCCGAGGTTCTCGGGCATGAGGACGGCGTCAGAATCGACGATGTCGATCAAAGCGAGGCCGCATCGAGTTCACGGTGGATCAGCGATAGAGGGATCAGGACGATTCTCGCCGTGTCGATCTTCTCAGGCAAAGACACGCTCGGGCTTCTCGTCGTCGGTGACCGCGTTCCGGAGTGTTTCACCCAGGAGGATGCCCGCTTCCTGACAATTCTCTCTGGTCAGGTTGCGACCGCCATCGACAAGAGCAGGCTTTACGAGGTGATGAGCGGGCGTATCAGCCGGCTCGAAGTGGAAAAGGAGAGCCTGCAGAATGCCAACAAAATGAAAATGAATTACATATCTCATCTCTCCCACGAGCTCAAGACCCCCCTGACGTCGATCAAGGCCTATGTGGAGTCGCTCGAGGATCATATCGATGATCCCGGTTTCAACGATCGCGACGAATTCCTGGGCGTTGTGAACAGCGAGACGGATCGTCTCATCCGGATGGTCAACAAGGTCCTCGATGTTTCAAAGATCGAGTTCGGACAGCGCACGCTCAAGCGCAAGCTCTTCCAGCTACATTCTCTGATAGACGATGTGACTAACTCTCTGCAGCCGTACCTCAAAGACAAGCAGTTGCGTCTCGCGGCAGATTTACCGCCGGCTCTGCCCATGATCGACGGTGACGAGGATCTGATCAAACAAGTTTTCATAAATCTCATCGGCAATGCGATCAAATTTACACCCGACGGTTCGACGATCTATGTCGATGTTGTCGAGGATGCGGTCTCGGTGAAGATCACGGTGCGCGACGAGGGGGTCGGTATTCCCGAGGAAGATCAGAAAAACATTTTCAAACAGTTCTACCAGGTTCCGGAGCGCAAAGGTGAGGGAGTGGGTCTCGGCCTCGCAATCGTAAAAAACATACTCGAGCAGCACGGGTGTTACATACAGGTTGCGAGCACGATCGGCGAGGGAAGCACGTTTACGTTCAACCTTCCCAAGGAGCACCATTTCAACGACATGCTCGGATACATCTTCGAATCGATGGAAGCGCGCGATGAGATTCAGGAGATGTTCCAGCTTTCGGTGAAGGTTGTCGCCGAGATGCTGTCCGCGAAGATCGTCTCTCTCATGCTCCTCGATCAGGAGAAGAAGGAACTCTTTATAAAGGTCGCTTACGGTCTCGATGAAGCCATTGTCAGCAAGACCCGGGTGTCCCTTGGAACGGGCATCGCCGGGAAGGTTGCTGAAACCGGTGAGCCGTTACTCGTCGGTGACGTGGAGAAGAGCGGAATCAAGGGGGTTCACAATGACAAGCAGTACGAGACTAAATCGTTCCTAAGTGTTCCGTTGAAGATCGGCTCGGCGGTCATCGGCGTCATCAACGCAAATAACAAAACATCCGGCGAAACGTTCTCCGAGGATGATTTGACATTGCTCCTGAGCCTCAGCCAGAGACTCTCGAAGATCATAGAGCGGGTGAGAGTTTCCGAAGATTCGATCGCATTCTTGAGAGAAACGATCGAGTCGCTCCGGTCACTCATTGTCAGTCAGAAGATGGATTCGACGGGGCAGGGAAAGAGGATGACGGGTTATTCCGTTTCGGTCGCGCGGAAACTCAGGCTTCGTGACAAGGAGGTCCAGGTCGTACAGTATTGTTCGAGCGTTCACGATGTCGGGATGACCCGTGTTAGCGACCGGATACTCAAAAAGACACTGGAGCTCACGCCGGAAGAAATCATCGAGATACGAAAGCATCCTGAACAGAGCGCGGAGATCGTGCATCCGTTTGAATTCGTCGAGCTTGTCAGCAAGAATATTCTGTTCCATCACGAACGTATGGATGGGAAAGGGTATCCCATGGGACTCAAGGGAGAGCAGATACCCATCGGTTCACGGATTCTCGCTGTGCTCGATGCCTACGCCTCAATGACCAGCGACAGGCCGTATAGAAAATGTCTGACTGTTGATGAAGCGATTGAAGAGCTGCTTCGACACAGCGACACCCAGTTTGATCGAAATGTCGTTGCGGCGTTCGTCGAGGTCATTATGGACGAAGGGAAAATAGGCGTTGAGGAGTATTCGAAGATCAGCGACAGATTGAGAAGTGCCGGTAAGCATCATGTGCTGCCGTAGGATGGTAGGTTGTACTTGTTTCAAGATGGAGTGAATACGATTTTCACGGGAGATGCCGGAAGCATCACGCATCTGTTGATTGTGCTTCTGATCTCGCTTGTCATCGTTTACAGAAACGTCGGGCGGGCGAATGGTTGGCGCGATAGCGGTACCAGAGCGACCGTTTTAGGTCTTGCGCTTCTCCTTCTGTTTCGCTTGAATTATTTCCTCGATCCATCCATCCAGCATGCTTGGCTCTCTCTTGTATCGTTCGGACTCGGCACCGCCGGCTTGTATCTACTGCTGATCCCGATGATGACCGGTGACGGCAATCCAATGGAAGGACGTATCCATAAAAAGGTGCTGACGGTCGGCGGTTTCATCGCGGCATGCCTCGGATTGGTGTTCTTCGTTATCGTATCAGACAGGCTCGCAAAAGCAGCTGCGGCACCGCTCCTCTATTCCTTCATTTCGTTTATCCCGCTCGGCGTGCTGCTCGGTTTCCTCTGGGAAGGAAGAGCTTTCGGTCCGAACCGACTCGTAGCGCCTGTGATCTCAGGAGTGTTTTTTGCCGCTTCGACGATGCTGGCGGGATTGTCCTTTCTCGGGCTTCTCGGATTCGATCCTTTCTGGCCCCAGCTCTTTACACTGACGGACATAGCGGGGTTCGTCTTCCTGCTCTTTGCATCGGCCACAGACGCCGCCGTACACGCCGGCGGGCATGCGCAGGCGTGGGGATGTCCGCTTCTGAATCGCGGGGGCGACGCAGGGCGCAGCGGAGACGAAGAGTGCGCAGGCAGTATCGAGCGAATCTATGCAATCGGTCATAGATCGGCTTTTCGCGGCAAGGTGCAGGAAACGTATCACGCGATAGTCGAAGCGGTCGCCGAAGAGGTCGGCGCCACCATCGTGATTCTCAGGGTCGCCGATTCGCGCGATGACCTCTACGAGGTAAAGGCGCACACGGGCCTCGAGGGCGATCAGGCGTCACTCGCATCGACCCTCAGCGTGGCGGAGAATATGTATTTGCGGCTCTGCGGCCAGGACAAATATTCGGAGAGCGGCTATGTGCTCGATTGGGATTGCCTGGGCAACGAGCGCGACTCTTTTATACCGCGGGGAATCGATTGGCGCGACAAGAAGATACTCGTTATCCCCTTTTCGGAGAATGGATCGCTCAAGGGCTTCTTTACGTGCGGATTCTTCGAAGACCCGCCGCCGCGCAGAGACTCGATCTTTCTCGACATCTACGCAAATCAAGTGCGCCAGGTTGTTCAACACGAACAGCTGCGGGAGCGCCTTCTCGATAAGGAACGGATGCTCGCCGTCTGCAGGGAAGAGTTGAACAGCGTCAACCAGCTCAAGGCCAATTTCCTTTCGATTGTATCTCATGAGCTGCGCACCCCTATCACGTCAGTCAAAGCGTATACGGAAACGCTCCTCGATAATATAGAGACGATGCAGCGCGATACGATTCATGATTTCTTGCGAGTAATGAACGAGGAGAACGAACGCCTCATCAAGCTGATCGACAACGTGCTCAATTATTCCTGCATGGAAACGGGTCATTTGAAGGTCGAGAAGACTTCATGCAACCTGAACGAGATGATATCAGAGGTGCAGCGGGAATTGAACGATAGTTTCCTCGATGGTGAAGTGAATTGCGATCTCAGGCTCCCGCGGAACCCTGCATTTATCGAAGCCGACAAGGAACTCATCGGGCAGCTGTTGCAGAACCTCGTGAGCAATGCGGTCAAATTCACTCCGAAGAGCGGAACCGTGACGGTGATTCTGGAGGAGGAGGCTGCGGCTGTGAGGATCGTGGTACAGGACACGGGAAAAGGCATCCCCGAGGAGGAACTGGAGAAGATATTCGACCACTTTCACCAGGTCGATGCGAGCAATACGCGCGAGCACGGCGGATCGGGATTGGGGCTCGCGATCTGCAAGAATATCGTAGATTGGCACGACGGGAAGATATGGGTCGAGAATGTGAAGGAAGCGGGTGCGAAGTTCATTGTTCTTTTGCCGATGAAAGACATCGTCGTCAGGCAGTCCGCTTCCGCCGGATTCTTCGGCTCGAGAAGGTTCGAGCGTGAGCGGTATCTGACGCTCCTCGTCGAAATGCTCTCGGAATTCCTGCAGGCGCGCAAGGCTTCGATCATGCTTCTCGAGCCCGAGCAGCAAATATTGCGAATCGTGGTTGCCAAGGGCCTCGAGTCGGAGTTTGTGCAGAACACGAGGCTCGAGGTCGGCGATCGTATCGCGGGGTGGGTCGCACAGACCGGTGAACCGCTCCACGTGTTCGACATCGAGAAGGACATTGTGTTCGGGCGCGCGAACAATTCGGCTTTCTACGGGACGCGTTCGTTCATATCGATTCCGCTCATCGATGAGCATGAAGTCGTTGGTGTTCTCAACGTCAGTGATCACGTCGAAGGAATTGAGTTCACCGATGCCGACCGTGAACTGCTCGAATCACTGGGCGGGATCATTGTCGGGATGCTCAAGAAGCTCGATGCCTATGAGAAGGTGTCGATGAACTTCGAGCGGCTCAAGAAAGCAATGCGGAGCATTCTCGATATCAGAGAGGTTTGGGGAAGCAAGACAATGTCGAACCTCACGCTGATAGCGCTCGCGACCGGCAGGAGGCTGAATCTCGATGAAAAATCATTGACGGCCCTTCGCCTCGGCATGAGCATCTACGATCTCGGCATGATGAAAGTGCCGCGTAGCATCAGGGCAAAGAAGGAAAAGCTCGCGGATAAGGAATGGGAAAAGCTCAAGGGCCATCCGAACTTCGGTTACACGCTCGCATCACCGATGGGGCTCGAGGAACGGATCATGAAAATGATTCTCGGACATCACGAGAATTTCGACGGGACCGGCTATCCTAACCGTCTTGCGGCCGACGAAATACCGATCGAGGCGAGGATAGTCAATGTAGTGGACGCTTTCAGGGCGCTTATCACGCAGGGCCCGTACCGCAGATGCTACACGATCGACGAAGCGCACAACGAGATCATCAAGGGCGCCGGCACGAGGTTTGATCCGAAGGTGGTCGGCGCATTAGTCAAGGTACTGAGCGACCTCGGTGCCAGTGAATGCAGGGGTGAGTTCGTCCTGGAAAAGATCGAGGAGGAGCTCGAAGAGGAACGACAAAAGAGAAAAAAATTATGGGCTGAACATCAGCAGGAGACCGTGAAGGAGGGGGTCCCATGAGCAAGGGAAAAATCCTTGTCGTTGACGACGAGATCAACATCACGCAGATACTCGAATTCAGCATCGGCGCCGAAGGGTACGAAGTCATAACGGCCGCGAATGGTGAAGAAGCGATCGACAAGGCCCGGCGCGAACAGCCGAACCTGATAATACTCGACGTGATGATGCCGCGAATCGACGGGTACGAAGCCTGCCGGATTCTCAAATCGAATCCGCTCACGAAGAATATTCCCGTGGTTCTGCTGACCGCGAAGGGGCGTGAAATAGACAAGCGCCTCGGGTATGAGGTTGGAGCAACGGATTATATCATCAAGCCGTTCAGTCCGAACAAGCTTATCGAGAGGATACACGAGCTTCTCTCGTGTACCAAGTAGTCTTTTCGATTGCCGGGTTGTGGCTCCCTGCATATAATCCACCGTGCTATGGGAACACAACCCGCATCTCCCGCATATGTTGATGTCGCCCTCCCCGTTCCAGTCGACAAGACGTTTACCTATAAAGTGCCGCCGAGCCTCTCTGGGCGGCTCGCGCTCGGCTGCCGCGTTCTCGTTCCGTTCGGGCGACGACGCATGACGGGGTACGTCATGCAACTGCGCAAAACGTTCAGAGGCAGGTTCAGGCTCAAGGAGATTGCGGCTCTCATAGACGAGGAGCCGCTTCTCACGCCGGCGCTTCTCGAACTCGCGCGGTGGATGGCGGGTTACTACGTGCACGCAATCGGTGAAGTCCTCAGGGCGGTTCTTCCCGCAGCAGTGAAGGGGCGGGGGCGTATCGCCGCGGATGAAGATGCAGACGCTCCCTTCCCGGAAGAGATAGCGTATCCGGTATTGAACGAAGACCAGCAGGCCTCCTTCGATGCGGTAACACGAGAGGTCGCCTTGGGCACGCACCACGGATTTCTCCTGCACGGGATTACCGGAAGCGGCAAAACCGAAGTGTATCTCAGATGCATCGATGAAGCGCTTCAAGAGGGCAAGAGCGCGCTCGTTCTCATCCCGGAGATTGCGCTCATTCCGCAGACCACCGCGAGATTCAGAAGACGGTTCGGCGGCGGCGTTGCCGTGCTTCACGGCCGGTTGACGGGAGCGCAACGATGCACGATTTGGACGAAGGCGGTACGCGGTGAGGTCAGGGTTGTGATCGGAGCGCGTTCCGCCGTGTTCGTGCCGCTCAAGGATCTCGGTATCATAGTGGTGGACGAGGAACAGGACGGTTCGTATAAACAGGAGGAGAAGCCTCATTACAACGCCGTCGATGTGGCGAGGTTCAGGGCCAAAAACGAGGGAGCGGTGCTTCTTCTCGGTTCCGCGACGCCGTCGCTCGAGACGTACGAATCATCGAGAAAGAATGAGATCACCTATCTGAAGCTCCGGTCTCGTCCCGTCATCGACCGCGTGCCCGAGGCGAAGATCGTCGATATGAGGGAGCGGGAGGGCGTTTTCTCCGAAGAGCTCCTCGGATCGCTCGAAGCGTGCGTTGAACGCGGTGAGCAGGCGATCGTGCTTCTCAACCGGCGCGGACATGCGAGCTTTATTCAATGCAGGAAGTGCGGATGGATCGAGCGGTGCCCGTACTGTTCCATCTCCCTCACCTACCATAGCAGGGGACACCGGCTCGTGTGTCACTACTGCGGGCACCGCGTCACGCCGCCCGAAACATGCCGCAATTGCAGCGCGTACAAGATCGCGCACAGGGGTGTCGGAACCCAGCGCGTGGAGATGGAACTCGGCAACCTCCTTCCCGGCGTGAGGGTTGCCCGGATGGACCTCGATACGACCCGCGGCAAGCGGGGACACCTCAAGGTTCTCGAACGGTTCGCCCGCGGCGAAGCGGATATACTGCTCGGCACGCAGATGGTGGCAAAGGGGCACCACTATCCCAATGTGACCGTGGTCGGCGTCGTCTCGGCCGATTGGGGGATGAATTTTCCGGATTTCAGGGCCGCCGAGAGGACGTTCAGGCTTCTCGTTCAGGCGGCCGGCCGTGCCGGGAGAGGGGAGAAGGAGGGAACGGTGATCGTGCAGACACTGGCGCCCGACCACTATCTCTTCCAATATCTCACCGACAACGACTTCGAAGGATTTGCAGAGAGAGAGCTCGCGTTTCGTTACGAGCTTCGCTATCCGCCCTCAGAGCACCTCATCCTTTTCACCGTTTCGTCGGCGAGCCTCGAGAGGGCGCGTGAAGCAGCGGGATCGGCGGCGGAGACATTGAACGATCTCTTTGCGGCGGCGGGATTTGACGTGCTCGGTCCGACTCCCGCCATGATAGCGAGATTGCGCGGAAGGTACCGTTTCCAGGTTCTGGTGAAGGGCAGTCCGGACGTGGACGAGAAGAAAAGTGCGGTCGCCGCCGTGCAGGCCGCGCTGGCGCGGTTCAAGAGCGTCGATGTTCAGTGGGATGTCGATCCGATTAATCTGTAGATAAACGTTCCGCGCGCTCTCTCGGCGCGAGAGAGAGGAAGCGAAGGCAGTGATTCTGTAACTGCCGATAATACTTGACACACCGATACTCGATTGCTAGTTTTCAGGTGGTCACGAATTTCAACCTCGGATTGAACATCCCTTGTTAACCCTGATTTTCAGGAGTAGATCCCCGGGCTCAAAGAATTAACACCGAAATAGAGGAAAGGCCTGGCAAGGGAATCGCATACGGGTTGAGATAAAAGGTTATTAAAAGGTCAGTTGAAGGAGGTACCGACCTGATGAAATGGAATCGCGTGATCATCATGGCGCTGCTGCTCTCGCTCTTCGCGCTCTGCGCGTGCAAGAGTGTCGAAACGACGAGTGCAATGCTTCACAATCAGCATGGCAACTACGAAGAAGCGATAAACCAGGCAAATATCGCGCTCGGAAAGAACCCGAACGACGCGGAGGCTCATTTCCAGCTCGGCATCTCATACAGTTACACGGGGGAGATGCAGAAGGCCTACGAGGAGTTTGAAACTGCCGCCCGGTTGAATCCGAAGAAGCTCAACGATGTCGAGAACAATATCAAGCATAACTGGGCGAAGCACTTCAACGACGGCGTGGCGGAATTCCAGGACGGCAATCACGAAGGGGCCGCTCACGAATTCGAGCAGGCTACATTCGCCGACCCCCGCCAGGTCAAGGGGTGGCTGAATCTCGCGAAGGTCGAATACGAGCTTGCAAAGAATGATTCGACGTATCTGGAGAGGGTGTTCGAAACGGTCGATACTCTCATGGCGAAAACGAATCCGCAGAACGATGAATATGCCGATGCACTAGAGCTTTCGGGCAAGGTGTTGATCCGCCGCGGCGACACGGACAAGGCGGCTGAAGTGTTCGAGCGGTTGATGCTCGATGATCCGGCCAACTTCGAGGTTGTCGAAGATGTCGGAATTCGATTCCTCAACAAAAGGGATTTCGACAATGCCGCGCTGTACCTGGAAATGGCGGCGGACGGACGCCTGAAAACCGATTCCGAGAAGTTCGAGCTCTACTACAACCTCGGCGTCGTCTACTACAACAAGAAGAACTACCTCAGGGCGATAGAGGCGAACCAGAATGCACTCAGAATAGAGCCCACCAGTCAGTCGGCCGGCAAGAGCCTTCTTCTCAACTACTACCAGGCAGAGTTGTATGATGAAGCGATCCTGCAGGGACAGAAGTATACGGAAGAGATAGAGCCGGACGATCCGACCGGCTGGCAGATTTTGAGCCTCTCGTACAGCAAGCGGGGGATGAAGATCAAAGCGGAGGAAGCCGCAAGAAAATTCGAGGAACTTGCACAGTAGCATAAAGCTCGAGGCCGCCTGCACGGCCTCGAGCTTTATAATTGAACTTTGGAATAGATATTGCGTATATTAAACATGAAAGCGAACGTTAATTATCTTGACAGGGAGGGATATTTACAATAAGATTAGTGCAGAAGTTTATCTATTTCTTCTATAATCTTCGTTATCCTACAAAATAGTGTGGAAGGGCTGAAACGGACGCCGGGTCCTTTAATATATTAAGCTGATAATATAACTTGCCGATCGAAAGGATACTATACCGCACGCCGAGTCGGTATGATCCGGATTTTCGAGACAATCGTAGTTTTAGGCGAATGGTTTCAAAGGGTGTAGGGTTCGAAGTGTGAAGAGCTTTCCATCGATCAGGGAAGCTCCGACACTGCGACAACAGAAAAGACGAGCAATTAACAGCAAAAGAATCAACAGGAAAAAGAGGTAAAAACACATGGACATTGCTGAACTAAAGAGCAAGGTAATCTCCGAGCTGCTCCAAGTGGCATCGGAACTCAAAATCAATGGGCTGGGCACGCTTCGCAAGCAGGAAATTATTTTCAAGATACTCGAGGCGCAGGCGCAGCAAAACGGTTTGATTTTCAGCGAGGGAGTGCTCCAGGTGCTCCCCGAGGGGTACGGATTTTTGCGGTCGCCCGCCTACAACTATTTACCCGGCCCCGATGATATTTACGTTTCCCCCTCACAGATCAAGAAGTTTGATCTCAGAACGGGTGACACCGTTTCCGGTCAGGTGCGCTCGCCGAAAGACTCTGAGCGATACTTCGCCCTGCTCAAGGTTGAGGCGGTCAACGGCGAGCAACCCGAGAAGGCGAAAAAGAAAACCCTTTTCGATAACCTGACCCCGCTCTATCCTCTCAAGATGATAGAGCTCGAGCATGATCCCGAGGATCTCTCCACCCGCCTCATGAATCTCCTCACCCCGATCGGAAAGGGGCAACGAGCCCTGATCGTGGCGCCGCCGAGAACGGGCAAAACCATGCTATTGCAGAAAATAGCAAACTCCATAACGGCCAACCATCCGGAGATCGTACTGATCGTTCTGCTCATCGACGAGCGTCCCGAAGAGGTCACCGACATGCAGCGTTCGGTTCAGGGCGAAGTGATCAGTTCCACGTTCGATGAACCCGCTGACCGGCATGTTCAGGTTGCCGATATGGTTATAGAGAAAGCCAAGCGGCTCGTCGAGCACAACAGGGATGTCGTCATCCTGCTCGACAGTATAACGAGGCTTGCACGGGCCCATAACTCGGTTGTTCCGCACTCCGGGAAAATACTTTCCGGAGGCGTCGATTCGAACGCACTGCAGAGACCGAAGCGTTTCTTCGGCGCTGCGAGGAATACCGAAGAGCAGGGAAGCCTCACCATCGTCGCCACCGCGCTCATCGAGACGGGGAGCCGCATGGACGAGGTCATCTTCGAAGAGTTCAAGGGCACCGGCAACCTGGAGATCGTTCTCGATCGCCGGCTCAGTGACAAGCGGGTGTTCCCGTCGTTCGATATATTCCGTTCCGGCACGCGCAAGGAGGAGTTGCTTCTCGATGAGAAGGTGATCAGCAAGGTCTATATTCTGAGAAAGTTCCTCAGTGACAAGTCATGTGTCGAGGCGATGGAATTTCTGCTCGAAAAGATATCGAAAACAAAGACGAATGCTAAATTCCTCCAGTCGATGAATGCGTGAGCAGCCCGGCGCGCCCGGGATGCGCGTGCCTGGAGATTTTAATTTGATATTTGTCAGTAAGATTATTACATTAAACACCTTGCTGTTTTGATTGCGCGACGAGAAATGGCTAAGTGAATCTGGAGCAAGTGATGAAAAAGGATATTCATCCGGCATACAAGCAGGCTCGAATCACCTGTCTCTGCGGCAATGTAATCGAGACCCGTTCTACGCAGGAAGACATTCATGTTGAGATCTGTTCGCAGTGCCATCCGTTTTTCACCGGAAAGCAAAAGCTGGTGGATACGGCCGGTCGTGTCGAGAGATTCCAGCGGAAGTACGGTGATTACCGGAAGAAACGTGAGCAGAAGAAAAATTAGCGCTCAACTGCTTTTGCCCTTTTGTAAGCCTTTTTAGGGATTCGTGTCCGACAGGGAAGCAAGAAAACGCATGCATGTCGGCGGGCAAGCGATAATCGAGGGTGTCATGATGCGCACCCCGGTACGCATTGCAACGGCTGTTCGTAATGTGGATGGCACGATCGTATCCAAAGCGGAATCCTTCACGAGCCTTACAAAACGTTATCGAATTCTCAACCTTCCAATCATCAGAGGGGCCATCACGCTCATCGAGACGTTTATCGTCGCGGTGAAGGCGCTCTCCTATTCTGCCGACCAGGCAAGCAAAGATGAAGACAAAAAAAACGGCAAGGAAGGATCGAGGCGCAAGAGCGGGGAAGGGGACGGAAACAAAGGGAATGATGCACGTGTTGAAAATAGCGATAGCGGCTCAAGCGGCAGGAAGGGTGATTCGAATCTCCGCATGGCATTCACCGTTACAGTGGCGTTAGCGCTCGGATTCACGATTTTTTTCTACATCCCGCTCAAACTGACCGAGCTTCTGGGATTCGAGGATGGGGTGTTGTTCAACCTCGTCGACGGCGTGTTCAGACTCTGCTTTATCGTCTTGTACATATTCCTGATAACGCGCTGGAAAGAGATGCAGAGGATATTCGAATATCACGGAGCGGAACACAAGACGATATTCGCGTTCGAAGAAGGGGGTGACGTCACCGTGGAAAAGGCGCTCAAGTACCCCCGTGTGCACCCGCGATGCAGCACGAGTTTCCTGCTTCTCGTCGTTATTGTCAGTATCGCGCTTTTTATCATACTCGGCAGACCGGATAGCATCGTCGACCGCGTCGTGCGTTTTTCGTTCATCCCCGTTATCGGCGGTGTTTCTTACGAGCTGCTGAAACTCTCGGTGAGGCCCACCGTAAAACGGTATATAGGATTCATGTTCATGCCCGGATTGCTGCTTCAGAAGCTTACCACCAGGGAGCCGTCCCGTGATCAGATCGAGGTGGCCATCGTTGCTCTCAACGCCTGCCTCGACGACAAATTGGTGGAAACCTAGCATTTCTTTAATTAGAGTTTGACGGGGAGCGCACCGGTGGGCCGGCGCCTCCGCGAAGCATGATCATTATCGGAGGATTCCATTGGATAAGGTCGAGAGATTCAAGAATGTCGTGAAGCGATCCGAGCAACTCGAAGAGGAGCTTGCGAAGCCGGATGTAATCAAGAATCAACCTCTCTACCGTAAGCTCGCCAAGGAGCGGGGTGACCTCGAGGACGCAGTGAGCGCGATAAAGAGGTATCTCGAGCTCGAGAGCCGCTTCGCGGAAGACAAGAATATTATCGAGTCCACCAACGATCATGAGTTGGTGGAGCTAGCACGGGCGGAGCTTGCCGAAATAGAAGAGGAGATGGAAAGGCTCGAAGAACAGATCAAGGTTTTTCTGCTCCCATGCGATCCCGACGATTCGCGAAACACCGTTCTCGAGATACGTGCCGGAACCGGCGGTGAGGAGGCGGCGCTCTTTTCCGCCGATCTCGCGAGGATGTACAGGCTGTACGCAGAGAGGCAGAACTGGCGGGTCGAGATATTGAGCAGCAATCCGACGGGGATCGGAGGATATAAGGAAATCATATTTCTCGTCAGCGGCAAAGAAGTTTTCGGAAGGCTAAAGTTCGAGCGGGGCGTGCACAGGGTGCAGCGCGTGCCCGTCACGGAGTCCGGGGGACGTATTCACACATCGGCCGTCTCCATTGCCGTCCTGCCCGAAGCCGAAGATGTAGATATACAGATAGACCAGAAGGACCTTCGTGTCGATGTCTTCCGCTCCAGCGGCCCCGGGGGGCAGAGCGTCAATACGACGGATTCCGCGGTGCGCATTACGCATATTCCGACCGGGATGGTCGTGACGTGCCAGGATGAAAAGTCGCAGCACAAAAACAAGACAAAGGCCATGAAGGTCCTGAGATCCAGATTGCTGGAGAAGGCGAAGCAGGAACAGGAAAACGAAATCGCCGAGGCGCGCAGGAGCATGATCGGCTCAGGAGACAGAAGCGCCAAGGTACGCACGTATAACTTCCCGCAGGGGCGGGTTACCGATCATCGCGTAGGATTGACCACCCACACCCTCAATGCCGTGCTCGACGGCGATCTCGATGAGATTATAGATGCACTTGCCATCGCTCATCGCGAGGAGCTGCTGGAGAAAGAAATGGAGGTCGGCGGTCAGGAGGGATGAGATCCGGAACATGAGTCGGACGGCGATTGGACGAACGATCGCGCGGAGCTGATTATGCGACAAGATGTCACGGATAATACCAGGAAACGGGAGCGCGGCGTAGCCGGAATGACGATCATCGAAATCCTCCGCCTCTCGGAAGAATACCTGCGGGAGCGCGGTGTCGAGTCTCCTAGGCTCAGCGCCGAACATCTTCTCGCAAAAGCCCGCCGATGTGAGCGAATCGATCTCTATATGCGTTTTGATGAGCGTGCCGGCGAAGAGATGCTCGGTCCGCTCCGCGCGGATATCAAAAAACGCGCCGAAAACTATCCCCTGCAGTATCTTCTCGGCACGGTAGAATTCTTCTCTTTGCGATTCTCTGTGCGTGAAGGGGTATTTATTCCGAGGCCCGAAACGGAGCTGCTCGTCGAGTGGATCGAAGAAATGCTCCACGAAATGAATACGATCAGGTTTTTCGAGTTCGGTGCCGGGACGGGCGTCATATCCGCCGCGCTGGCGGTGAGGCATCCGCAGTGGAGCGGTACCGCAATTGAGGCATCACTCCGGGCGGCGCGTCTCGCGCGCAAGAATTTCGAATCACTCGGCATCTCGGAAAGAGTACAGGTGATTGTTACCGATGGTTTTGGTTCTCTCCGGTTGCAGCCGAATTTCGATCTGCTCGTGTCGAATCCTCCCTATATTCCAACCGGCGCTATAGAGAAACTCCAGAGCGAGGTTTCGAAATTCGAGCCCCGGCGCGCGATTGACGGCGGCGGCGACGGTCTGCGGTACTACCCCATTCTTGCGGACAGGGGACGCACGGCTTTAAAGAGCGGTGGATTGTTGGCGCTGGAGATCGGGGATGGACAGGCCGAAGCAGTAAAAGCCATTCTCGAGGAATACGGGTATGAGGCTATCGCGGCGCGGAAGGACTACAACGGATTCGATCGAATGGTGACGGCCCGCGCGCCGTGATCGCGCGGCGGAGGGCGTTGCGAAACAATTTTCCTGAACGTTTCCTCTATCGAGCCCGGCGCGTTTGAAGAAAGAGAATCATAATGGATAGTTTCATCATAAGAGGGCCCTGCAGGCTGGAGGGCGCCGTTACGATCAGCGGCGCGAAGAACGCCGTCCTGCCGCTTATCATGGCTTCGATACTGACCGGAGGAAAATGCGTGCTCGAGAACGTTCCCGATCTCAGGGACACGCGAACCATGATGAAACTCATCGAGGTTCTCGGCGGCTCGGCGGCTCTCGATGAGGATACGCTCCTGATCGATACACAGGAGATACAACCGGTAGAGGCCCCGTACGATCTCGTCCGGACGATGAGGGCCTCGATCTATGCGCTCGGACCGATTGTGGCGAGGTACGGCCATGCCCGTGTATCTATGCCGGGCGGTTGCGCATGGGGGCCGAGGCCGGTGGATCTTCACCTGAAGGGTCTTCGGAGCCTCGGGGCAAAGATTCGAATAGATCACGGCTACATAGATGCCGAAACCGAGAAATTGCGCGGTGGGGAGATCATCCTGCCGATCCCGAGTGTCGGGGCGACGATGAATATAATGATGGCGGCCGTTCTGGCCGAAGGGATGACGGTGATAAAAAACGCGGCACGGGAGCCGGAAGTCCAGGAGCTCGCAATCGTACTGAAATCCGGCGGCGCGCGGATCGAGGGCGAGGGAACAGATAGCATAACCATTGAAGGTGTAGAAAAAATAGAGCCGTTTCATCACCGCGTCATTCCGGACAGGATTGAAGCGGGGACGTTTGCGGCGGCGGCGGTGATGACGGGTGGATGCATAGAGATAGACGATTGCCGCCCCGACCATCTCGATGCCGTGATCGAGCGGCTCATGAGCTGCGGCGCCAAGATAGAGGTTTCCGAGAACCGTATGGTGGTGCAAGGACCGGCGACGGTAACTCCCCTAGACGTGGAGACGGGTTTCTACCCCGCCTTCCCCACGGATATGCAGGCACAGATGATGGCGGTCCTCTGCAAGGCGGAAGGCGCGAGCACGATCACCGAGCATGTATATGCGAAACGCTTTACACACGTGCCCGAGCTCAACAGGCTCGGCGCGAAGATCAATGTGAGCGGGAACGTAGCCGTAGTCAACGGTGTCGAAAGTTTCGAAGGAGCTCCTGTTATGGCAACGGACATCAGGGCCAGTTCGGCGCTTATTCTGGCCGGGCTCGCAGCTGAGGGTGAGACAAAGGTGCTTCGAATATATCATATCGACCGTGGATACGAACGGATCGAGGAAAAGCTGATACGTCTCGGAGCACGGATCGAGCGTATCAAGGAATAGGGAGCGAATGCGCAATCTCATCATAGGGACCGCAGGGCATGTCGATCACGGTAAGACCGAGATCGTAAAGGCGCTCACTGGCAGGGACACCGATCGCCTTCGCGAGGAGAAGGAGAGGGGGATCTCCATCGTCCTCGGATTTGCCCCCCTAGATCTGGGTGAAGGTGTCATGGCCGGGGTGGTGGATGTTCCGGGGCATGAGCGGTTTGTGAAGAATATGGTTTCCGGCGCCATCGGTGTCGATCTCGCCGTGCTCGTTGTCGCCGCGGATGAAGGAGTCATGCCGCAGACGGAAGAGCACCTCGAGGTGCTCAAACTGCTCGGAGTCGATGCCGGGGTAATCGCCATCACCAAAATGGATCTCGTCGAGAGAGAGGTCGCCGATATCGTACGGAGCGAAATAGAGGATCTCGTCGATGGAACGGCTCTCGAGAATGCCCCCGTGGTATTCACCTCGGCGGTTACCGGAGAGGGACTCGATGACCTCAAGCGTGAACTTTTGGTCCAGGCGGAGAAGCTCGGGGAGCGTGATCGGGACGATTTCTTTCGGATGCCGATCGACCGCGTATTTACGAGAAGCGGGATTGGAACGATCGTGACCGGAACCACGTGGAGTGGGGAGGTGATGAAGGGCGATGAGCTCGTGCTCGAGCCGGGCGGAAAACAGATCCGCGTGAGAGAGGTGCAGAGTTTCGATGCCGCCCTCGAGCGCGGAAGCGCGGGGATCCGTGTCGCTCTGGCTCTTCATGGCGCCCGTGTCGACGAGGTCGAAATCGGTCACCAGGTTTTGACACCCGGTATCCTGACGCCCTCCGGCATGCTGGACGCGTCGATCGAGGTCGGCGCTTTGACCGGTTCACGACTGAAGAACAGGCAGCGGGTCCGTTTCCATCATGCGGCGGGGGAGATTATCGCTCGTGTCGTAATTCTCGATCACGAAAAACTGGAGGCGGGGGACAAGGGGTACGTACAGCTTCGCCTCGAAAAGCCGACGGTCGCGCGCCGCGGCGACCGCTTTGTCTTGAGAACGTACTCCCCGATGCGCGTCGTTGCAGGGGGTGTGATTCTCGATCCCGTAGCGCCGAAGGCAGGGCGTTTCCATGACGGTACGCTTGCGCTTCTGAAGGCGCTCGATACTGGCTCGGACAGTGAGGTGATTCGCGCGCTCGCCTCGAGGATGGGGGTGCTCGGGATTTCGCGGGAAGCGTTTCGCCGTTTCGGGATGACCGGAGCGAATGCGAACTCGCTCGTTCATACGCTCGAGACGGAAGGCGAAGTTTTCACCATCGGCAAAATCGTAGCAGACACCGCAGTGGTGGCGGCCAAAGAGAAAGAACTCGCTCGAGTGGTGGAGGAATTCCTGTCGAAAAAAAGGCTCATGTGGGGAATGGACCGCGGTGAGCTCAAGGAAAAGGTGGGTCTCGGGGAGGGGCCGCTGTTCGATTTTCTTCTCGAACGGGGCAAGCGGGAGGGAAGATTCTTTTTCAAGGGGGGGAAGGTTCGTATCGGGAGCGGCGAGAGAGACTTCTCTGAGCGGGACCGTGAAGCGCTCGGTGCGCTCGAAGAGATGATCGAGCGAGGCGGATTCGAGTTCCCGAATAGAACGGATTTGCAAAAGGTCACCGTTGACGAAAAACACCTCAACTCTTTTCTGCATATCCTCGAGGAGGATGGCACTATCGTGCGCATCCCGTCCGAGACGTTTATTCACAGGAAGCATTGGGAGAGGCTTGTAGAGGGGATCAGGAGCCGCCTCGCGGGCGGCGGGAAGCTCTCTGTGGGAGATTTCAAGCAGCTCTTCGGATTTTCACGCAAGTATGCGGTGCCACTACTAGAGTGCCTCGACAGGGAAGGATTCACGAGGAGAGAGGGAGACACGCGGGTAGCGGGGCCCAAACTCGCGGGGTGAGCGACACGTACTGAAAAAACCGGGGCGTTTATCATGAAGATTGAACCGAGAAGAAAAACGAGACAGATCCGCTACGGTGAAGTTGCCGTAGGTGGAGATGCGTCCATATCGATTCAATCGATGTGCACGTGCCCTGCATCATCGATCGACACGGTCCTCGGTGAGATCATAGCGCTCGCCGAAGCGGGCTGTGAGATCGTACGGGTGTCGGTGAAAGACGGGTCCGACATCGATGCGTTGAAGAGGATCTCGGAGGCGAGTGCCATTCCGGTCATCGCCGATATTCATTTCGACTGGCGGCTGGCGGTCGAGTCGGCGAAGCAGGGTGTTGCGGGACTGAGAATCAACCCGGGTAATATCGGTGGCAGGGAGAATGTGGAGCGGGTGATCGAAGCGGCGGCTCACAGCGGCATCGCGGTGAGGGTGGGTGTCAATGCAGGCAGCTTGGAAAAAAGGTTCGACGGGCTCTACGAGCGCGAACCGGCACAGGCGTTGTGCGAGAGTGCGCTTGCCGCGCTCGCGATGATTGAAAGCAGCGGATTCAGCGATCTCGTATTCAGTCTCAAATCTTCCGACCCGGGCGTTACCGTCGAAGCCAACAAGCTGTTTGCCGCACGAAGCGACTATCCCCTCCACATCGGTGTGACGGAGGCCGGTCCCGCGCTCAGTGGAGCGGCGAAATCCGCGGCCGCGCTTGCGCTGCTTCTCGCTGAAGGCATCGGCGATACGGTGAGGGTATCCCTATCCGGTGATCCCGTACGCGAGGTAATCGTAGCAGGAGCTGTTCTCTCGGCGCTCGGCCTGCGCGATGACATACCGGAGATCGTCTCATGTCCCACGTGCGGCAGGTGCTGGATCGATGTTGCCGACATCGCGGAGCAACTGGAACGGGAGCTGCTCGGAATCGGAAAACACATCAGGGTGGCGGTGATGGGCTGCGAGGTAAACGGCCCGGGGGAGGCGAGGGGGGCCGATATCGGGCTTGCCGGTACCCGCAGCGGCGCGGTTCTGTTCAAGAAGGGAGCCGTTTATAGAACGGTTGCGGGCGATCCGAAGGAGGAGCTCCTGGGCGAAGTCCGCAAGATGATTAAAGACAAATAGATAGAATTATTTTATTTCTTGCTAAAGTAGATTAGGTAAAGTAGATTA
>CBDUQN010000017.1:0-40028 GCA_965369375.1 uncultured bacterium | reverse complement strand
CTGCCGGAGATGAGGTCATCGTCGAGAACGAGGCAACGCCTGCCGGAGATGAGGTCATCGTCGCGGGCGAAGCGGCACCGGCAGTGGAAGAGGTCGTTATCGAGGATAGGCCAACGCCTGCCGCAAAAGAGGTCATCGTCGAGAACGAGGCAACGCCTGTCGAGGAACCCGCCGTGGCGTTCGATACGGGAGGTGGCGCGGGAATTTCCGAAAGCGGTGCATACGGTAAAGCGGCATTCTCGCCCGATGCCTCCCCGGAGAGCGGACCGGCGGCTGGGACTGCGGAAGATAGAGGGATTGGGGCGCCCGATCGGTCCGAGAATGTGGAAACAGCTCATGGCCAGGTGAAGAAAGATTTTTCGAGTATCACCGGCAGCGAAGAGAATTGGGAAAATATCACCGAAAAGCTTGCCGATGAGATAACGAGTGACGTTGAGAAGGATGATCACCAGGGGCACTACGATCTCGGGATGGCCTATCTGGAAATGGCTCTCTACACCGATGCGATAAAGGAATTTCAGGGCGCCGCGCGCTCGGAGCAGCTTCAGATGAAGAGCTACGAGATGATAGGTAACTGTTTTCTCCTTCAGAATAATCCCCGGTTGGCGGTGAAACAGCTCCTGCGCGGTCTAGAAGTCGCCAGGAGCTCCGGAGGAGACCCCCTCGGTATTCACTACAATCTCGGTCTCGCATTCGAGATGCTTGGAGAGGATGAAAGGGCGCGTGAGCATTTCGAGGAAGTCTGCGTTGTTGACATCACATTCCGCGATGTCAAAGTGAAAATAGAGAAGTATAACAGCCTCTCGTAAGATTCGCCGTATTTATGATCAATCCAGAAACCGTGTGTGATTTGCACATCCATTCATATTACTCGGACGGAAACCGCTCGCCGGATGAGCTCGTGCGCTACGCGCATTCCCTCGGTCTCGCCGCAGTATCGATAACGGATCATGATACGCTGCGCGGACAGCAGGAGGCTCTCTCGGCGGGTCAGCGGCACGGTATCGAGGTTCTTACCGGCGTAGAATTCAGCGTCCGGGAAAGGGGACAGAGTCTCCATATCCTCGGCTATCTGGTTGATCATACCGATAGAGAGCTTATCATGCACGCCGATCGGTTGCGCGGCGCGAGATTGGAGAGAGCGAACGCGATTCTCGATCTCCTTTCGCGTGAGGGCATACGGATTTCGTTCGAGGAGGTCGCCGCGGAGGCGGGAGAGGGGTGTATCGGCAGGCCGCACATAGCACGGATTTTGCTCAAACGGGGCGTCATTGACGGCATCCAGACCGCTTTTGATCGTTACATCGGGTACCGGCGTTCCTGCTACGTTCCCAAGACGGTTCTGCCGCTGGGGGATGTGATCCGGCTGATACGCGGATCTGGAGGCGTTGCCGTTTGGGCGCATCCGGGGTCCAGCATCAGGAAAAAGCGCCTCGTCGAGAGGCTCAAGCATTGCGGTGTGGCCGGGATCGAGGTCTGGCACCCGAATCACAATGCGCTCCTCGAAAAGGAGATACGGGCCGCCGCCGAGCAACACGGGCTGATCTGCACGGGAGGATCGGATTTCCATTTCGAGGAAGCGATGCATGCCGGTCTGGGGGAGGTTACGGCGCCGTACGCTTCGATCGAGGCGCTCAAAGCGGCAGCCGCCGGATGAGATGCGGCCGGGATCGATTTGCCGGTCACATTTGTACTTGACCATACCTTTTTCGCTCGCGTACATTCGCCAAATAAACAGCCTGTGATGCTCCACTATCGATGCATCGGCAATGTTTGTTCATTTCGAGCGTTTGAGACTTCACGTAATATGAAACGAGACGAGCAACGCGTGAGAAAGGTCATTCTGGCCGCACTCTTTATCGCCTTGAGTGTGGTCCTCGGCTATCTTCTCGCTGAAGTTCCCAATATCGAGCTCATGACCCTTTCCGTGTTCCTGAGCGGTATTTTCCTCGGTGCCGCCGACGGAGCGGTTGTTGGCGCCGTTTCCATTCTCTTCTACTCCGTTTTCAATCCCTATGGCGCTGCATTGCCGCCGCTTATCGTTGCGCAGCTCGCGGGGTATATCATCATCGGGGCGGTTGGCGGGTTGCTCGGTCCGGTTGTCCGCCGCGCCGATTCCTTAGCGGTTGTTGCCGGCGCCGCGGCGGGCCTCGCGCTGACGATCGTTTATGATTTGCTGACCACCGTCGCCACCGCCGTGATCGCCCTCGGGGCGGAGAATGTGCGTGAAGGTTTCACCGGTGTGTTTCTCGCCGGTTCCGTGTTCGTGGCCGTTCATACGCTATCGAACACGGCGATCTTCGCCTTGGCGGTCGTTCCTATTGTCAAGGTGATTTCAGTCTGGGAAAACAGGGGTGGATCATGAAAGACACCTTTCAGGGATTGTGGATCATGAGGAACGCCTTTAGGACACCGCTGATACTGATCATCATCCTGCACGCTTGCGCCGCCCACGGTGCCGCCGACGTGACGCGGGGATCCATCGTGCAGGATTCACTCGCCTTTTCGGACGAGGTCAGGGTCATAACGAAAGAGGAACTCAGAGATTATAATATTCACACACTCGAGGATATTCTCGAGCTTCTCCACGATATATCATTCTGGCGCGAGGGTCCGCCCGGCTCCCGTACCGGTTACTCCCTGGACGGACGGAGCGACATCGGTGTCACCCTGCTCGTCAACGGGGAGCCGTTCTACGATCCCTACAACTTTGAAGCCCTGTCACGGTTTCTCCAGATATCCCGGTTGGAGCGTATCGAGATCATCTACAGCGGATCTCCCTCTCTCGTGGGGGATCTCTCCGCGAACGGGGCAATCAATTTCGTCATCGAGGAGGGCGGACGCGCGGGTCCCATGACCTCTCTCGATTTCACCTTCGGCAGCAGGAACAAACGAGCCCGGCGGGCCTGGTTTTCGACGCCCGAGGCGCACGTGAGTGCCACGATCGTCTACGACGAGTATCTTACAGACGCATCTCCTGCGCTCACGAACGATCAGTCGAGAAAGATCGGCGATTACAATTCGAGAACGGTGCTCATGGATCTTCTCTTCTCGAGCGATTCGGGGGGCGAGATTCTAGTACGGCTGCAGCGATACGAGGACACCTATGTCGGAACACGGCTTCCCTCGACGGAGGATATTCGATACGACGGTTTCACATCATTGATACGGTACCGGCGGGGGGGCTTTTCCGCTTCTCTCAATCAGCGCGATGTAAGGGTAAGCCGGGATCCGGCGATTCACGCGGGGCTTGTGATTGGCGGTTCCGCGCATTGGTCCGGGAAGTTGGGAAATCTCGGCACGCGTATCTTCGCCACGGGGAAACATTCGGCTTTCGAGAATATGGTCGAGGGCGCCTCGTTCGATCCCGAATATCATCGGATCGAGGGGGGCATCGCGGTATTCGGCGAGGCGCCGCTCGGGCTCGGTTGGAAGGGAGGGATATTCGCCGGGGATCACAGCGTCGTCGGCGGATATATGAGCGGGGAATTCGGCCTGACGAGGCGAGGCGCCGTATCTCCGAGCCTCTCCATTGCCCGCAAGCTGCGCGTGCCGTCGGCGCAGGAGCTCTTCCTGCCCCCTACGGATCTATCGTGGCCGGGGATAGAAACGATCGTTACGGGAAATACCGATCTCGGCCCGGAAATAACCGACGAGGTGACTCTCGCAACCTCGTTCTACAATTCGCTATGGGTGGACCTCTTCGCGCGTAGAGAGAAATCGAGGATCATACTCACCGGCTCATCCGACTCCCTCGTGTACCGCTCGGAGGGTGAGGGTGAGGTCGCCGGCGGCAAGGCCCGGTTTGTCTACGGCGCGGAGTATCTCGGATTCGGTTACAATTTCGATCTCGGCTTCGAACTGTTCGGGAAGCGGAGCGAGTGGACGCCCGGGATTCCCCGGTATCGTTTTGCCGGCCGATTCCGTCTCCGCCGCAGGGTCTTCCGTGAATCCGAGGTGGTGACGTTTCGGTGGGATTCGGAAGCTTCGGGCGAGAGGCAGTGGTACGACGTAGAACTCGGCGCTTATTCGGTGCACAACATCACGCTTTCGATGACCCTGATGGGAGCGGTTCTCAAGTTTCAATTGAGGAACGTCTTCGATACGAAGTACGAGACGGTTCCCGGTTTCCTCATGTCCGAGCGTCACTGGGTGATCGGCATATTCTGGGAGCTCTTCGATTGATCGCGCTCCCACTCCCGCGCAACGGGCGCCTGAAGGGATTGGCAAAAAAACTGGCATGACATGAACGGTTTGCGTAACGTCTTGGGCGCCGAGGCGCCGGAAACGCTCGCTTTGCATTGTGCAACTATCTTTGCAAGCTGCATAAAAAAACCATCAATCCCTCATTCATTCTCAAATAGGCGCACAGCGGGGAACGTCCCGCCGCTCTGCACTCCTTGCGCTATTTATCGCTGAATTACACATTCTGAAAATCCGGATATTTAGTGCTCGAAACCGGAGCAATCCTGTTTTGAGTCAACCTGTTATGCCGGCAGCGCCGGCATGGCATATTTATTGCGAGTACGGCGACGCTACGTGATGTGTGAAGAATTTAAATAACAGTTTTCAGTCTATCGATTTTGATGGTTAATAATTTGCTTCAAATTCCTGGGAATCTACTTCCAGATGGAGGCAGTTCTTGAAAGATGACATAGCTAACCAGCTTCTGGAATCGAGTCTCATAAGCCAGGAGCAGCTGGAACTTGCGCTGAGTGAGCAGGGCAAATCGGGCGGTAGCCTCGGGTCCAATCTCGTCAAAACGGGGGCTATCTCCGAAAATGCCTTCTCAGAATTCCTTTCACAGATCTACGGAGTTCCGGCTGTCGATCTCGATGCGATAGAGGCAGACGAGCATTCGACCGAGCTCATTCCTTCCGAAGTGGCGACGAAGTTCCAGGTGGTACCGATCAAACGTGAGGGAAGGGTACTGACCGTTGCGATGGCCAACCCGGACAACATCTTCGCCATCGACGATATCAAGTTTATCACCGGCCTCGAAGTCAACCCCGTGGTTTCGACCGAGACGGCCATCAGGAGGGCGATAGACCGGTTCTATGATTCCGCGGACTCGCTCGCCGAGGTGATGCGGGATATGGAAGAGGACTTCGAGATCGTCGAAGAGATGGATGAGGATCTCGGTCTCGAGGAGGCGCAGACCGAAAGCGCGCCCGTCGTCAAGCTCGTCAACTCTCTCATCGCCGACGCCGTCAACAAGGGCGCAAGCGATATCCATGTCGAGTCCTTCGAAAAGAAGGTGCGCGTCAGGTACCGTATCGACGGGATGCTCCACATTATGATGACTCCGCCCTTCAAGATGAAGGGTGCGATTATCTCGCGTCTGAAGATCATGGCCGAGCTCGATATCGCAGAGAAGCGGGTTCCTCAGGACGGCCGCATAAAGATACGTATCGGGGCCAAGAAGATCGATCTCCGAGTCAGCAGCCTTCCGACGATATTCGGCGAAAAGATCGTTATGCGAATTCTCGACAAGAGTAACCTCGAGATAGATCTCACGAAACTCGGATTCCAGGCGGAAGCATTGGCCGTATTTTTGAAGGCAATCGATTCTCCCTACGGCATGGTTCTCGTTACCGGCCCTACCGGAAGCGGTAAAACGACGACGCTCTACTCGGCGCTCAACAGGATCAACCTGCCCGAGTACAATATCATGACGGCCGAGGACCCCGTCGAGTATAACCTCGACGGCATAAACCAGGTGCATATGCACGAGGAGATCGGACTCACGTTCGCCTCGGCACTGAGAGCATTCCTGCGCCAGGATCCAAATATCGTGATGGTCGGAGAGATTCGTGACCTCGAAACCGCCTCGATCGCGGTCAAGGCCGCGCTCACCGGGCACCTGGTTCTCAGCACGCTCCATACGAACGATGCTGCGAGCACGATCAACCGTCTCGTCGACATGGGAATCGAGCCGTTTCTCGTTACGAGCTCGGTAAATCTTATCCTCGCACAACGTCTCCTGCGGAAACTGTGTACGAAGTGCAAAAAGAAAATCGAGATGCATCCCGAGGCAATGCGGGAGATCGATCTGGCCGATGGCGAGTCTTTCGATATATACGAAGCGGTCGGATGCCCGAACTGCAGTGATACCGGCTATTCAGGTCGTCTCGGTATCTACGAGGCGCTCCCCTTGTCCGGGGAAATCCGGGAAATGATTCTCAACAGGGCTTCCTCGGCGGAAATCAAGGTCCAAGCGGTGAAGGAAGGAATGCTGACGCTCCGTGCCGACGGCATTATGAAGCTCAGAGACGGCATTACCTCCCTCGAAGAGGTGCTGAGAGAAACGACGTCCAAATGATGATGAGGGTGTACGCCCGCTCAAGAAGGGGGATTAGCAGGCAATGATTAACTTACGGGAATTACTTCAGGAGATGATAGACAAGCGGGCGAGCGATCTGCACATCACCGCCGGTATACCCCCGATGCTCAGGATCGATGGCGTCATATGTAAAACGTCTCATCCGGCAATCACTCCCGATGCAAGCAAGATGATCGCATACAGCGTATTGACCGAGGATCAGCAAAAGCGCTTCGAGAACGATAAGGAGCTCGATTTTTCGTTCGGCATTCAGGGGCTCTCGCGGTTCAGGGCGAATGTTTATGTGCAGAGAGGTGTGACGAGTGTTGCGATACGGAAGATTCCCTTCGAGATCCTCGATTTCCGGACACTCGGATTGCCGAAAATCGTCGAGGAATTCTCGAAAAAGCAGAAGGGACTCATTCTCGTAACCGGTCCGACGGGATGCGGAAAGTCCACGACCCTGGCGAGCATGATCGACAAGATAAATGTCGAACGGAGGGCGCACGTCATCACCATCGAGGATCCGATCGAGTACATCCATCAGCACAAGAACTGCATCGTGAACCAGAGAGAGGTGAAGGGGGACACGAAAACATTCGCAACGGCGCTCAAGCACATTCTGCGGCAGGATCCGGACATCATTCTCGTCGGCGAGATGAGGGACCTCGAAACGATGTCGGCCGCCCTTACGATAGCGGAGACGGGCCACTTAGTGCTCGCCACCCTTCATACGAATTCGACATTCGAGTCGATCAACCGTATCGTCGACGCATTTCCACCGACCCAGCAGGCGCAGGTCAGGGCCCAGCTCGCATTCGTGCTTGAAGGAGTCATTACCCAGCAGCTCATTCCGCACGTTTCGGGGAAGGGGAGGGTGTTGGTCGCCGAGGTTATGGTGTGCACACCGGCGATCAGAGCCACGATCAGAGACGACAAAATTCACCAGATATACGGTTTGATGCAGGCCGGACACAAATTCGGAATGCAGACAATGAACCAGGCAATGTTCCAGGCATATATCGATCGAAAAATATCGATTGAAGAAGCGAAGAACAGAAGCCATGACACGTTGGAGCTGGAGCAAATGCTGGGCGAACGTTCCGGAATACCAAGAATCTCTACCAGGTAGTACCGATCAAGGGGGTTGATGATGTCAACAACATATATCTGGAAAGGCAGAACACCGACAGGCGAAATTCTCTCGGGTGAATATATCTCCGAAAGCAAGCAGGAGCTCATCAATTACCTGCGCAAGCGCAAGATTATCATCACCCACATCAGGCACAAGTCGAAAGAGATCAACATCAGCTTCGGGTTCGCGAACAGGATAACGACACGCGATATGGGTTTATTCACCCGTCAGTTTGCAACCATGATCAATGCGGGTTTGCCGATCGTGCAATGTCTCGATATTCTCTCGGCCCAGATGGATAAGCCTGTATTCAAGAAAATTGTAACGGAGATCATGGCCGATGTCGAATCCGGGCTCACGCTCGCCGAATCCATGGGTAAACAGAAGGCCTTCTCGGAACTGTTTGTGAACATGGTCGAAGCGGGAGAAGCGGGCGGCATTCTCGATGTAATCCTGAACCGGCTCGCCGTGTACCTGGAAAAGGTCGACGCATTGATGAGAAAGGTCAAGGGGGCATTGACCTATCCCGCGGTCATTTTGGTCGTCGCCACCGGCGCGACACTCTTCATGCTCATGTTCATCATTCCGACCTTCGCGAAAATGTTCTCCGATTTTGGCGGAGAATTGCCGCTGCCGACCAAGATCGTGATGGGACTGAGCGACTTCCTTCGGGTCAACTGGTGGGTCCTGCTTGCGGTGGGCGTCGGCGGTTTCCTCGGTATCAGGAAATATTACAAGACTAAAACGGGCAATTACCGTATCGATAAATTCATGCTGCAATTGCCGATTCTCGGTTCGGTGATCAGGCGCGGCGCCGTCGCGCGTTTCACGAGAACGCTCGGCACGCTCGTCTCGAGTGGTGTGCCGATCCTGAACGGTCTCGAGATCACGGCGAAGACCGCCGGCAACAGGGTGATAGAAGAGGCCGTCATGAAAACCCGTGAAAGCATCAGCGAGGGTAAAACCATCTCCGAACCGCTCAAGGAGAGCGGCGTTTTCCCGCCCATGGTCGTTCAGATGATCGGTGTCGGTGAAGAGACGGGAGCGCTCGACGAGATGCTCGAGAAGATAGCCGATTTCTACGATGGAGAGGTCGACCATGCGGTCAGTCAGCTGACATCGATTATCGAGCCTGTCATGATCGTTGTCATGGGAACAATGGTAGGCGGCATGCTCATCGCGATGTACCTTCCGATGTTCAAACTCATCAGCGTTGTGTCTGGAGGATAAGAGTATGGACTTCCGCTCGCGTGCGTTTTCCCTCGAGGATGAGGGGAAACTGAGGAAGTTGACATATATCCGGCTTGTGATTGCGACGCTCGTAATGGGCGCCGCAATCGCGGCTATGCAGCTCGACAACAGATTTATCTCCGTTGTCGCGATGTACAGCCTGCTGGGCGCCATCTATCTCACAACCGGCTCATCTTACATCCTTTTCAGAACAGGAGCACCGCTACGACCCATACTCTGGATTCAGATATGCATCGATATGGTCGTGCTGACGATGATGGTGCATTACAGCGGGGGATCCGGGTCGTACTTCGCGATGCTCTACATCCTTCCCATCATCGTTGGAGGAGTGCATTTCTTTGTTCCCGGAGGGATCACTACCGCGGCGCTCGCATCTATGATCTATGTTATCTATACATTCCTCGAAATATCCGGCTATATCCAGTACCCGCTCGGCATGTGGTTCGGCGCCTCATACGGCGTTTATAAAACAATGCTCGTCGTCTACCTGAACATCGCCGCGTTTTTCTTTGCCGGTATTTTAAGCGGCTACGTTTCGAGACATGTACGAAAAAAGGGGCAGGCCCTCGCCGACAGCGAGAAGAAGCTGCGCCGCGTGCAGCTCAACACGGACAATATCCTCGAGAATATGAGCAGCGGCCTCATCGTTACAAATATGTCGGGTGATGTGCTTTCGCTCAATCCGGCTGCAGTGGCGATACTGGAGTTCGGCACGGCGGAGGAGATAAAAGTGATGCGAATCGATGATATTGCTTCCCGCATGCCGGCTCTCGCGCAGGAGCTCTCACGCGCTCTCGAGACGGGAAAGTCGAGGAAACGTCACGAGATCGAGGTGAACAAAGTCGATGGCTCAGCCCTTCCGCTCGGTATCAGTATTTCGATCCTCAAAGACGAGAAGGGGGAGAAGCGGGGCATCATAGCCCTCTTCCAGGACCTCACCGAGGTGCACCGGATGCGTGAAATGGTCCGGCAGGCGGACAAGATGGCTGCGATCGGCCGGCTTTCCGCGGCGATCGCCCATGAGATCCGCGCCCCGCTCGCGTCGATCTGCGGTTCCATCGAGATGTTGGGCGAGGAGCTCGAGCCCGGCGGCGAGAATCGCATGCTCATGGATCTCGTTCTAAGAGAGTCCGATCGGCTCGACGGCATCATCACCGATTTTCTCGAATTCGCGAAGCCGAGAACGCCGCATCTGGCGCCGGTCGATGTGGGAAGGTGCACCGGTGAAGTGGTGGAGTTGATGCGGCATTCGTCATCGCTCAGGCAGGACGTTGCAATCAGCATCATAAATGAAGCGAAAGGGGCACACATAAATGCCGATGACGAACAGATACGTCAGGTATTCCTGAATGTGGGGCTCAACGCGTGCGAGGCGACCGCCGACGGAGGCGAGATCAGCGTTGTGATACGGAAACGATCAGACGAGTTCTGCAACAGCGAGCAGGTGGAGGACTGTATCAGCATAGAATTCATTAATAGCGGTAAACCCATTGCGGAAAAAACGCTCGGTCGCGTTTTCGAACCATTCTTCACGACGAAGGAGGGAGGAACGGGCCTTGGATTGGCCATCGCCGAAAAGATCGTCGAGAGCCATAGGGGACGGATCTCGGTACAGAGCACCGGTACCGGCATCACAACCTTTTCGATTATTCTTCCCGCCGCGATCGAAAGCGGGAAAGAACGTGAATCAGTGATAACGGAAGAGACTGTCAGTTATTGATAACGTATTAGACTCGGGGGTGTTATTGAATGGCTGGAGAAATAATTCTCATCGCCGACGATGAAAAGAGCATGTGTCAGTACCTCTCGATCATGCTGAAAAAAGAAGGCTATCAGGTCAAGACGGTGAACAACGGCAAGAAGGCAGTCGATGCTGTCAAAGATTCGAATTTCGATCTCTTGATCACGGACATCAAGATGGAGGGAATGACGGGGATCGAGGTCTTGAGCGCCGTGAAGGAGATCGATCCATCTCTCCCGGTGATCATCATGACCGCGTACGCTTCGCAGAAGACAGCCATAGCGGCACTCAATAACGGGGCCTTCCATTATCTCATCAAGCGCTCGACCAAGAATGACGAGATCAAGATGGTGATCCGCAACGCCCTCGATATGCATCGGGTCAAGAACGAGAATATCTTCCTGAAACGGCAGCTCCGCAAGAAGGATGACTTCAAGGAGATCATCGGAAAGAGTGAGGAGATTCAGCAGGTATTCACACTCGTCAACAAGGTGGCCGATTGTACCAGCACCATCCTGATCAGCGGCGAGAGCGGTACGGGGAAAGAATTGATCGCTAAAGCGATACATTACCGCAGTGGCAGGTCGAACAGCCAGTTCGTTTCGATAAACTGCGGCGCGCTGCCCGAAAACCTTCTCGAGAGCGAGCTTTTCGGGCACGTCAAGGGGAGTTTTACGGGAGCGATAAAGGACAAGGACGGGCTCTTCAAGGTCGCGAGCGGAGGCACATTTTTCCTCGATGAGGTCGGCGAGACCTCACCGGCGATCCAGGTCAAGCTGCTGAGGGTCCTGCAGGAGCGCGAAATCATACCCGTCGGCGCTACCGCGCCGATAAAGGTGGATGTACGGTTGATCGCGGCCACCAACGCCGATCTCGAGAGAGCGATGAACGAGGACTACTTCAGGGCCGACCTGTACTACCGGCTCAACGTAATCCCCATCATCGTGCCGCCGCTCAGGTCCAGGCGCGACGACATACCGTTGCTCGTCGATCACTTTCTCAAACAGGCAACGGAGAGAAGCGGCAGGAAGAGAACCATTGCAAAGAATGCGCTGGAGATTCTGGTCAATTACGACTGGCCCGGCAACGTCCGTGAGCTCGAGAATATTATGGAACGTGCCGTGATATTGCAGGACAACGATCAGATCACGGCGATAGATATCCCTGACAAGATCAAGAACCGCTCGCGCGGTTGCGGAAAGCTCGTTATGAGCAAGGCCCAGATGACGCTCGAGGATCTCGAAAAGGAGTATCTGATCTCGGTGCTCGAGGAAACCAACTGGCAGAAGAAGAAGGCGAGCGCGATTCTCGGGATCAACGCATCGACGCTCTACCGGAAAATTCAGCGGTACAATCTCTCCCGTGAGAAGGTTCTGCAGAATTCCTGAGGCCTTTTGCCGATTGTTGCATTGCGATATGCGTATGGCAAATCACGAGTCAATGAATGTTTACGCTTTTGGGCGAAAAAGATGAATCCATTTGTTTATAAAGACTTACATAACGCAAAGTGCAATAAGGAGTTGGCATATTCCTTGCGGGTGTCTTGACCAGCATGCGGTTCGGTTTGAATACTTCTTATGTGAAGAGCGGATAACCGGAACCGGACATGAGTGAAATCGAAGCTTTACGGCTTTGAACCCCTCACCAAGAAGGAGGTGTCCGATGAACAACAAGGGTTTCACCCTCATCGAGCTGATGATTGTGGTTGTTATCATCGGTATTCTCGCGGCCATCGCCATCCCTAACTTCATCAACATGCAGGCGAGGGCCAAGGAAGCTGCGGTCAAGTCGAACTGTCACACGGTTCAGCTAGCCGCAGAAGATTTTGCCGTACAGAAAGACGGCGTGTACGCAACTGATGTTGGCATGGATGCAACCCCGAGCGGCCAGACGATAGTCAATATGCTCCCTGGCGCTGCACTTCTCGATAATCCGTTCACGAAGATTGCGACAGAGCCCATCACCGGTCCAGCTGCTACGCCTGGACAGACCGGATACGTGCCTATCGTTCAGAATGGTGTCAACGTTGGCTATACGATTACTGGTGTCGGAAAGACGGCGGGTACCGTGGTTATTACGCTGTCCAGTGGTCAGTAAAGAACGTCGAAAGACTGTAAACAGGGGGCGGCTCTCTCGAGCCGCCCTTTTTCGTATGTGGTGCGGTCTCGGGGTGACCATTTGCGGCGGCAACCTCAGGCGACTCGGGGCAGGAACGATTTCTGCATATATCTAAAAAACGTGAAAATGTGGGGCTGTACTATCAGGATCCTTGCCATCGGGTGGTGAAAATACTGCCAGTGAGCGTTTTTGAAGGGGTCACGCGGGACCGGTGCCGACGGGGATAACGGTAGCGACATGGAAGTATTACAGGTCGACAGCATAAGGAAGTCATTCAGGGGCGATCTCTCGCTCACCCGCAGGGAGGTGCTCCACGGCGTTTCGTTCACCGCCTTTGAGGGGGAGATCCTCGGATTCCTCGGACCGAACGGGGCCGGCAAGACGACGACGATCAAGATCGTGCTCGGTCTCATCAGGCCCGATTCCGGAATGGTCACCCTGTTCGATCGTCCCTCTTGTGATGAGGGGGCGAAGGCACGAATCGGGTACCTTCCCGAGCGTCCCTACTTTTACCCTCAGCTGACATTGCGCGAGTTTCTCGTCTTTTGCGCCCAGCTGAGCGGCATGGAGCAAGCCTCGCTGAAGAGCCGCGTCGAGGAAGTCACCGAACGGGTCGATCTCGGCGGCAGCATAGACGCACGCCTTCGCGGTTTCTCGAAGGGCATGATTCAGAGAGTGGGGCTCGCACAGGCGATCCTGCACGATCCCGACCTGTTGATTCTCGATGAGCCCTTCTCGGGTCTCGATCCCCTCGGAAGGATTATGGTGCGCGATGTGCTCCTCGAGCTCAAACGCAGAAAGAAGACGATCTTCCTCTCTTCCCATATTCTCCCCGACATGGAGACGCTGTGCGATCGCACCTGCATCATTCGCGAGGGCGTGATTGCCCGGTGTGTGGAACTCGATGAACTGACCCGTATCGGGGAGCGGGAGGTGAGAATCACGGCGCGCGGATGCGGGCCGGATTGTTTTGATGCATTGAGCGATTACATCACAACGGTCAATACTTCGGGCGATGAGTCTTTCTGCGTCGTGAAAGAGCACAGGTACGTCCGCACGGTCATACAGTATCTCTACGCCCATGGAGCGGAGATCCTGAGAGTCGCAAATCAGTACCCCTCGCTCGAGGAAGTCTTCCTCGATGAGGTATCAAGACCTCGGGAACCCCGGATAGACGGAGAAAGAGAAAAGACGAAAAAGGAAGAATTCATTACAAGCAGAGCAAAACGGTCATGAGAAAGATATCGACTATATCGCTCAGTACCTTCAGGGAATCGATCAGGGAGAAGCTGCTCTACGTGGCCCTGCTCTTCGGCGGCATTCTCATGATGAGCACCTATGTGCTCTCTCCGCTCGCCGTCGGCGCACGGCAGAAGATTGTACTGGACGTGGGCCTCGCCGCGATATCGCTCTTCGGCGTGTTGACCGCCATCCTCGTCGGGAGCACGCTCGTCCACAAGGAAATCGAAAAGAAAGCTATCCATATGGTGTTTACGAGGCCAGTCCGCAGATTCGAGTACCTGATCGGCAAGTATTTCGGCATGGCGTTCGCCATAGCTCTTGTGATCGCCATTATGACCGCTGCTATGGTGTTCATGCTGCTCGTGACCCGGATAGAGATCCGCCCGGCCGTTTTTGCGGCCGTCTATCTCTCGGTTCTCGAGATGGCCGTCATGTGCTCCATCGTGCTCTTCTTCAGCACGTTTACAACCCCGATCCTGACATCTCTCTTCTCGCTCTGTTTCTTTGTTGCGGGGAGCCTGAGCAACGATCTGAGGGCCTTCTCCGAGAAATTCGGGGGAACGTTCATGAAGCAGATCGCCGATGGCCTCTACTATCTGCTGCCGAACCTCAAGGTGTTCAACCTCCGGCACGAGGCGGTGCACGATCTCTATATAACCGGTTCCGAAGTAATGCTGCCGACACTCTATGCGGTTGTCTATTGCGCCGTGATCCTCTTCTTCGCGCACCTGATATTCAGGCGGAGAGAGTTTGTTTGATTGGAAATATGAAAAGATCGAAACTGAGAGATATCGCTATCGCAGCCGTTGCGATCGCCCTTCTGGTAGTTGCTTCCCGGAGCATTGAGCACATTTCCCGGAAAAAGCTCAATATCGAGGTGATGTACCTTCCCTCTGCGCAGTTCATGGGCCATGTTGCGCTCGGCTACCGGAATCTCGCAGCCGACATCCTGTGGTTCAGGATGATCCAGTACTACGGCGGATACTGGAAGGACGAAAACGATCTCTCCCTCTTCAGACATCTCGTCGATGTGGTTACCGATCTCGATCCTCAGTTCACGTTCGCCTATCAGCTCGGCGCGCTGATCATATCGCAGGATCTCGGCTATCCCGAGGAAGGTGTGGCCGTGTTGAAGAAGGGCATGGAGAACAACCCGGTGGACTGGTGGCTGCCTTTCGAGCTCGGCTTTCTCTATTATGTCGATGCGCGCGACTATGACAACGCCTCGAGGTATTTTGATCTGGCATCCAGGTTGCCCGGCGCCGATGAGATCACGAGGCGCTTCGCCGCTTTCGTCGCGGCAAAAGCCGGTCATACGGAAACGAGCATCGCGATGTGGGAGGATCTCGCCGAAACCTCCGAGAATCCCCATATCCGCGAGCTCGCCCGGCGATACATCGATAATCTCAAATCGAGGTCCGAGCAGGAGGAGTAGAAGAAGTGCATTTTATCGTATACATATCAGCGGCAATCGTGGGATTCATGGTCGGAAGCTTTCTCAATGTCGTCATCTATCGGCTTCCGCTGGGGCAGTCGGTGATAAGACCGCGATCCTTCTGTCCCTCATGCATGAAACAGATATCCTGGTATGAAAATATTCCCGTGATCAGCTATTGCGCGCTCGGCGGCGCGTGCAGCGGATGTGGGGCGCGTATCCCCGTCGGTTATCCCCTCGTCGAACTCGCCGGCGGCGCGCTCGCCCTTCTCTCCGTCTATCGGTTCGGACTACGCATAGATGCGGTGCTTGCATACGCCTTTCTCATGGCGCTCCTGTCGATAACCGTCATTGACTGGAGGCACAGAATCATCCCCGATGAGATCAGCCTTTCTTTCATTCTCGTCGGTCTCGCCTGGAGCTTTTTCAATCCCGCCTTGAGCCCGGTCGAATCCGCCCTCGGCGCGCTTATGGGAGGGGGCGGGCTCTACCTCGTCGGCGCCGTCTACAAGGCCCTGCGGCATGCGGAAGGAATGGGTGGGGGAGATATCAAGCTCATTGCGATGATCGGAGCGTTTCTCGGCATCAAGCTCGTGCTTCCTGTTATCGTGATCGCCTCGTTTTTCGGTTCGCTCTACGGTATCGCGCTGCTTAAGAAGGGCGGGAGCGGCAAGACCTCTGTTGCATTCGGCTCCTTTCTGGCGCCATCCGCGGCCGTTTGTATCTTCTTCGGCCCCTACCTTTTATCGTGGTATTTTGGACGATTCTAGCGGTCTGGCACATTGCATAATAATCGTGCAATTCCTTAGAAAGCATTTGTCACTCCGGCGCACTCTCTTTCTAACTACTTATGAATGAAAAAGTTATTGCTGTTGCGTCTCGTTTTGCGTTGGCACGCTTGTTGCGTTAATCGAGCAAACGAGGAGGTAGACCCACAGTTACTAATCGAAATACAAAGAATTATATAGGCAGTCGTATAGAGAGAAATTACAGGTAGTTTCAAGAGAATTAGAAAAAGGTTGGTGTGAGAATGATCTCTTTACCGTTCAAAAAGAAGACTTCCACCGTGGGCCTTGATATCGGATCGAGCCTGATCAAGATCGTCGAGATCGAACATTTGAGCGACGGTCCGAGGATTCGGCATTTCGGTCTCAACAAGCTTCTTCCCGAGGCAATTGTCGAAGGCGAGATCATGGACCGCAATCTCGTTATCGAGGGCATACAGGAATGTATGCTGCAGGCGGGCATCGATGGCAACGAGGTCGTATCGGCGGTATCCGGCCGTGCGGTAATCGTGAAGAAAGTCGTCATGGACCGGATGACCCCTGAGGATGCTAAGGAGGCGATATTCTGGGAAGCTGAGCAGCACATACCGTTTGACATCGATGATGTGTGCCTCGATTTCCAGATTATCAAAGAGGACATCGGTGCGAACCAGATGGAAGTGCTCCTCGTAGCGGCAAAGAAGGACATGGTCAGCACTCACGCGAGCCTCATACGAGATGCGGGTCTCAACCCAACCATCATCGATGTCGATTCGTTCGCCGTTCAGAATTGCTTCGAGGCGAACAGGGGGACCATGGAAGAAGACGAGAGCAAGGTGATCGGGCTGATCAACGTCGGGAGCGATGTTACGAATATCAATATCATCCAGGACAACAGCCCTCATTTTACCAGGGATATCAGCACCGGCAGCAACAATTTCATCGAGCTGATCCAGAAGGAACTGGGTGTTTCATACGAAGACGGTCAGCAGATTATCTCGGGTGAGATGGGCGATCGCAATAAAGATAAGATCAAGGAAATCATCAAACGGAGCTCTGAGGATCTGTCACTCGGTATCGAACGGAGCATTTCATTCCTCAAGGCGGCGGGAGACGCCGAGAGCATAGACGAAATCGTCTTGAGCGGCGGCGGCGCCCACATACCTTTCCTCAAGGACATCATTTCAGAGAAGCACGGGATCGAATTGTCGATTCACAATCCCCTCGAGGGGATCGATTACGAGGAGGGTGTCTTCGGTGAGTACGAGGAGGATCTCGAAAAGATAGCTCCGCTGCTGACAGTGGGAATTGGTCTCGCTTTGAGAAAGGCAGGAAAAGAATGATCAAGATCAATCTGCTTCCAAAGGAAGACAGGGTAAAGAAACGCGAGTTCCATCTCCCCGAGATGTCCACCGTCTATCTTGTTGCGGGAGTGGTGGTGTTCTTCGTGGCTATTGTGGTTGCGGGACTCATGCAGCAGCACAGGATCAGAGTGCTCGAGAACAAGACCGAAGTGGCCAAGGAGGAATCGAGAAAGCTTGCTCCGCAGCTCGTGAAGATAAAGCAGATCACGAAAGAGCGGGAAGAAGTCAACAAGCGCTTGAACCTCATAGCATCCCTGGACAGACATCGCTACTTCAGGATCAGGTTGCTCAACGATATCAGTTATAAGCTCCCGGCCAATTGCTGGCTCACCGATTTGTCAGAGCAGTCCCCGAACAATTTCACCATCGACGGCATCGCATTCAGCAACTACACGATCGCCGATATGATGACGAACCTCGAAAAGTCGGGATTATTCACCGAGGTCGGTCTCAAGATTGCCGAGAAGGGCAAGATAAAAGACAGAGAAGTAATGAAATTCAAACTAACTGCCAATGTGAAGCCCCAGTAGGGAAGAGAGGTCTGCAAAATGGATTTCAAGGACCCACAAGTACAGAGAACGATAATTATAACCATTCTGCTGGTCATCATCGGGTACATCTACTTCTTCACTTCTTTTCTGCCTTTCTTCTTCCAGCCGCAGAAGGCGCGAATCGAAACGCTCGACTCGGAGTATGAGAAGATGAGCGCCGAGCTGGAGAAGGCGAGAAAGACAGTGGGGAACCTGGCCAAGCTGGAAGCGGAGTATGGCAGGCTCCATACAAAGTGGACAGCCGCCCAGAGTCTTCTTCCCCAGGAGGAAGAGGTTGCCGAGCTGCTGCGCAAGGTGACAAGAGCTGGAAACCAGGCGGGTGTAGACTTCATGCTCTTCGAGCCGCAGGCCCCCGTGCACAAGGAGTTCATCATGGAGAACCCGGTCAAGGTGACCGTTCAGGGGGAATACCACGAGCTCGGAATATTCCTGTCAAAGGTTGCCAATCTCGACCGCATTATCAATGTTTCCAAGCTCCATGTGAGCCCGGTGGATCAGCGGAAGGGCAAACAGAGCAAGGGAAAGATTACGAGAGGCTATTCGGTAACTGCCGAGATGATAATGACAGCATATGTGCTTGCGGAAGGTGGTGAATCTACAGATGAAACCCCAGAGAAAGAATCATAAGAAGTCCTGGAAAATCATGTGGGGATTCGTTCTCCCGGCCATTCTCATCGCGAGCGCTCTGCTCACGACGTGGGCGTATGCCGAGGAAGGGAACCAGGCTGAGCGGACATTGCGTGAGAGAAGATACTACTACAAGGCATTCAACCGTCGCGATCCCTTCCAGAGCCTTATCACCGGCGAGTTCGAGGAGTCTGAATTAAATCTCGTCAATATTTACGGCGTACGGCTCGTTGGGGTCCTTTCCGGCGAGATGAAGCGCTTTGCGATGCTGGAAGACAACAACGGCTACAGTTACATCGTGCAGGCGGGCGATCCTGTCAGACACGGTCACATCGTATCAGTGGGCTATCGCACGCTCGTAGCACGGGTATCATTATTTGGGCAGACGAACAGTGTAACCCTCCGCCTGGAGGAAGGAATAGGAAAAGGAGAATAAAATGCTAAGTATCCGCAGACTTGCTATTTTTGTTCTCTCTGGCCTTTTTTTGGTAAGCGTTTCCGCCGGAGCCGCCGCCAACGAGATCAAAGATCTCAAGGTAGTTACAGGCGAAGGGAAGCTGAGGCTGGAGATTTCCAAGGTCGGAAACGTCAAGTACGACGCTTTCAAGATGCACGATCCTGAACGGTTCGTCCTCGACTGCGTCGGCACGAAGTACGACATCAAATGGAGTGAGAAGGATATCGAAAGCCCGTTGGCCTATCGGATCAGAACGAGTCAGTTCAAGGTCGATCCGATCCTCGTGAGCCGTATCGTGCTGGACCTCAAAATGGAAGTGCAGCACAGCATATGGGAGGACGGCGATCGCCTGATCGTCGAGCTGAAGGCGCAGCAGCCCGATATCTCGGAGAACGCTCTTAAGAATATCGAAAACCAAAGCGCACCGCCCGTCACGGACACGAAGACCGCGAAGCAGGCGATGCCCTTTCTAGAGGCATCGATGGGTCCGGTTCTTCCGCTGGTAACGCCGGTGAACGAACCCGCAGCGAAGCAGGCGACGAGCCCGCCGGCGAAGACCGAAGTGTCTGAAGAAGTGGTGTCTCCGTGGATTAAAGAGGCCTTTCCCGAGCAGAGCGAAAAGGTCGAGAAGGCTCATAAGGAGCGCAAAAACACGCAGCCCCGGCAGCAGGCCTCCGAAACGCCGCCGCAGCCGGCCGAGAAATCCGCGCTTGCCGCGTACGAACCCTACGCATGGGGTGCTCCCGCCGGCGGCGGGGGGCTTGGTATGGGTTCGCGCAGGATCACGCTGGACGCTCAGGGCGCCGACATCAAGACGGTGCTGAGAACGATCTCCGATTTCGCCGGCGTCAATATCGTCGCTGGCGAGAAGGTCAAGGGCGACGTCTATGTCCATATCAAGGACGCTCCCTGGGAAGAGGCACTGGACGTGCTGCTCAAGGCACACGGCTACGGCTACCGTGAAGAGTTCGGCATGATCCGCGTGGCGGAGATGCAGCAGCTGCTCAGGGAGGAGCTCGAAATTCAGTCTGCGGAGAAAAAGAAGGAAGATCTCGAGCCGCTCGTAACGAGAATTGTCTTCGTCAATAACGCGAGTGCCGATGAGATGAGAGATGCACTGCAGAACGTCGTGAGCCAGCGCGGCGAAATCGACGTCGACCAGGGCAGCAATGCACTCATCGTCAATGATATCGTCAAGAATGTCAACAGGATAGAGGAAATGGTCAAGGACCTAGATCGCAAGGTTCACCAGATCGATATCAACGCCAAGCTCATCGAGATCGATGTCGAAGCGGTGAGAGCGCTCGGAATCGACTGGGGTCTCTTGAATCTCCAGTCCCGCGGTCATGCGGGTGAGATAAATGTGACCGAGGCGCTGCCACTCCGATCCGGCCAGGTCAAATACGGAACGGTGCGTTCCTGGGGTGAGCTGACCGCGGTACTCGATATGCTCGAAGAGAGTAACCGGGCGAACCTCATCTCGAATCCCCGGATTACCACGATGGATAACCGTGAAGCCAGCATCCTCGTCGGTAAGGAGATTCCCCTTATCGTTGCGGATGAGGCGGGCAACCCGATTACCGAGCTCACCAAGATCGGTGTCATGCTGAGGGTAACCCCGCATGTCAACGCCGACAGAACGATCACCCTCGATCTTCATCCCGAGGTCAGTGACCTCCAGTCGGAGGCGGCGGAGATGGGTGGTGTTATCATCACCACGAGCGAAGCCGATACGAGGGTCACCGTCAATAACGGCGAAACGGCGGTTATCGGCGGCTTGATAAAGAGCGCCGAGACGACGCTCAAGAGCGGTCTCCCGTACCTCAAGGATATCCCGGGAATCGGCTGGCTGTTCTCATCGAGCACCACGGTCGAAAAGAAACAGGAACTCGTTATATTCGTGACTCCGACGATAGTGGAATAACCTTGCCCCCTCCACTCACCGTCGTGCCCCCGGGGTTCTTCCTACCCCGGGGGCTTTTTTTGTGTGACGGGCATGTTCGACAGCTTGGAGGTGCAAGTCCCCTGCCGGTGAATCCCGTTTTCTCTTGCTCCGGGTGCAGGAGTTCTTTATTCTTTGGCTTTTCAAGGCCATCCGCCTGGAGGGGAGCGCGCGTGAGGGTGATCGCAGGAATGAGGAAGGGTACCGTTCTCCGGTGCGGACGGGGGCCCCAATACCGGCCGACGGCGCAGGTGGTGAGAGGCTCCGTCTTCGATACACTCGGCGGGCGTGTCGAGGACGCCCATTTTCTCGACCTTTTTGCGGGCTCCGGGGCGGTCGGCATCGAGGCACTGAGCAGGGGGGCGAAAGGGGCGGTATTCGTCGAACAGGATCACCGGATTCTGCGTGCGTTACGAACAAATCTCGAGCGATGCCGTTTCGGTCGGGATGTGGCTGAAGTCCGCATGGGCGACGCCATGCGGTATCTGGATAAATTTCTTGCGGGAGATGATTTCTTCGATATCATCTTCGCAGATCCTCCCTACGGCGGGAGATCCGCTCAGGAGGTGGTTTCGCGCGTCGAGAAGCGGAGCAGGAAATGTTGCGACGTGCTCGTTGTCGAGCACGGCAACGTTCTCTTTCACGGCGAGCCGGGGCCCTGGTCAAGAGTTCGAACTAGAAAATTCGGTCAGTCTTCTGTTACATATTTCGAGTATGGAGAGAACGATATTTAGTACTGGCGGGAAGGAGGTTGATGCAGATTGAAGGTGGCACTCTATCCGGGAACGTTCGATCCGATAACAAACGGCCACGTCGATCTCGTCATACGCGCATCGAAAATCTTCGACAGCGTTATCGTGGCCGTTGCGGCCGGGACGCACAAATCGACGCTCTTCGATCTCGATCAGCGGTTTACCCTCGTCCGTGAGAGCCTCGTGGGGCTGAAGAATATCGAGGTTGTCACTTTCGAGGGCCTGCTCGTGGACGAGGCAAGAGACCGGGGGGTCGATGTCGTCATACGGGGGCTCCGTGCGGTATCGGATTTCGAGTACGAGCTCATGATAGCGCTGATGAACAGGAAACTAAATCCCGAGTTCGAGACGGTGTTTCTCATGCCGAGTGAGCAGTACATATACCTGCACAGCTCGATCGTGAAGGAGATCCATCATCTCGGGGGTGACGTGAGCTGTCTCGTTCCCGAACCGGTTGTCAAGAGACTGAAGGAGTGGAAAATCACGTGAATCGGACGGGCCGCATCATGGGGCCGTGACGGCTGTCCTCCTCTGAGGCCTCTTTGCACGTCCCGCCCGCTTTCCCACGGTGCGGCTATGATTTGACCTTTCCTTCGGGTCTCCTATAAAGGACGTTGTAAAACGATAGCGTCGATCTCTTGATAAGGGAGGAATTGAGGTGCCGGAAGTTATCAGTAGAAGAGCCAGCAAGAACGAACCGTCGATAACCTTGAGTTTCAACACGCGGGTGAACGCGCTCAAGGCGAGCGGGGAGGATGTTATCGGCCTCGCCGCGGGAGAGCCCGATTTCGACACCCCGGCCGTTATCAGGGAAGCGGCCGCGCGCGCCATGAATGGGGGCAAAACGCGCTATACACCGGCGGCGGGCGTCAAGGAGCTCAGGGAGACGATAGCGAAAGCCTACTCGAAGCGTCTCGGTGTCCCGTACTCCTTCGACGAGGTGGTTGTCTCCAACGGGGCGAAACATTCGATCTTCAACGCGCTCTACACGCTCACCGACGTCGGCGACGACGTGCTGATTGTCTCGCCCTACTGGACGAGCTATCCGGAGATGATCAGGATCCTCGGCTGCAACTGCCGCATTATCGAGCTCGGTGAGGATACCGGCTACAAGCTTACACCGGCGTTGCTCGAGGCGGAGCTCTCAAAGGGCGAGGCGAAGGCCATCCTGTTCAACTCGCCGAGCAATCCGGCGGGGACCGTCTACCGCCGCGAGGAGCTCGAGCCGATCTGCCGGATTATCCACGATGCCGGTATGGGGCTCATCAGCGACGAGATATACGAATATCTGACATACGCGGGATGGGAGCATTTCTCGCCCGTCACCCTCGTTCCGGAGCTTAAGCGAGCGGCGGTGGTCATATCGGGGGTGTCGAAGAGCTATGCGATGACGGGGTGGCGGGTCGGATTCGCCCTGGCCGATAAAGAGGTCTCCTACCGCATGGCCGCCTTCCAGGCGCACGCGACGGGATGTCCCAACTCGATCTCGCAGTGGGCGGCGCTCACGGCGATCGAGAAGGGGGGCCGGGACAGGGATATGATGCGCCGCGAGTTCGAGAAGAGAAAAGTGTATCTCGCCGAACGGCTCTCGCGGATCCCCGACGTAAGCTTTCCCGAACCGGGGGGCGCCTTTTACTTTCTCGTGGACGTTTCCAAGCTCTACGGCCGGTGTGGCGTTTCGGAGAGCTTCGCGTTCTGCGAGAAGCTCCTCGAGGAGAAGGGCCTCGTGCTCATACCCGGGGGCGCATTCGGCTGTGACGCCATGGTGAGGTTTTCCTTCGCCGCGGGAGACGATGAATTGAGGAACGCCCTCGACAGGTTCGAACAATTCGTACTGAAACATACCGGCTGATCATGGGAACACAGAGCGGGATTGAAGCGCTCGCGCGTCAACTGCGCGACATCGAGATTCATACCGAGCCGCACTATACGATTTCCTACAATTACGATGCTACCGGGCTCAAGGGTGAGTGCGGGGGGGTCGCCTTCCCCGAGGACCTCGACGGCCTCAGGCGGATCGTTCTCGGCGCCCGGCGCCAAGGTGTCGGGCTCTTCGTGCGGGGCGCCGGCTCCGGCTACTCGGGAGGGGCCGTTCCGCTCGGCGGCGGTCTCGTCGTATCGATGGAGCGTATGACGAAGGTCCTCGGATTCGATCCCGAGGCCGAGACGGTCGAGGTCGAGACGGGTATCGTCAACGGGGAGCTGCAGGAGTATCTTCAGCCCTTCGGCTTTTTCTACCCGCCCGATCCGGCTAGCCTGAAGTTCTCGACGATCGGCGGAAATATCGCGGAGAATGCCGGAGGTCCCCGGGCCTACAAGTACGGCGTTACCCGCCGGTACGTACGATCGGTCACCTGGGTGACTCCCGCGGGCGATATCGAGACGGCGCCGATGGAGGGTCCCGCGTCACTCCTTATCGGCGCCGAAGGGACGATGGGCATCATCTATTCCGCGAAACTCGCCGTTCGTCCCCTTCCCGAGGCGAACCGGACATCGTTTCTCGCGGCCGGCGATGATCGTGGCGCGATGGGCGTCGCCTCCGATCTTCTCGCTACGGGCTTTGTCCCGAGCGTTCTCGAGTTCATCGATTCGCGCACGATGCGGTGTGTCGGCGAATACCGGAGCTTCGGCGGCATCGACATCGATCAGAGCTACCTCTTTATCGAGATCGATGGATCCGATGAAGTCGTGCGGGGGCTCTACGGGCTCCTCGAGCGCTTCTGTCGCGACGGGGATTTCCAGCTCACGACCGCCCGGAGCGAGAGCGAGCGGGAGCTCCTTTGGGAGGTGCGCCGGTCGGTGAGCCCGAGCCTCGCGAGACGCGGCGTTACGAAGGTCAATGAAGATGTCTCCCTGCCTCTGGGAAAGCTCGGCGCCGCCGTCAGCGACATCCATGCACTCGCGAGCGAGCTCGCTCTCGATTGCTATATTTTCGGTCATTGCGGCGACGGCAACCTTCATGTCAACATCATGACGGACAAGCGCCGCCGCGAAGAGATGGAGCGTGTCGAAACGTTCGTCGAGAGTCTCTTTCACTATGTAGTGGAGCGGGGAGGGACGCTCAGCGGGGAACACGGCATCGGGATGACGAAGAGCCCGTATCTCTCGATGATCTTTTCACCATCGGAGATGGCCATGGCACGGGCACTCAAGATGGCAATTGACGAGGATGGTATCTTTAATAATGGCAAATACTTCACGTCATGATATAAAGCAATTTATAGACAGGGTCGTCGTCGAGGTCAAGGCGGGAAACGGGGGGGACGGATGCATGAGCTTTAGGCGCGAGAAGTTCGTGCCCCGGGGAGGGCCGGATGGCGGCAACGGGGGACGCGGCGGGGATGTGAACATCGAGGTCGATCCCCACATGAGAACCCTGCTCGATCTCAGATACCGGAAACGGTACCGGGCGGTAAAAGGGAGACCGGGCCAGGGGAGCAGGAAGACGGGACGCAGCGGATCGCACGTGACGATGCGTGTGCCCCCGGGAACGGTCATCGAGGATTTCGAAACGGGTGAGCAGATGGCGGATCTGACCGAAGCGGGAGAGAAGATCGTCGTCGCGAAAGGGGGCAGGGGCGGCAAAGGGAATTACGGTTTCAGGTCGGCTTCCAATCAGGCCCCGCGAAAGTTCACGAAGGGAGAAGCGGGGGAGGAACGCAACCTCGTGCTTACACTCAAGGTCCTCGCCGATGTCGGGCTCGTCGGTCTTCCCAATGCCGGCAAATCGACCCTGCTCCGCTCCGTGAGCGATGCCCATCCCGTCGTTGCCGAATACCCCTTCTCGACGAAGGTGCCGGTGCTGGGAATCGTGCGCATCGGAGAGGGCGAATCGTTCTGCATGGTGGACATACCGGGCCTGATAGAGGGGGCTCATAGGGGGAAGGGCCTGGGGATCCAGTTTCTGAGGCACATAGAGCGATGCAGGATGCTCATCTTCGTCATCGACGCCGGCGGGGAGGTGCCGCCCGATGAGGCGTACCGTCAGCTCATCGATGAGATAGTGTCGTACCGGGGGGAGCTCGCCGAGCGTCCCCGCATGATAGCGCTCAACAAGATCGATTTGCTTCCGTCCGCGGGCGCCGATATCGAATTTTCCGCATGCAGCGGTGAAGAGGTTCTGCCGATATCCGCCCTCGAGGGAACGGGCCTCAGAGAGCTCATCTTCTCGGCGTACCGGATCATTTCGGATGGGGCGTGAGCGGCACGCGCGCCCCGCGGGGAATCATGGCGTTTCGCAAGGAGCAACGATGAACAAGATTATAATCGGCCTCGGCTGGTATATCGTTTTTCTCTTTTCTCTCACCCTTCACGAGGGCGCCCATGCCCTCATGGCGAAGCTCGGCGGAGATTCTACCGCCTACCACGGAGGGCAGCTGACGCTCAATCCCATTCCCCATATTCGCCGCGAGCCGGTCGGGACGGTGCTCATTCCGCTGATATCGTTTGTACTCTGGGGCTGGATGATGGGGTGGGCGAGCGCCCCCTACGATCCCCTGTGGGCGTATCACAATCCCAAGCGCGAGGGGCTCATGTCGCTCGCGGGGCCGCTCGCCAACCTGAGCCTCGTCGCCTGCGCGGCGATACTGATAAGACTCGGCATGGCGCTCGGCTGGTTCTTTGCTCCACAGCAGGCCAATATAACAAGCCTCGTGACGCCTGCCGCGGCCGGTTTTCTCGAAGGAGCGGCGCTGCTGCTCAGCATCCTGTTCTCGGTCAATCTCGTTCTCTTCCTCTTCAACCTGATTCCCTTTCCGCCCCTCGACGGGAGCGGCGTGCTGCTGCTCTTTCTCGACCGCGATGTCGTCAACCGCTACCGGATGGCGGTGGCGCGGCCGGCATTCATGTTTATCGGGATGTTCGTTATCTGGCGGGTGTTCGGGACGATCTTCGGGCCCATCTTTACCTTCGCGCTCAATATCCTCCACCCCGGGATGGGGTATCATTGAAGCGATGGAGAACCTGGGATTCCGTCCGATGAAGCACGGGGATCCGGGGCGCCATCGAAACACTAGGGATCCACGATAGAACCCATAAAGAGGACGAGTCCCGTCGCGTTGTCACGGATCGCGACGAAGAAGGGGCGGTCGACAATCATCTCGAACGGCTCTTCATCGGGCTGAACGGAGGTGACGCCGACGACGACGCCGGTGACGGCGGCCGCTTCAGTGCCTTCCTCGTTCACTTCGACGAACGTTTTGTGCAGCACATTCTGTATGAATACGTTCTGAGCGCTCGTGGGACACATATTCGAAAAGTCGGCCTCGCGCGGCGAGAAGGGAAGATCCATGCCGAGCGAGATAAGGGCATTCTTGAGGCTCGCCGCGAATTCCATCTTGAAGCGGGGAAGGACTATGTATCCCTTGCGCCGGCTGAATGACGGCATCCACCTCTCCCAGCTTTCGGACTCGAGTATCTCGTGAAAGGCGGCTATTCCTGTCTCCTCCTTCGGGAGGAAAACGTACATGCTGATCCTGCCTTTGCCGTAGGGGAGACTCACCGCCTGGAAATCGCCGGTTTCGAGATAGGCGTACTTTCCCCTCTGTCGCATGAGCGGATGCTCTTTCGTGCCGCCGCCCGGCAGGTGAAAGTCTTCTTTTTTCGTTTCTTTCTCGTCGAATTTCTGCGCCCACGTTCCCTTGAAATAGATCGCATTGATGATGATCGAGATCGTATTCGTCGGGATCGAATCGATGATCTTCTCGATCTTGTCTTCCGTTTTTTCACTTACCCAATCGTTGATTCGAGGCGCGCTGAGCACGCTGAAGACATCCGCTCCGAAGTAGCGTTTGTTGCGCTCGAGAAAGCCGGGGTGGAAGTTGAACGTTTTCTTGAGCCACAGAGAATTCGCGATCGACAGTTCCACATCACTGCGAGCTTCGTCGAGCCGCTGCATGAGCAGGGCGTTTGCCTCGCTCGCCCCCTCCTTTCCCATCCCGTCGATCCCGAGCGTCCGTGCAATTGCCGCTTCCGATGAGCCCGCCGCGCCGTTGTACGTCATGGCGAGGGCGAATGCGATGCTCGCCGGTGAGATGAAGACATTCTTTCCCGCATGTTCGTCGAGAAGCGCTTCGTAGAGATCGAAGCCGAATCCCGTATAGCTCGATGCGAGTGCCTTTTCCGGCCTTGGCTTTTGTGGTGAAGCCGAGTCGATTACGGGCAGCAGGAGAAGGGAGATCATGATAAGAAGGAGCGCTATAGAACTTCCATGAATGCGGACCGCCATCGTGCACCTCCGGGGTTGAGTCATGAATTCACGATCGTACATCTCCGGGGTTGAGTCATGAATTCACGATCGCGCGCCTAAACGGTCGGGTCATGAATTCACAATAATAATGAGATATTCAAATGCCTCTCTGCATACTTATACAACTATGAGCAATGAAGGATTCCGAATCGATGATAAGCCCTCATTTCTTCAATCTGCAATGAATAAATACGCTCGTAGAATACGCTTTAGACAATGCTCATAACTAATTGAATTATAACGGCATTCCTCATGCTTCCGAGCATCGGCGAGCTCTTCACGGATCCATCACTGCAGGAGAACGAGTTCCTGAAAGGCTCGATGGAGCAGGCCCGCCTCGGCCGCCCGATGCCGGTCATCCCCGAGATGCGCGCCGTCTGGGACGCCATCCGTCCCTACTACCAGAGCGTTCTCGGCGGTCAGATGGCCCCCGAAGAAGCTGTTGAGAGCATGCAGCAGCAGGCGGAGAAAAAGATCGGGGAGATGCAGGGGTGATCCTTTCCATGCCGAACGACGGTATTTGAATAAAATGTTTGAATAAAATGTTTTTGGCATTGGGGAACGTTTGATGTACTATATTGCCGGTCGTTAATGGAGGCGGCTGTAGATGCAGATCAAAGGAATGATAATAAACGCCCGGAAGGATTTCGTCGAAGAGCACTTCGGCGACGACGCGTGGGAAAAGGTCGTCGCGTCCCTGCCGGCGGAGGATCAGAAGATGCTCGAGAATCTGGTGCTGACGGCGAGCTGGTACCCGTTCGAGTTCGGAAAGCGCATCGATGAGGTGATCGTCGAGATTCTGGGAGAGGGAGACGAGGAGATATTCGAGGAGATCGGCGCCAAGTCGGCGAGGAGAAACCTGACCAAGGTGCAAAAATCTTTTCTGACATCGGGTGATCCGCAGGCCTTCCTGAAAAAAGCGCCCCTCATATACAAGTTTTATTACGACACCGGCCGTCGAGAGTATGAGCAGACAGGCGCGAAATCGGGTGTGTTGACGACTTACGATGCGAAGACATTTTCGATCCCCGATTGTCTGACGGTTGTCGGCTGGTACAAGGAGGCCCTGCACATGTGCGGCGCGAAGAATGTCGATATCGAGGAGGAGGAGTGCCGCGCGAGGAGCGGCTCCTGCTGCCGGTATGTCGTCAGTTGGGACTAAAGGAAGTTTCTCTCCGACATTCTGATCTTGGCGGCAGTGCACATAACTCCGCCATTATTTCCTGCATTCTTTCCTGTCGAGCGTTTGCATCCCTCACTTGAATTGGCATTTGATCGCGCCCCGGCTGGTTTCCATTTGACCGACCCACATTAAGCAATCAGGTGATTTCCTGGCCGCAGCGAGGGCATACCTTCCAATCTGCCGCAACCGGTTCGTTGCACTTCCGGCAGAGAAGCTTTTGATTCTGTCCGCAGAAGGGGCAGATCTTGTAGTCTTCCCGGATATTTTTCCCGCAATTGATGCACACGATTTTTGCTTCCGTCCTGATTATCAGATAGATGACCAGCCCGACCATACCCGGAATAAAGGCGGCAATTGTCGCCCACAGCCAGGGATTGAGCCCGAGCCTTGCGGCGTCCCGGTAAACAAAGATGGCAACGGTTGGGACATAGAGAACGACGAGCAGCGCAAACGGCAAGAGTGCTGCGAGACCACTGCCTGCTTCCATGCCGAATAGTATGCCGGAAGTGCGCATCATCAACGCGGCCCATGAAAGCATCATTATTATCAGGACTACTATTGAAATAAATACAATCTTGAATGAGGATCCTTCTTTGCTCATCTCGGTCTCCTTGTTACTGGTGACAGGTGATTATTTCCATTCTTCGGCAGAAATCGGCGATCTTTCCGCGTGCGGCGATGATTGCCAGGTTGATGGCGCCGAACATGGCAAGCATGGCCGTTATCCCATAAACTTTTGCTTGTAACGGAATCTCGAGGTGGATGAATGTGTAGATAGCGGCAAGCGCGCAGATCGTGAGAAAACTGAAGCTGACAAAGACGATAATGGGAAGCAGCCGGCTGGAGTGAAGCGCGGACTTCGTCTCACGGATCAGGACTTCAGGCACGGTTGTCTTCTCGCCCGAGAGGTCTTTCAGGGCTTTTTCGAGTTCATGATCGTCCATGACCGCTATCCTCCATTGATCGCTTGAGAAGCCGGCGACCTTTCGAAAGTCGGGATTTGACCGTTCCGGACGGTATATCCAGGATGCTTCCGATCTCTTCCATCGAGTAGTCGTGATAGTAATGGAGAATGATCGGCAGGCGATACGTGTCGGCAAGCCCGTCGAGAGCGTTTCTGACGGCTTCAGTTTTTTCGTCCCTTATCAGGATCTCGTCGGGATGGGGATTGCGTGTTTTAATTCGGCGGTCTCTTGCTCTATTTGTTTGCCGGATGCAAGGTGTTTGAGACGGTGAAACCAGCGTTTCCGCCACCGGTACCGGTCCCGGTAGCGATTGATGCAGATCCCGAGCAGCCACGGACTGAATTTTAGATCCAACGAAAACGAACAGATGTTCTTCATCGCATTCACCCACGTATCCTGAAATAGATCGTCTGCATCCGGTCTGTTCCTGGCCAGCTTCATGCAGAGAGAGTAAAGGGGATCCTTATATCGATCGACGAGGAGATCCATCAATTGTGTCTGCCCGCACTGGCACCGGTGAATAATTTCACGATCATCGAGCACATCCATCTCCCTCGACTCTTATTACGTCTGAGACGGCATTCGGTTCACTCGAATCTGAATTAAGCGAAAATGAAGAGTTTCCGGCAATTTTCATTCTTTGCCCCAGCGCTTTTGACTTCCCATCTCCACTATGGTAAAATAATAAATAAATAGAAGATAGCTTTTATCATTCACATGAGATTCAGGGAAACACATAAGATCAATCTGTCATGCTGCATCTTTTTTCTCCTGATCGTATGCATCGCGGCAATTGCAAATGGGGCCACGGTTTCAGCGACACTCGATTTTCCTCAACCTGAGATAACATACACAAACGGTAACTGTATCGTTCTCATCGAAGATCTGCCCATTTTTGCCGATCCCGGCGAGCCGTTGCTTCCCGTCTATACATACCGGATTCTCATTCCTCAGGGTGAGACCGTCGTGAGCGTCACTGCGACCACTTCAGAGGCGCATGAGATCAAGATTAATGCCCCTCTGCGTTTTGAGCGTTATCCGCTCGCGCTCGGGTACAAGGGTCCGATCCGGTCCGTGTCTCGCTCGGAAGCCGTCTATACAAGTAACGCATCGTTTCCCGCGGCGCGGACGAAGCATGTAACGACGCAGACATACAGGGGCTACAACATAGCGTATGTCAGGATCTATCCGGTGACCTACATTGGCGGAAAAGATTTGCTCATCTTTGCTCCCCGGCTCGAGCTCGAGGTCGTTACGAGCCCTGATGATGGATCAATAGCCCGGCAATCCGGTACTCTGAGAAACAGATGTGCAGACGATCTCGCAGAGGTCCGGGAATTTACCGACGATGTATCGCATATAGAGTCGTATGCGGACCCTGAGCGCGCGCCCTTGGGATCGAGCGCAATCGATCCCGGGGATCATTATCCAAATGTTATAATAACCCACTCGTCGCTCGAATCCGTCTTCGAGGGACTCAAGGATCTGCGAGACGGCCAGGGGCTGAGAACAAAGATTGTACTCGTCTCGGAGATCTCAGCGGGATATACCGGCGTGGACCTGCAAGAGAAGATCCGCAACTTCATCAAAGATGCCTATATCAACTGGGAAACGGAGTATGTGCTGCTCGCGGGCGACGACGAGTTTATACCGCACCGGGGTCTCTACGCTGAATTACTGCCCTACGTGACGGATCCGGATATCGCATCGGACCTCTACTATGGGGCTCTTGACGGCAACTGGAATGCCGACGGAGATTCCTACTGGGGGGAACCCGGCGAAGCCGATCTTATTCCCGATATCTGTGTCGGCCGCGCGCCGGTAGGGAACGTCACCGAGGCGGCATACTTCGTCAGCAAGCTCGTGCGGTACGAGACCGCCCCCGTTGTTGGTCAGATCAAAAGGGCGCAGATGACCGGTGAGCTTCTCTACGGCGAGCCGACCTGGGGAGCGGACTCTAAAGAGGAGCTTATCGGGGGATCGAGCGCGAACGGATTCACGACGGTCGGGATCCCGCTCGACTGGAGCATGATCACACTCTTCGACCGTGACCTCTACCCGGCCGAGTGGGGAAAGCACACCGTGATCAACAATCTCAACAGCGGCATTCACATCCACAATCATCTCGGCCACTCGATAAACAACTATACGATGAAGATGTACAGCAGTGATGTGCTCGCCTCTTTAACAAACGATGGAATCTCGAATTCCTACTTCATCGCATTCATACAGGGCTGCTTCTCGGCCGCCTTCGACAATCGAACAACCGACGGAAGCTACGTCGGTGATGCCATCGGTGAGCACTTTATATTCATCGAGAATGGCGCCGTCGCATACCTCGGGACCACCCGGTATGGAGCGAGCGCGCACGAGAGCACGCGCGGCGCGGGGCATTACTATGACAGGCAGTTCTTCGATGCCGTCTTCGGTGAGAAGATCACCGCCGTCGGCAAGGCCAAGGACGACTCCAAGATCGACAATATCCCCTATATCGATTTCAGGGGCATGCGGTGGACACACTATGCCCTCGTGCTGCTCGGGGATCCGGCCATGGATGTCTGGACCGATACGCCCGGCAATCTCGTGCTCGAGCTCCCTGGAGAATGCTATATAAATGACAACGAAATCTGCCTTAGGGCAACCGATGGAGTGAATCCCGTAGAGGGAGCGCGTGTCAGCATCTTTACGGATAGCACCTACAATGATTTCGGTTACACCGACACGGATGGGACGATCTACCTGAATCCTGGCATCAATTCAGCGGGTTCACTTTTCGTGGCGGTTAAGGCTCATAACTTCTACTCGGTGCTCGAAACGCTTCCCGTTGTCTCCGCATCCGAACCTCTTCTTATGGTCGAATCGGTGAGCCTCGATGATGATGGAGCCGGGCAAAGCGAGGGAAACGCGGACGGAAAAGCCGATGCCGGTGAGACGGTGGAGATGACCGTCTCGGTCGAGAACATCGGCCCCGGCATCGCAACCGGTGTTGAAGGGACGCTTCGTTCGCATTCGCCTTACGTCACCATACTCGACTCTACCGGGACGTATGGAGATATCGGTGCCGGTGAAACGGTATCACCCGCATGGAGCTATGTCGTCGATGTTTCAACGCTGATGCCGGACGGCCATTCCGCTCCATTCGAGATGCTGCTGGATTATGGAGATTCATCCGTTGTTCGGCATTTCGATATTTTGATGCATGCACCTGTGCTGCGTGTAAACGAGATCTCCTGTGACGATTCGTTTGTGGGAAACGGAGACGGGTGTCTCCAGCCGAACGAGAGCGTCGAGATCGCGCTCAATCTCTTGAACACCGGCTCAGCCGAAGCGGAGGGCGTTGTCCTGACACTCTTCACCGTGGATCCGTATGTGAATATAGAATCCGCCATATCAGGGACCGTGGACATACCTGCCGGCGAGGGGCGCCAGACTTCCTCACCCTTTGTGATCACCGTGCTGCCGGGGTGTCCCGAATATCACAGGATCGACCTTCTTCTCGATATCGCGCTCGCGTGCGGCCTGCAAACAGCATGCAGCACGTCTGTCTATGCAGGCGGTTTTCTCGAGGAGGACTTCAGTAGCGGAGCGGTGGGGTGGAGCCATAATGAAATTGTGAAGGGCTTCGTCGATGAGTGGCATTTCGAGACCTACAGAAACCACACGCCCGGCGGCGGTTACTCATGGAAGTGCGGCGGCCCTGGAGCGACGAAGTATATGCACTACTCGCACGGCGCCCTCATAACGCCCGAGCTCTGCATCGGTTCCGGTTCGATCTTGAGTTTTTGGCACTGGATACAGGTAGAGTTGGCATCGGGAAGCTTTGCGTCGGACGGCGGCATCGTCGAAATTTCTACTGACGGCGGCGGCACTTGGACTCTTATCACGCCATTGGGCGGCTATACACACCAAATATACCCGGGCACATCGACACCGATCCCGGCGCTGACACCGTGCTTCGGATGGACGAGCGACTGGATGGAGGTTCAATTCGATCTGTCGGCCTATGAGGGAGCGGCGCGCATCCGTTTCAACTTCGGGGGCGGGGAGCATTTCAGTGGGGAGGAGGGCTGGTATATCGACGATATCCGCATCAGCGGTCACGCCACGTCTACCGATATCACTGATGGTCTCATACCGGGTCCGCTCGATTTCGCACTCCATAATCTCTTTCCGAATCCGGTTTCACGATCAGGAAAGCTGCGGTTCGATGTTCCCCGAAGGTCCCGGGTCACGATCCGAGTCTACGATGTAGCGGGCCGGGTGGTCGACACGGTGAGGGATGCGTTTGTGGAACCGGGGAGATACTCTTCTATCTGGGATTGCCGCCAGAGGCCGCCCGGCATCTACTTTGTTAGAATGCAAGCGCAGGGATTCGACATAACGCGCAAGGTCGTGGTCCTCAGGTAGGAACTAACTTCACAATTATAACTGGGTTGCAGATAGCGCGCGGGCGATCGCGCCGAGCAGGAGATCCGCGTCGGTCTCCTCAAACTGCATCGGGGGCTTGATCTTGAGGACGTTGGAATGCGGTCCCTCGGCGGTGAGCAGTATCCCGTCCGCCTTGACCTGTTCGATCAGCAGAGCTGTTTCCTCAGTCGCCGGCGTGCGGGACTCGCGATCACGGACGAGCTCGACACCGATGAAGAGCCCTAAGCCCCGTACATCACCGATTTCGTGGTGCCGCTCGGCAAGAGCGCGGAATCCATCCATCAGATAGCGGCCGACACGTGTCGCGCGCTCACGCAGCCGTTCCTCCTCGATCACGTCCAGCACCGCGTTACCGACTGCCATCGAGACGGGATTCCCTCCGAATGAACTGAAAAATTCCATCCCATTAGCGAACGAGCGCGCGATTTCCTCTGTGGTAACCACCGCGCCGAGCGGATGTCCGTTACCGATAGGTTTCCCAATGGTCACGATATCGGGAACGACGTCTTGCGTTTCGAACGCCCACATGTGGCTGCCGACCCGTCCCATGCCGACCTGCACTTCATCGGCCACGCAGAGGCCTCCTGCCGACCGAACATGACGGAACGCATCACGGAGATAGCCGTCAGGGGGAACGATTTGTCCGCCACAACCAAGGAGCGGTTCACATATGAACAGGGCGGGAGGGCGATTTTCCGCCGTAAGGCGCTCACACACTTTTCGAACATGCTCCGCGTAGGCCCGCCCGGTATCCTCTCCGGCGCCGCGGTAGAGCCCTCGATACGGATCGGGTTTCGGCACCTTGTGCGCCCATTCAGGAAGTCCCCGCCCTCCGGGACCTTCGCATTTGTAGGGACTGAGGTCGACAAGTGTCTGGGTGTTTCCGTGATAAGCATCCTCGAGGACGATGACATCACGTCGTCCGGTGTGCGTTCGAGCCATGCGAACCGCGAGCTCATTTGCCTCGGACCCCGAATTCACAAAAAAGCAGATGCTCAGCGGTTCCGGCAGGGTCGATGCGAGGCGCTCACCGTATTCGATGATGTAGGGGTGCAGGTACCGGCTATTCGTGTTCAGGATCGCCGCCTGTTTCGATAGCGCGGCCACGACCTTCGGGTGACTGTGCCCGACGTGGCAGATATTGTTTACGCAATCGAGGTATGCCCGTTCGTCCGTGTCGAACAGGAACTGACCTCGGCCACGCACGATTTCGAGCGGCGTTTCGTAGGCCAGACTCAGTGACGGACCGATCCTGCTTTTTCGCTCAGTGAGCAATTCCTCGAATGTCCATTGCCGATTTCCATATGTGACTCCGGTTCGTTCGTCGAGCCCGCATGCTTCCCTGATCCGGCTCTCGGCGTCACGCCAGTCGATCGGCTCGAGTTGTTCCAGCATCCCCCAGGCTGGCCGGTCGCTGACCTGCCGATGTTCGTTTGTGGGGTCCTCTTTCGCGGCCATGGCGGAGGTCGTAACGCTTATGCACAGACGTATGCAGATAAGCGGGAAAAGGGCTTGGATCTCGAGTTCGGTGAGCGGCCGCGCGTGATGATACCCGGCTGCGAGATGCGCGATCGCCGTAACAGGATCTTCCATGCGGAGGATTGTGTATGCACACAAAACCGCAAGCTCATTTATCGTATGGGATCGCACCATGTCTCCGAAGTCCAACAGCCCCGCGACGCGCCATCCGCCCTCAGAATCCGGCGCAAGCAGTATATTGTCATCGTTCGCGTCGTTATGGATCACGCTCATCGGTAGATCGGGGAGCACCGGTCCGACGCGTGCACGGTGCTGCAGGAACAGCCTTTCGACGATTCCCCGACGCCGGATGTCGGGGATGCGTGAAGTGTGCGGGCTGATCCACCCTGCCTGTCGCAAATCCCACCGCAGTTCACGTTCCATAGCGGTGTGCCGGAAATCGAACAGGCACCGATCGAGATCGCCCATTGCGTAGCCGAGACGATCCAGGGTGCGCTCGTCAAGAGGGTGCACGGTCGCCAGAGGCCGTCCGTGCAGAAAGGTAAGCACTCTTACCAGGAACGATATATCGCCGGAACCGGTGATCGTATTTATGCTGTCGCCCGAACGGGAGACTACGATACGCGGACACTTGCCGGAACTCCAGAGGTTGCCCAGCCGGTTCATCGCCGTGTTCTGAAAATCAAGCTCTTCGATACCGCGAGCCCTGTTTGCGATCTTAACGACGAAGGTGCTTCCATCGGCGCTGTCGAGCTGAAAGTTCTGGTCCCATTCAGCCGGCAGCGGGTTCAGTGTGCCCTCTATTTCGTAGAGATCCCGAACGGTGTCTCGGACCATTTCGGCCGAAAGGGACGGTCGCCCCTCTGCAGTTAATTTCATATGCGGCAATCTCCTTTGGCGTGAGACTATCAGCGAAATCCCGGGGAGTCAAGTTTCGCTGCGAACATAGACGAAGATCTGGACTCGGGTGACAATACGGTGTTATGGAAGGGGACGAATGAGGCGGGAAACGAGGTGCCATCCGGCGTCTATTTCTATCGATTGAGGGCGGGCAAGCATTCGAAAACCCGCAAGATGGTGCTGCTCGAATAAAAAAGAAATCCGATCGTTCACGTCATGTGCTCTCGAGTTCTCTTGCGTACGCGAAAAGCGCCGGAGTGCCTCCCGTATGCCAGAATAGTACCGTATCGCCGGACGAAAATTCCTTGTTTCGAATCATGTCGATCAAACCGCCCATCGCACGTCCCGTGTAAACCGGATCGAGGAGAATCGCCTCGTGACTCGCGGCGAGGCGGATCGCTTCACGCTCCAAATCACCGACAATCCCGTATCCTTCGCCGAGGTATTCGTATTTCATCTTGAAATCATTCTCGGTGTAGTTCGAGGGCTCGCCCAATCTCTCTGCGATTCGATTTGCGAGGATTGCAAGCCCGGATTCATACTGAGGCTCATCGGGCTCTTTCTTGTCGATTCCGATTCCTATTACTTTCATTGGAAGATCGTACATATCGATGCCCACGGTAATCCCTGCATGTGTGCCACCCGAACTGGAAGGTATGATTATGTAATCGATTCTTTCACCCGATGCGGATAATTGCTCTTTGAGCTCGGCTGCCGCCGCCACAAATCCCATCGCGCCGATCGTATTCGATCCGCCATAGGGGACGATATAGGGCCTGCGGCCTTTTGAGCGAAGTGTCTCGGCGATCTCCGGTATCTTTTCTCCCTTTCTCTGTTCGCCGCACCAGTGGATGATGGCGCCGAATAGATAATCGAGAAGCAGATTGCCTTCCGCGTATGGAGGCTGTTCGCCCCCGAGGGCGAGATGACATTGAAGCCCTGTGGCGGCGGCCGCCGCAGCCGTCTGCCGGCTGTGATTTGATTGCATGGCGCCACCCGTTATAACGGTATCGCAACCTTGACTCAGGGCCTCACCGATCAGGAACTCGAGCTTTCTCGTTTTGTTTCCGCCAAGCGCCAGGCCGGTGCAATCATCGCGCTTTATGAAAATCCTCGGTCCGTTCAATGCAGCGCCGAGTCTTTGCAGCTCTACAAGTGGAGTGGGCAAGTACGTAATACGAACTCTTGGAATACCGTCTAGATTGTCTGTCAATCCACTCCCTCCTTCAGTACCGGTAATCTTCGCGGACAGGGCTGAAGATGTCCAAAACCCTGACAGGGGTATCGCCCGTCCTGGCGCCGTGCTCTACGCCGCCGGGAATGATATATGTATCTCCCGGCGAGACTCTGCGAGCTTCTCCGTCGATGGTCAGTTCGAGTTCGCCGGCGACAACGCTGACGACCTGCTCGTGAGGATGACTATGAACGGGCACTTCCGTGTCGGCGGCCAGTTCGGTTATCGATAACAGCATCTTATCACCCCAAAAGGTGTGCATCTGCACACCGGGCATGACTTCTTTTGCTTCCTTTATTGTTGGATCACAATAGTATTGCACCGGCGCCTCCAAATCTTCAGAATCGGGATAAAAGTTACAGCGAATATCACAACAACCACGTATTTTACGGTGCCGAGGAGCGTGTCACGGCACGACGTAGACATAGATATCGTAAGTGCCGCTGACGAGTGCGTGGTAGACCACTTTCGAGCAGTCCGCGGACCAGGTAGGGTTGAATTCGTAACTGCCCGTACTGACTAATGGCTGGACGTCCGTTCCGTCGGAGTTCATAACGAAGATATCTTCCACATTATTGCCGTTTCTGCGCTGGAAGACGATTTTATCATTAGCCCAGCCCCAGTGCGGATACGCGTCCAGGCTGGAATCGGTAAGCTGCATCGATGAGCCGCCGTCCGTCGGGATCTTGTATATGTTTTCTTCGTGGTTGTAGACGACCCATTGTCCGTCGGACGAGAAGTTCGGCTGCTCCCCCTCGGTTAGCTCGATGGGACCGGCGTTTGAGTGCAGCATGACTTTCCAGGCAATGTAATATCCGAACTCATCGACCTCTTCATACGTGTAGACCATCGAGTAGCCGGAGTATACGGTATTTGCATAGGCGGGATAGATGTCGCGCGACTCGTTGCTCGTCAGCATGGCGATCGTGCAGGCGCCTCCGGGTCCGTCGCACAGTGGATATCCATAGAAGATCTCGTAATCGCCTTCTGAATTGTTGATGTGTTTCATCTGCGAGCTCCAGGCGAGCTCACCGGAGGAGGGGTTCATATCAGGCCAGAAATCCGGCGTGTCGTTGTACGTTATCCGTTCGTGAACGCCGCCTTTGGCCGGTATGCGGTAGATATCCCAGTTGGTGCCTTCGCGGGTCGAGCTGAAATAGATCCACTCGCCGTTCGGGGACCAGCAGGGATAGTTGTCCATATCACGATCGAGCGTCACAGCATACGTATTCGGCGGGGTAATATCCATCTGCAACGACGAACTTTTTCCCGAGCCCGTAGTCACCGTCGCGCTGGCGCCCACACCCTCGGAGAGGCCCGAAGGCATCGTGCAGATTATCTCGGTATCGCTCCACGAGTCGATTGTCGCAGCCTTGTCTGTTACCTGAACGCCTCCGCTTCCCTGCTCGTTCCCGAAGTTCGAGCCGCTGATCGTAATCTGGATACCCGGCGAGGCGCCGGGTGGCAGGATGCCGCTGATTTCCGGCGTTCCGTCACCTCCTCCTGGGTCCGTCGGCGCTTCCTCTTCGCTGCAGCTAGCGATGATAAGCATCATTGAACACAGGAAAATCGTTCCCAGGATATGTTTTGAAATCATGGCCTTGTACCTCCCTAGAGCGAAGGGTGCGTTAATGTAATGGATCGTGTTGATTATACGACAGATTGGCGGGCAAAAGCTAAATAATTGTTAGTGGTGGCCGGAAAAGCAAGCGAAGCGCTGTTGAACTTCTACAGATATTTATCAGTCGGTAATGTGACGTAAGTGGCTGCTACTATATAGGATTTCTTTTATAAATTTAAAATATCAAAAGCATGTCATTTTGTAGGAGTGACTGTCTTACAAACAGTATGTTCTGGGTTCGATTTCCGGGCGGCATGTTTTTTATTACTT
>CBDUQN010000016.1:0-42329 GCA_965369375.1 uncultured bacterium | reverse complement strand
TTCTCGTCCAAGCACGCTGTGCTCACGAAATATCCGGCCGACCATATCCCTCCTCCGCCATAGTATCGACTCTTCAGAAAATCAAACTTCTCCCGCAATGCCCTGCCCGTGTTCGACTTGATTATCTGTACCACCTTAGCAACACTGTACTTCGGCGGAAAACTCACCACCACATGAACGTGATCCGGCCGGATATTCCGCTCAACATATTCTATCTCTGGATATCGCTTCCTTATCTCCTCCATCTTCAGCATCAAATACTCATCCACTCCATCGACTAGCACCTTGTAGCGATATCTCGGTATCCATACTATATGATACATACACTGGTACACACAGTGGGCTTGCCTCCTGATCTCCATGCCAGCATTGTATCATAGCTCCAGAAGACTTAGGAATCACTTCATCCAAGGCAAAGGGTAATAATAGTAATAGCTACCCGACCGTCACCATCACGATCCCGGCGATGGTGAGGGCGGAGGCGAGGATCTTGCGCTTCGTGAAGGGCTCGCGCAGGAAGAACGAGGCGAAGAGCAGTATGAAGATCGTGCTCGACTGGTTGAGGATGGCGGCGGTACCGGCCTTCGTATACTTCATCCCCCCTATCCAGAAGAGGAGCGCGAGAAACGAGCCGCACACGGTGCCGGGCAGGGCAAACCGCCATGAGCGGTGGGGCTTGAAAACGGCGAAGATCTTTCGCCGGCGCGGCAAGATGAGCGATACGAGCACGAGCGCGACGAGGCAGCCGACCTGGCGGACCGCTGCTGCCCAGATAACGGGTGAGCGGTTGAGCACCGGTTTTGCGATCACGATGCCGAGCCCGAGTGTCGCCATCGAGAGTACGCCCCAGAGGATTCCGATAGCGAGCTTTCGGGGTGTTGTTCCCGGCGGCGGCTCGTGGCGCGCGGCGACAACGACTCCGGCGATAATGAGCCCCATACCAACAAACTGCCTGGGACCAAACCGCTCACCGATCAACAGAAATGCAAAAAATATGATGAAGGGTGAATAGAGACAATCGACGATTGCGTTTATCCCCGCGCCGACGATATTGAGGCTCATGTGGAGAAGCGTATCGGAGATCGCGATCGCAATGACACCGCTCGCAAAGAGAATGAGATAATCCGTGAGAGGCGCCCTTCCCCAGAGCGGCTCGTCGAGTATCGTCAGCGTTATCGCAAACAGCACACAGGAAACGGCTACGCGAAAGAGATTGAGGTTGAGAGGCGATATCGTCTCGCCCGACTTTTTGAACAGGATGACTGCGAAGGCCCAGATGACCGCCGCCACTAATGCAAATACTTCGCCCATGGTACCTCGACATTCGAATAGGGGATTCTCCCAAAGAACATCGGTTTTAGACCATGTAAAAATGCCGGCAAACTCGCCGGTAACCTCAGAGGAATATCAGAAGGGCGGAAGAGCATTTGGATGCAATGCCTTCCGCCCCTCGAATTCACTATCAAACCTGCTCGGTCATAATCCGCAAGCATGCGCGCCCGGCAGTGACATGCAAGAGCACACACTCGATATGACCGTGCAACGATCAATGTATAGTCATCTCGTCAAGCAGATGCTGCGCACCGCTGAACTTGTCGAGAATAAAAAGCACGTATCGCGCGTCGACGTTGATGGCTCTCGTGAGCCTGTCATTGAAGATATAATCCGCAGAGATGCTCTCGTAGTTGCCGTCGAACGTCGCGCCGATCACCTCTCCGCGTCCGTTCAAAATCGGGCTCCCCGAGTTGCCGCCGGTGATGTCGCACGTCGAGAGGAAATCGACCGGTATATCACCCATGACATCATCGGCATAGACACCGAAGTCCCTGCTCTCACTCAGGAAGAGCAGATCCTCCGGGCAATCGAACGGGTCTTCATCGGTGTGTTTTTCGACAGCACCCGAGAGTGTCGTTATGTAGTCGTAGTGCACGGCGTCACGCGGAGCGTACCCTTTCACAATACCGTACGTGAGACGCATCGTGCCGTTCGCGTCGGGATAGAGGGTTCCGCCCTTCCATTTCTTGTACGCTTTGATGAGCTGTGGGCGGAGCTTGTTGAGCGCCCCGGCGAACGCCTCATCCTGCTCCTCCATCACCTCGAGTTCCGGCCGGACCCTGACGGCAAAATCGATGAACGCATCATTCTCCGCGAGGAGCTCCTTACGGGACAGATCGAACATGCGGAGCCTTTCGTCGGCCGTATGGAGTTTCGTCCCGGCGTAGAGCTTCTCGATTATCGCATCGATCTTGGCTTCTGTGTCTTCACCCGAAGCTTTGGCGAGCATATCGTCGAAGGCTTCGATCCGCTGGTTCTCGGGCAAGTCGGCGGCAAGAAGCAGGAAATACTTCAGCGCCTTCTTGTCGGTTTCCGTGTCGTAGCTGAGCTGTATGATCTCGAGCCCCTGCTTGAGTCTCGGCACGTCGCGTTCCTGGTAGCCGGGGTCGCGCTCGATGTCTTCCTTCTCCTTCTCCTCGCTCCAGCGGTTTATCATGCTTGCTGCGCGGAACATCTGGCAGGCGAAACCGGCGAAGCCCGTTATCTGACTCTTCTCGCGCCTGTTCTCGAGCTCGGCGTACAAGGCTTCGATTGCAGGAAACACGTCGCCGTATTTCTTCTGCATCTTTGTATTGCCTTCGAGCCATTCGGTGAACGCCTTTTCCTCCTCGATCTTGCGCTCTAGCAGCAGAGCGCTCCTGAAACCCTCGAGCATGCCCTGGTAGTTCTTCATCGCATTGTTGAGCATGGCGTCGAAAGAAGCGAGCTTGATCGCGACCGCCGGATCCTTCTCTCCCTGCCGGTGGAAGAGATCGATCAGATCGCCGAACATCTTTATCCGGCGCGGATAGTTGAAGTTCTTGTGGTGCGCGATCGAGTTCGACGTGCGGTACCGCATCGTCTGACCCGGGCAGCCGATGATCATCGTGAAATCGTCTTCCACGACTCCCTTTGTCGAGACGGCGAGGTGCACCGCCGGCTCGTAGGGAACGTTCTCGTCGGCATGTTCGGCGGAGCTTCCATCGGGCGCCACATAGGCGCGCAGGAACGAGAAATCACCCGTATGGCGCGGCCACATCCAGTTGTCGATGTCTCCGCCGTAGCTCCCGATCGCCTCCGGGGGAGCGTATACGATGCGTATATCCTTGATCGTGAAATAGGTGAAGAGCTTGTACTGCATGCCGTCATAAAACGACGATACCCGGCATTCGACATCGCGGTCCTTCTCAGCCTTCTCGACGATTTCCTTGATGCGCATCTCGATTGCCTTGTACCGCTCGAGATCGGTCATCTTGTCGTCCACCGCACCGAGCACCTTCTTTGTGACATCCTTTATCGAGAGGAGGACATAGGCACGGTAACCCGGCGCCGGAATCTCCTCGCCGTAACTCTTCGCGTTGAAACCGTCGGCGATGTAGTTCTGCTCCGCAGAGCTCACACGCTGCAGCGCCGTGAATGCGACGTGATGGTTGGTGAGGATAAGACCCTTCGGCGAGACGAATGTGCCCGTGCCTCCGCCGAGGCTCACGATCGCGTAGGCGATCCCCTCGCCCTTGCCGTTGTAGATCTCCTTTGCCGAGAGCTCGAGCCCCATCGCCCCCAGCTGCTTGAAATCAAGCGTCTTGAGCTCGTCGATCGGCCACATCCCCTCTCCCGCGCGAACGGCTGCGGGAACGAGGAACAGGATAGACACCAGAGCCAAAGCAAAAAACCGGTCCTTCATAGCAAAAACCTCCTGTCTCTCTTGTGTACCGTCATTTCCGAATAAGAATGGGAATTCTAGCATGAAGCCCGCAGTAACGACAACACTATTACACCATATATTGGACTAGTGAGCCGGCAGAGCCGGGACGGATTATCCTACTGATCTTCCGTGGCGGGAATCGTTGATTCAGGTGGGAACGAGCAACAAGCGCTCAATACTCCTGTAGGACCTTCTCCCACTTGCGGGCTATCGAGATCCTGCTCTTGACGAGTTCCTGTATCTTGTGGTTCTCCGTTCTCTTTTTCAGCTCCTCCCACTCTACAATAGCCTTGGAAACCTCTCCGAGCCGGGCGTGGAGATATCCCATGATGAACATCGTTTTCTGATTCTCCGGATTGAGAGACCGTGCCGTTCGCAGATGAGCAAGCGCATCGTTCATTCTGTCCATCTTGTAGTAGATCTCCCCGAGCATCCGGTGAGCCTCGAAGCTGTCGGGATCGATCTTGAGCACTTTCTCGAACATATCAGCGGCGCTTTCGAGATTCAATTTGTTGTAGGCCTCCTTGCCGCTACGAAGGAGTTCCTCGACACTTTCAATTATAACCCCGTCGGATCTTTTTTCTTCCTTTTCCACGAGCCCAATAACGCCCATAACGACGAGGCCGTAAATCAACTTGCTCGTCGAGAACAGATCCTCACCGACGACTTCATTGATTTCTTCAACGGTACGCACGCCGTCGACCATGGAGAGAAGCTCCCATTCCCTGGGCTTGAGATTGAGTTGCTGTTCCTCCACATTCTTAAAACAGATTGAAAAAACGGACTGAGAGGATGGAACCTTCGACTCGATATTGGACCACTCGTCTATTCTCCGCGCGGCTTCGAGGATGAGATTCTCGGTATTGAGCGGCACAATAAGCTCTCTGCGCTCATCCCGCTGCTCTTCAATGAATTCGCAATCGCCCTCTTCGAGTTTGAAGATCTCGTATACCGTCTCGCGGACCCGGGAAGCTACGAAGTTTTCGATATAGGTTCGCGAAGCTACACCCTCCCCTTCGAGGCAATCGAAGATATTATCATAATTTTTCGAATTCTTTTCGATCCGTTCGAGAGCCGACTGATCCAGTATTCCCCAGTCGAGCAGAATCATCACCGCGCTCTTCGTGCCTCCTTCGTGAAACCTGGCAAAACAGACTGAACCTTCCTTGAAGAATACATGCGCCTCCCTACCGTCCGGAATGTTTGTAACAACGAGACGGCCGGTCTTTCTGTGGAGATGGAGAATCTGAAACAGATCAAACACCCCGAGTTCCCGTATCGATGACTGGATGGTCATACCCGACATCCTTTCACACGCTAAAGCTCGAACTTGATTTCCTCGAGGAGATCCACTCCTCCATTGTTTTGAGCGGCTGAATCCCCGGTCTTATCGGTTTTCGGAATATCGACAGGACTGATAGCATTATTTTTCAGCTCCTCCGCCGTTCTCTCGACGACGGACATGAGAAAACCGTGCAACATATCGAAATTCCGATTTATTCCCGACTGGAGAAGTTTAATGAGATCGTTGTTCGGCCCGAATGCGATCTTCGAATCGACCTTTGTCGTTCCAGAACGTACCGAATCATCGACGGTCAGAAAGAATCCCATTCCCATGTAGTGGGGGGATATTTTTGACGCCTGGACTATCGCGTCCACCGCATCCCGGAAATCTTCCTCGCGCAGGAATATCAAACCCTTGAGATAAATGGAATCACTGTGCTCGGGATCGAGAGATAGTGCGCTCTCGATGTCAAAGAGCGCAAGCGTGAGCCTGTTGAGCCTATAGTTGAGCAGGGCCCGCTTCTCATAGAGAACAGCGCTCTTGCCCATGAAGGCCTCGAGCCGCTGAATGAGGTTCTCGGCCATCATGTATTCCTCTTTCAGGAAAACGCATCCGAGAAAGTTATAGTTCAACTCCATATGGTAGAGTTTGAGGTTCAAACCCTTCTTGAACATCCGTTCCGCTTCCTCATGCAGGCCGACCTGGTAGAGAAGCACGCCGAGGTTGTTTATCGCATTCACATCGGCGGAGTTCAGCTTGTAGGCCTGCAGGTAGCATATTGCAGCTTGGTGATATTCTTTTTTCAAGTGGTAGACACATCCAAGGAGCCGGTATGCCTCGGCTTGTTCGGGGCTGCTATCGAGCGCCTTGAGTAATGTGTTTATCGCCTCGTCATACTGTCCCTGGAGAACGAGCAATTTTCCGATCTCGATGTATACACACTCCTTGTCGGACATCTCTATTAGAGCTTTCGTGAATTCCTTCACCGCCTCCTTCAAGAAACCCCGTTCCTTGTATGCCATTCCAAGCGTGAACGACGTGCTCTCGAAACTGGGAATCTCTATGCCCGACATCTTCTCATCACCCTTCTTCCTGTAATCGGAAAGCGCAAGGTTCGCCTCCGTGCTCTGGAAGGAGGGATTGAGGCTCGATGCAATGCGGCTCTCTTCGAGGGCTTCCATGAAATTGCCGTTGTCGCCATAAGCGAACGACAGCAGAAAATGGGAGCGCCAGTAATCACCATCGAGTTTGATTGCGGTCTGAAGCTCCGTTATCGTTTCCTCGGTCTTTCCCAGGTTGTAGTAGACTTCACCGAGATCCGTATGGAAAACGACCGACCGCTCCGCATCCTTGCTTATATAGAGATAGTGCTCGAGAGCTTGCTGATAAAGCCCCTGGTTCTTCAGCACATTACCGAGGTGCATTCGAGCAAGGAAGTTATCGGGATCGCGATCGACGACCTCTCCGAGAATCTTCGACGCCTTTGCAAATAGTCCCATGTTCTGGTAACTGACGCCGAGCCTCTGGAAAGCTTCGTCATTATCGGGTTTCTTTTTCGCCTCTTTCTTCCAGTGCTTCACATCCGGATCCTCGAGATTCGTCTCAGCAAAAAGATACTGGAGATTCTCTCGTGCGAGATCGAACCGTGAATCTATTTTGAGTGCTTCCTTGAACTGTGATATAGCCTCTTCGTACATTCCCTTCCTGAAATACAGGACACCGAGATTGTTCAAGGCTCCCGGATTGTTGCGATCTACTCGTGAAGCGAAGCTCTGAAGAATATTTCGTTGCTTCTCGCTGAGATCGGACATATCAGGTCCTTTCGGTCTATGGCATTACACCGTTGACGTCTGATTCAGGACCTTGTTCAGAACTTCAACGACGCGTGAAGGATTGAACGGCTTTATCAGAAAATCCTTCGCGCCGGCCGCCATGGCCTCTTGAACAAGAGCCTGCTGCCCGAGAGCGCTGCACATGACAATCTTGGCATTGGAGTCGACTGTCATAATCTTTCGCACCGCATCGATTCCGTTCATCTCGGGCATGATGATATCCATCGTCACGAGATCGGGGCGAAGCTCCTTGTACTTCTCGATAGCTCCGGAACCCGTATCAGACTCGCCCACGACCTCCATACCGTTCTCTTCTAGTATCTCGGAGATCATCTTTCTCATGAAAATCGCGTCGTCTACCACCAACACTTTGTATTTCACAGCACATTCTCCTTTCTTGCCTATTCGACACCGATGGCTGCAAAGATAGTTTCTAAAGATTCAGATGTCGGCACAAAGAATAAAAATCCCTTGCACTTGCCTTCAGCAATTGTGAACGCGGTTTCGAGCACGAGTGCGTAATCGGATTCCTGGCTCAAATCGACGAGAATGGAATCCATTACTGACCCGAGCATGTCATGCGAAACCTGCGGCACCGAATGCATCAGGCTTTTATCGAGAAACTCGGCTAGTGTGTTGAGGTAACACCCGCACATTATGTTTCCGATTTCGGTCAGAGCCGAGAGAGAGTACTCGTCACTGAGGCAGTCGCCGTTGATCCGCTTTCCTGTTGCCAGTTCGACGAGCCTTATCGCTTCGGGATGCGGAAAGATCAAGAACATCATTCCCCTGAATCCTTCACTGTATCCCTCGATGTATACAACAGAAACCATAGATTCCGGCCCGTTGAATAGCTTGTAGATTATCTCGAGGGGAATAATGTCCACATCCGTTACCGCAATATCGATTCGCTTTTGCAGGAGCTCGGAGAGACCGGTCACGGCGTGAGCCGCACCGATATTGCCGATTTCCTTCAACGCGTCCATCCGTAGAAAGGATGGTCTATTGAACCGATTCATACGTATACCTTCCTTCGAAAAGAAAACGTGGATCCCAAATAAACGCGACCTTACCGCTCCCCAGTATCGTTGCGCCCGATACACCGCTGATCCCTCTCAGTATCTTGGGGAGCCCCTTAATAACAACTTCCTGCTGTCCGAGAATCCTGTTGACAACGAGGCCGAAACTACCGTTTTCCGTATCCACCAGGATCACCTTGACGTAGCGCTCATCCTCGGGTTCCGGTTCAAAGCCGAAGATCTCCGAGGGCCTGAATATTGGAATGGGCTCATGCTTTGTAATCATCACGGAGCGTCCACCGACACTCTTGAAGAGGCCGCGTTCGACGCGGGTCGTTTCTCTGATATATTCGATGGGAAGGGCATGCACATCTTCTCCGACATAGAAAAGGAGAGCCTTGATAATCGATAGATTGATGGGGAGATGAAGCGAGATCGTCGTTCCTTGGCCGAAATCGCTGTTTATATGCATCGAGCCCCCGAGAGAATCGACGACATTCTTGACGATGTTCATTCCCATGCCGCGGCCCGACAAACGACCGACCTTGTCAGCGGTGCTGAATCCCGGGGTGGTGAGAATCCGGCACAGCTCATCCTCGGTCAGATCCCCCTTTGATTGCGCCGAATAACCGTCGGCGGATCCCTCGCGGCAGACCTTCTCGAAATCGATCCCGCGTCCATCGTCGGAGACATCGATGATAACCGAGTTGCGTTCCCTTCGCGCGCTGATCGTGATCGTCGCCCGCTCGGGCTTTCCCCGTTCGGCACGCTGCTCGGGTGTTTCGATCCCATGATCGACTGCGTTTCGGATGACGTGAACGAGCGGATCGACCATGCTCTCGAGAACAACCCTGTCGAGACCGATCTCCGCGCCGATGATATCGAGCTTAACCTGTTTTCCCATCTCTCTCGAGATATCCCTCACGAGACGTTTGAATCTCTGCAATACCTGTCCAACGGGGATGAGCCTTATTTCCATGATCTCCGCCTGGATCTGTGAGATAAGCCTTCCGGAAGCGGTAAGCTCGTCGAACAGCGGCCTATGATCGAATTCGTGCGCCAGCCTATTCAACCGGATCCTGCTTATGATGAGCTCTCCTACGAGATCAACGAGTAGATCGAGGCGTTCGAGCTCGACCCTCGTCGAACGTATCATCTGCGCGGGCGCCTCTTGATGCGCGGCCACAACAACATCTCCGTCCTGCTCGCGATCCGTGGCGGGTCCCTGGCTTTTCGTTGGCCTTTCGCTTGCGGCGCCCGATGCTCCCCGGGATGTTTCGGGCGCGCAGTCTTTTGTTTCGTCCACGATGATCAATTCTTCCGGCTCGCCGAATATCGGTGAGAGATTTCTCTGTATGTCGCTCAACAACTCCTCTTCATTCGCCTGAGCCAAGCCCTCTACCGAGCACCGAACGAGCTCGCGCAGCAGATCCACCGAATGAAGCAAACGGTCGGTTTCGTGCGGCATTACATCCTGACGTTCTCTTCTGAAGCCATCGAGCACGTTCTCGAGCGAGTGGCTCGCCTCGACGACGAAATCGTACCCCATGGCGCCGGATATGCCTTTGAGATTGTGAGCGTTTCGGAAAAGCTCTTCGATGCAAGCCTTTTTGTCTTCCTCGCCCTCGAGACCGATGATCCCGTTTTCGAGCGCCTGAAGAATCTCCCCCGCCTCACTTATATACAACGCCCTGTAGTCACTAATCTTCATAGACGGGTTCCCCTGTTCTCTCCTCACACGTGATAGATACAATGCAATCCGCCACTCGATGAAGCGGACAGATCGCATCTACTTGCCCACTCTTTATCACGGCATCGGGCATTCCGAATATCATGCTCGTTCCTCTGTCCTGGCATATCACCTTGCCGCCGCTGCGGCGCGTCGCAACGCTTCCTGCCACGCCATCCTTTCCCATGCCGGTCAAGATGACGCCAATCAGTTTCTCCTTGAAAAAAGATGAGAGCGAGGTCAGCGCAAAGTCCACCGATGGGCATGCCGTGCGCTGAAGCTCGTTGCGTTCGAGCTGCATGACTACCGGATGGCCCATACGCTCCTCGAGGAAAAGGTGCATCCCGCCCCGCGCTATCAGCACTTTTCCCGGCGAAATCGAGTCGCCTTCTTTCGCCTCACTGACGGCGAGACCCGACCTGCTGTCCAGACGGTCAGCTAGGTGTTTCGTCAAATTCGGGGGCATATGCTGAACCACGATTACACAGGCGGGAAGATTTTCCGGCAGCCTCGGTATGATCTCCATGAGCGCCTGCGGCCCCCCTGTGCTCGCACCGATGAGAACGACCTTCTCTGTCTTCCTTGAAAGGAATTTGGGCACCTTGCCCTTGAATGTAAAATCGGTCGGACCGAATCTGATCTTTGAAGTGTCTACCGTTGATGCAATCTTGATCTTCTCGATAAGCTCTTCAGCGGGAAATCCACCCCATCTCTTGGTCTTGGTGATAAAGTCCACCGCCCCGTATTCGAGACACGATAGCGTCATCTCGGCGCCCCGGCTCGTGTGCGCGCTGAGTATAATGACGGGAGTCGGCCACTCGCTCATCACATAGCGAAGCGTCTCGAATCCGTCCATGCGGGGCATCTCGAGGTCGAGCGTTATACAATCCGGCTTCAATTTGACAACCTTTTTTAGAACTTCGCGGCCGTTGGCTCCCGTGCCAACGACTTCGATTTCCGGATCGCTGTTGAGAACGTCCTGTATCATCCGACGCATAAACAGCGAGTCTTCTCCTACCACTACCCGGATTCTGTGGTCAGCTGATAAATCACTACCACGCCGCATCAGAATATCTCCTCGTTACCGAAAACGTCGCGCAGGACGACGCTTCCATCAGAAACATCGAAAAGAATTGTTCTTCCTCTTGTACCGCCGACATGTTCGGCGACGATCGGGATACGCTGGGCTTCGAGCTCCTCGCGCGCGGCCGCGACATTCTCGGCACCTATCTGAAGAACGCCGGGCACTCCCGGTTTTGGCTCGAACATCCTGGCGCCGCCGAAGATCTTGGCAACGATGCTCATCTTTCGAGCTCCCCGCCTGATCATCTTGTCGATCATCATCGACACGGCGGAATCGACGAACTTGGCCCTGCTGCCTTGATTCCTCAAGCGTTCCCGGCTCGGATGCATCACGTGGGCCAACGCCCCGATTGCAGTCCCGGGATCATAAAGAACAATTCCGAGACAGGATCCCAAAGCCATGGTCATCATCCTCATAGGAGCTTCACCGACTCTGTATCGAGCCAGTCCTATCTTCACCAGTTGTCCCGTTCCTTGCATGCTCCCCATACGATGTTTACCCAGGGATCGGGCTTATTCCTTTCAGGCAATGCCAAAATGCCAATCACGCGCGAACACACGTCGTTTCGATTCCTCTCGCTACGGGCAAATCGCCGATAAGTCCTTCGTGCCGAGGACTCCGGAAAGGAGCTTCCGGGGATCAAGACAAACGATCATCCGCCCGGATACCTGTACGATGCCGAGAATTGATATCGAAAAAGACACTTCCCTGCCGACGTTAGGAGGGGGCTGCAATTCCTCCGACGAAACCTTCATCACCTCCATGACCTCATCAACGATGAATCCAAATCCAACTCCTTCGGCATCGATAATTACGATCTTTTTCTGCTTGCCGCTCCCCTCCTCACCGGAATCACCCATGCCGAGTACAGGGTGCATATTGATGACGGGGATTATTTCTCCCCTGAGATTGATAACACCCTCAACGGATTGCACCGCACCCGGAATCGGGGATATCTCCATCGGCCTGATAATCTCCCTCACTTCCCACACGGGAATCCCGTAGGACTCCTCACCGAGACGAAAGGTCACGATCTGAATCCCTGATTGTGCTTGACGGTTTGCTTTCAACGCCTTCATAGGGCTTACTCCTCGAGCTTTAAACACTGTGAAAGGATCACGTCAGAACCGGTTTCCCTTCCTCGTGCACATCGGCTATTTTGAAGCGTCCAACGTGTTCCCTCAGTTGTATCGCCATGTCGCTGAGTTTCTGCGCTGAAGAGGCAACCTCATCCATACTCGACGTCATCTGCTCCACGGAAGCCGCGGTCTCCTGTGTCGCCGATGCGTTCTTCCCGGCGCTCACCGAGATCTCGTCGATCGAGGTAATAACATTCTTCATCCCACGGGATAGTTCCTTCGTCGTGGCGGATATGCGACGCGTCATATCATTCGAGCTCTTCAGCACCTCGACGATCTCGTCGAGAGCCCCCCCTGTTCGCGTGATGACTTCCTTACCCTCAGTCACTTCCTTCGATCCCAACTCGACGCTTCGCACCGCGGTGCGCGTATCTTCCTGGGTCTGGCGAATAAGGGCCGCGATCTCGTCCGCCGCCTTTGCGCTGCCCTCGGCAAGTTTGCGCACCTCGTCGGCGACGACGGCGAATCCGCTGCCGGCCTCGCCTGCCCGCGCAGCCTCGATGGCGGCATTGAGGGCGAGGAGGTTCGTCTGATCGGCGATATCCGTTATCACATCTACGATCTCGCCGATCTGATTCGATCGCTCACCGAGGTGACGGATGATATCTGCCGACTCCTTGATCACGTTGTAGATCTTGTTGATTTTCTCGACCGCCTCCTTGGCGGAATCTCCACCCTTGGTGGCAGTTTCCGAGGCGTTGGTAGCGGCCGAGGCGGCCAGCTCCGCGCTGTTTGCGACCTGCTTGACGGACCGTTCCATGTTCTGTATCTCTTTCGTCATCTCCTCGACCTTGTGAGCCTGAAGATCGGTGGATTTCGCGATGTTCTGGACGTTCATCGAGGTTTCCTCGGTTATCGAGTTCATCTGTTCCGTGGATGCGGAAAGACTCTGCGCCGAGAAATTGACCTTGTCAGCAGTGGTGCGGATCATCCTGATTATCCCGCCGAGATTCGTGAACATCGAATTCAGGATCGCGGCGAGCTTGCCGAACTCGTCGGGCGTGCTGATATTGATAATACCGGTCAAATCGCCGGCGTTGCTGGCAAGCGCCTCATTCACCGCAAGCAACTGGCGCAACGGCTTTTTGAGAGCGAAATGAATCATCACAAAGAACGCTACAAGGCCGATGCCGAGCGTGATGAAACCGGTCATGAGCGTCCTTTGCTTTATGTCGCTCATTGTCTTCTGCCAGATTTCAACATCTTCGCGGGTCTCGATAACTTCTGAAATCGCCTTGTCGGATACTTTGACGAATTCAAAAAAGCTCACGCCGGCGATAAAAACGACAATGACAACCATCGAACCGAAAATTCTGAGGCTGACGGAGCTCTTAAACCTGAACATTCTCATTTCGTCCCTCCTCCTACAGAGGCTGTGTCGTTCGCTTCCGGTAGATCTTGCACCGCGGATCCACGAGTTCGAAAAGCTCGCGGTTTCCGCCTGTCAGAGCTTCGCTTTTGCCGAGAACGAGGATCCCTTCGTCGTTCAGTGAAGAATGAAAGTTGCTCAAAACATCATTCCGCGCGGAAGCGTCAAAATGTATGAGCACGTTCCTGCATACGACAAGATCCAGCATCGAAAACGGCGAGCTGGAAAAAAGGTCATGAGTCCTGAATTTGACGCAACGTTTGGTTTCGTTTGCTACATGGTAAACGACGCCTTCCATATTGAAATAACGCTTTCTTAATTTTACCGGTACATCCTGAATGCGTACCGCCGGATAGATTCCCTTGCGCGCTTTCCGGCATGATTGCTCTGAAATATCGGTTCCGAATACTTCGACTTTGATATCGAGCCCATTGTCCCGAATGAGCTGCAGCAGCAGGATTGCCACGCTGTAAGTTTCTTCCCCTGTCGAACAACCAGCGCTCCAAACGCGAACATACTTGTGCCCTCGCGAGAGTTTTCTATTCAAGAGATCGTAAAAAACATCGCTGAACAATGTATCGAAAACATCGCGATCGCGGAAAAACCCCGTTACGTGCACCGTAACGGTTTCGAGGAGGTGATTGATCTCATTATCGGTGTTGGTCAGATGCATCATATACTCGTGCAACTCCTGAATGCCGAGCACCGACATTCGGTGCGAAACCCTCCTTCTGATAGTCGAAGGACGGTACTTCGACAAATCGAGCCCGAGCTTCGATCGAACGAGCAGAACGAGATCATTCAGATCTCCTGTACAAATGGTTGAATCCATGCATGCTCCGTCAGCAGCGACTCGGGAAACCTTCCTCACGGGATAACGGGTTATAACGCCCCTGTTCCCAAAGAATGGATTAGCATTTTGTTAGGAATTGATTTTGCAAGTGCTATACCACAACGGGTGTATGCGATTACCAGCGCTACCCGGCGGAGTGTAATGGTGTCGACAAAGCTAATTGGTTGTTAAATCAGGGAGTTACGCTCCGCAAGAAACCGAGAGGTTCGACAAGGAACTATAACGGATAAAGAGATACATCGGAGGATTTTGCGACCGGAACGTGCTTTTTGCAATATAACATACCCAAGGGAGAGCCGCGATGCAGAAATTCACCGTTAAACACATCGATGCATTTTCAAAAAAACCGTTCTGCGGCAACCCGGCAGGCATTATAACGGAAGCGGACGGATTGACGAGAGAAACGATGCAATGGATCGCAAGTGAAATGAATCTCTCCGAAAGCGCTTTCGTAACCCTGCCCGAATCGGAAGACACTATATTCCGGATCAGATTCTTTACACCGAGTGAAGAGGTGGACCTGAGTGGGCACGTTACAATTGCCACGTGCTTCGCGCTCCTCGAGGACGGAAGAATTCCCCTGCACAATGGGATTACAAAGGTGGCATTTGGAACGAACTTCGGGAGCATTCCAGTCGACATCTATTTCAATACGGACCCTGTTTCAAAAGACCAAAGCGACGCCGGAGAAAGCGGAATCTTTTTATCCATCGAAAACGTTGCCGATGGAATCCTCGAGAAGATAATGATGCATCAATCGATCAGAGAGTACCGGACCGCTTCATTGCCGATCAGGGAAATCGCAAACATACTCGGTATCGATGAGGGCGAGATCAGCAGAACGGGATTGCCGCTCGAAATCATCACCACCGGTCTCGAGCAACTCATGATCCCTGTGCTTCACAAGGAAACCATTCTCGAAATGAATCCGGATTTGATAAAGCTCAGCCTCATGAACAACAGGTTCGGAATCCACACGAACCATATCTTCACCCTCGATACGTTCAGTCAGAACTGCTCGACATACGCGCGGCACTTCGCCCCTTCGGTTGGTATGTGGGAGGATCCGGCGACCGGAACGGCGGCGGCCGGCCTCGGAACGTATCTCTACCGCCACGGCGTCATCACTTCGGGATCACTCGTTATGGAACAGGGCAATGAAACCGAGAGCCTCGCGAAGATACTCGTCGAGCTCGGTGAAAATGTCGAAGAAACAGGCGCCGTCCAGGTCGGCGGCCTCGCCGTCACATCGATCACGAGGACGATCGAAATCGAAAGCGGATCGTTCACTATCTCATAAAGTCAGCGAGCTACTGATTATTTCAGTGAATCAAAGTCCTGCCGGTGCTTATAAATCCATCGACTAATCGACATCCTGCCCGGTGAATCCAAGACTTTCAGGCCAATCAACGATTTTCAGGAGAATCAAGACTCTTTGTTTCTGAGAGTGCGCTTTTTTCCCCGATCTTTGCGATCGGCAGCGAGAAACTGAATATCGAGCCCTTTCCGAGCACGCTCTTTACCCAGATTCTTCCTCTGTGAAGCTCGATGTAGTGTTTTACGAGATTAAGACCGATCCCCAAACCTTCGCTCACCCTCGTTGTCCCTCCATCGACCTGGCTGAAGTTTTCGAAGATGCCCGGGAGATCCTTCTCGGCGATCCCCGGGCCGGTGTCACCGATGGAAACAATGACATCATCTTTATCTCTCTTTGAGGAGATCACCACGTTGCCACTCGGGCTGCTGTATTTCACCGCGTTGTTGAGGAGGTTTACGCAGACCTGTTGAACCCTCATGGGATCAAATTCTATGATAGGTATGCCTTCGCCCGGATAAGTTTCGATTTTGACATCGTTCTGCCTCGCATAGGGCTCGACGATATGCGCTGAAATCCGAATGATCTCATTGATTCCGCCCGCAGAGATATCAAGCATCGTTTCGGAGATTTCCACTTTCGAAAGGTCGAGCAAATCATCTATCAAATGCAGGAGTTTGTTGGAATGTACCGATATAACCTGGAGAAACTCTATCGTTATGTCGCTATCTATCGTCTTATCTCTGTCCTCGAGCAGCGTACTCGTATACGCCATAATAATAGATAGCGGCGTGCGAAGCTCGTGGCTGATCCGTCCGAGGAAATCGCTCTTGAGCCCGTCGAGCGCCATCAGCTTCTTGTTTATCTCCCGAAGCTCCCTGTTCTGGATCGTGATTTTCTCCTCGAGAAGCTTACGTTCGGTGACATCGTGGGCGATTGCGAGGATATACGGATTGCCCTTCATCTTGATGAGCGTGGCATTGACATCGAGATAGAAAACTTCGCCGTTTTTCTTCAGGTATGGAATTTCCATATTGAACTGGGATTCTCCGCGCACCACCTTGTAGAAAATCTTTCTCGCCTCGTCTCTACGGTCGGGCGTTGTGAAGAGGAAGAACTCCTTGCCGATGATTTCTTCGGGCGAGTATCCGGAAATCTTGTACGTAGCGGCGCTGCACTCGAGTATCTCACAGGAGGATTTCATGAGCACAATGATCTCGCTCGCATTACTCATGAGATGCCGGTATCTTTCGCTTAGATCCCTGAGTTCCTTGAGAAGGTGGGAATTCTCGACGGCCATCGAGGTCAGCTGCGCAAATTTCGTCACTAGCTCCAGGTCGAACTCCGTGTAATGGTTGTATTCGTAACTACCGATGTTCAGCGTACCGATCAGTGTATCCCGCGCTATCAATGGCACAACGATGTCGGACTTGAGATTGTCCTCCCTCATTATTTCGTCGAAACGCCGATCGTCGGGAATATTGTTTCGTAAGATCGGTTTTTTGTTGATCGAGACCGAGCCGATGATGTTCGATTCCTCCAACGGGACGTAACGGCCCTCTCCCGTCCTATCCCCGTCGCGGCGCGAAATGTGGCGAATAAAGAGACAGTTCTCATCGCGGTCGCAAATCGCCACACACCCGATGTCGTAATCTATGACTTTCTTGAGCTCGCTGGAGATTGCGGAGAGGATGTAATCGAGGTCGAGACGGGAATTCACGATTCTCGCTATTTCCATTACCGCTGCAAGCTGGCGTTCTTCTTCACACGTATCGATGCTCGAGGAGGATTCTGATTCGCTCGCCGGTGAATTATTTGCCGACGACCGGCTCCTGCACATTTCCTCGGGCTTCAGCGGCACTCTATCATTCTGTTCATCCAATGCATGATCCCTTCGGGAACGTTGCACCCTGAAATAATGGACATGCGGGGAATATCCGAGCCCCTTCCCGCTGCATGGGCGTAATTGCCTATTTGGCAATAAAAAAGCCGCGCACGCAGCTTAACAGCTGGTTGGCTCGAATAAAGAATTCCCGCCTTACACATTATCAGGCGGAAGTATGCATGAAATATTCCACTTGAAGGAGTGAATTGAAATGCGGCCGGAAAAAGAAACCGGAAGCGGGATAGCCGCTCAAACGTCTGCAACGGTCACCGTGGCGGGATATTCATCGCCTCACGTACTTCCATGAGCGTCTCACGGGCGACGTTGCGTGCCCGCGAGGCGCCTGCCTTGAGGATATCTTTGATCAATTCCGGCTTGCTCACGAGCTCTGTTCGCTTTTCCCGTATCGGGCCAAGGGCGGCGTTCATCGCGCGCGCCAGCTCCATTTTGCAGTCCACACAACCCCGCTCACCATTCCTGCACTCGGTCTCAATCAGCTCGATCTCGGTCTTGTTGTAGATGCCATGAAAAGCGAAAACGACGCACCCGTCGGGATGACCCTTGTCATTCTTCCTGATTTTCTTGGGATCGGTGAACATGCTCTTGATCTTCTCCGTCGTCTCATCCTCACCGAAAGAGATGGCGATGTAATTGCCGGCGCTCTTGCTCATCTTCCTGTCCACACTGTCCAGGCCGGGCACCTTCGGAACCTCCGTCAGCAGCGACTCCGTTATGGGAAATACCTGTTTCCCGTAGAGGTTGTTGAACCGCGCCGCGAGATCCCGTGTCATATTGACGTGGGCCTCCTGATCCTTCCCCACGGGAACGAATTCACCCTTGTACATGAGAATATCGGCGGATTGGAGCGTCGGGTACCCGAGAAGCCCGTAGCTCGGGAATTCGATCTTGTACCCGAGAAGCATCTCCTTGTACGTCGGATTCCTCTCGAGCCAGCCAAGAGGTGTGATCATGGAGAAGAGAAGGTGCAACTCGGCTACTTCGGGCACGTGAGACTGTACGAAGATAGCGCTCTTCTCCGGATCGAGGCCGGCGGCCACCCAATCGACGGCCATCTCCATAACTTTGGCTCTCAGATCTCCCACATTCTCGAAACCAACCGCATCCCCGCCACCCGGCGTCGTCAACGCGTGCCAATCGACGATGAAATAAAAACAGTCGTATTCGTCCTGCAGCCGTATCCAGTTATCGAGAGCTCCAAGCAGGTTTCCCAGATGCAGGCTGCCGGTCGGTCTCATACCGCTTGTAACTCTTCTCTTTTTCATGAAATTCTCCTCACCGGTCAATCAGGTCAATAATGCCTCTCACGGGTATCCGCTGAAATAAAAAATAGGGGTGGCAGGACTCGAACCCGCAGCCACCGGTTTTGGAGACCGGTGCTCTAGCCACTTGAGCTACACCCCTGAAACTGCGTCTATCTCTAACGATAATACCAACTAATAAGCCGAAGTCAAGGTTTTTGAATCATGTGATTCTCACTACGCGCCTGCGAGCAACTGCATGTCATTCGCCGCGATACTCCCGCCTCCACATCTATTGCTGCATCATTGACCCACATTCCCTATTTTGCTATATTGCACTACGTTCTCTTCACGGTCGGTAACTGTTTTCACTAACGGAGGTTTTTCATGATAAACGGTATCCCTAAAATCGATATGCCGGAAAACGAGCCCGTCTGGTCGTACGCACCGGGGACAACGGAGAAGGAGGTGCTCAAGCGCCGGCTTATGCAGCTTCACCGCAAGAAAATAGATATTCCCTGCATCATCGGAGGACGGAGCGTACGAACGGGGAGGCTCGGCTACTGCCGTATCCCCCACGATCATAATCATATTCTGGGCACGTACCACAAAGCGGGGAAAAAAGAGGTCCGAGCGGCAATCCGCGCCGCCCACAAAGCCAAGTGGGATTGGTCGACAATGTCGTGGGAGGCCCGGGCGGCGGTTTTCCTCAAGGCGGCCGATCTCCTCGCCGGGGAGCACAGGATGACGCTCAATGCCGCGACAATGCTCGGTCAGAGCAAGACCGTTTTCCAGGCCGAGGTCGATGCGGCGTGTGAGCTCATCGACTTCTATCGTTTCAACGCATACTTTATGAAGCAGATCCTCGATTCACAGCCTGAATCATCCGCGGGAATATGGAACATGTCGGAAGCCCGCCCACTCGATGGATTCGTCTTCGCGGTAACGCCGTTCAATTTTACCTCGATAGCCGGCAATCTCCCTACGGCGCCCGCTCTGATGGGAAATACGGTTCTGTGGAAACCCGCTTCGAGCTCCGTTTACTCGGCCTACTACATCATGCAGTTGCTTAAACAGGCAGGGTTGCCGGACGGCGTCATCAACCTGATCCCCGGGCCGGGCTCGAAGGTCGGCGATCCGGTGCTCCAGAGCCCCGAGCTGGCCGGCGTCCACTTCACCGGAAGCACAGAGGTTTTCCAGACCATGTGGGAAACTATCGGTGGGAACATAAAGAACTACAATTGCTATCCACGCATCGTCGGAGAAACGGGCGGCAAGGACTTTATCTTTGCGCATCCGAGCGCGAACGTGCGCGGCCTCGTTACGGCGCTGGTGCGGGGAGCGTTCGAATACCAGGGCCAGAAGTGCTCGGCCGCTTCGCGGGCATACATACCCCGCAGCATCTGGCCGAGAGTGAGGAAAATGCTCCTCGAGCAGATAGCAACAATCGCCATGGGTGACGTGATGGATTTCAGAAACTTCATGTCCGCCGTCATTGATCGTTCCGCCTACGAGAGCATCAGAGGGTATATCAATTACGCGAAGCGTTCGCCCGATGCGAAAATCATCGCCGGCGGCGGGTGCCGCGATAAGGTCGGCTACTACATCGAACCGACCGTCATCCTCGCAAAAAAACCGGATTTCAGGACGATGAAAGAGGAGATCTTCGGTCCCGTGCTCACGATCTACGTCTACCGCGACAACCAGCTGGACAAGACGCTCGATCTCTGCAACACGACGTCGCCGTATGCGCTCACCGGCGCAATCTTCTCCGATGATCGCGCCGCAATCATCCACATGACGCAAGCACTGCGGGACGCGGCCGGCAACTTTTACATCAACGACAAACCGACGGGAGCCGTCGTCGGTCAGCAACCGTTCGGTGGGAGCAGGGCATCGGGCACGAACGACAAGGCGGGAAGCCTGCTGAACATGATTCGCTGGACGAGCCCGAGAACGATCAAGGAAACGTACTGTCCGCCCGTCGACTACCGCTATCCGTTCATGCTCGAAGAATAGCGGCTCGTCGAACATTACGACGAAGCGGCGGCGAATAAAATAATCCCGGGATCGCGGGGTAAATCCCCAATCGATCCCGGGATCTTTTTTGCGTCAATAAACGCTGATACCCGGTACCGTTCTTTTCGAACGGGACCGAAATTCTCATGCAAGCGCTTTGAGCACTGCAGCAAGAAGCTTCCAGAATTCTCCTACCGAGGGTATATTCACTCGCTCCTCGGGCGAATGGGGATGCTCGATCCACGGGCCGATCGAAACCATCTCCATACCTGGAACTTTCTCACCGATTATGCCGCATTCGAGACCGGCATGAATCGCCTTCGCTTCGGGTTCGGTGCCGAACACTTCCTTGTGAACCGTCTTCACCACGCCCAGCAGCTTCGAATCGAGGTTCGGCTGCCACCCGGGGTACGGTTCGTTCTCCTCCACCGTTGCGCCTGCGAGTTCCGAAACGGAGCGTATCCTGTCCCTGAGTGCCTGCAACGCGCTTGTTATGGAACTCCTCGTGGATGTTCCAATAACGATCTCGTCGCCTCCAGCAGAGACAGTTGCGAGATTGTTGGACGTCTCGACGAGTCCCGCAATATCGTAACTCATCGCCTCGACGCCGTGAGGTATGGCAATCAAGAGATCCAGCACCGCTTTCTGTGAATCGGCATCCATAACCTTGAACGAGGTCGGATCCGCCGGTTCTACCGAAACAGCAAGTTCCTTTTCCTTCCCGCCAAGCTCCACCTTTATCTTCTCGAGCTCATCACTCACCAGCTTAGCGAGATCATCGACCGCCGTTTCGAGCACCATGAGTGTTGCCTCAGCCTCACGCGGGATAGCATTTCTCTTGTTCCCACCCTTGAGACCGGCGAGGTGACACGGCTGCATCTTGACGGCTTTTGCAAGCACCCGGGCGAGAATCATAATCGCGTTTCCCCGCTGCTCATGAATATCGATCCCTGAATGCCCCCCGCGGCAGCCTGTCACCTTGAGCACGTATCCCTTCGTGCCCGCAGGCGCGTCGATCATAGTCACGGGTAGTTTTATCGTGGAATCGCCCCCGCCGGAGCAACCGATATATACCGCACCAAGTTCCTCGCTGTCGAGGTTGAGCAGCATTTTGCCCGTGACAAAACCGGATTTAAGCTTGCCGGCACCGGTGAGACCCACTTCCTCATCTACGGTAAAGAGTAGTTCGAGCGGTCCGTGAACGATATCCTCCGATTCTATCGTGGCGAGAGCCGCCGCCATGCCGATTCCGTTATCGGCGCCGAGCGTTGTTCCCTGGGCGGTGAGCCATTCACCGTCGAGCTGTACTTCGATGGGATCCTTGAGAAAATCGTGTTCGACATCCGCATTCTTCTCGCACACCATGTCTATATGCCCCTGGAGGACGACCGTCGGTGCGCTCTCGTTTCCTTTTGTCGCAGGCACATGTATTACGACGTTTCCACTCTCGTCTTGTTCTGCCTGCAGATCCTTGCTCTTTGCGTACGAGAGCAGGTATTCGGCAAGCTGTGCTTCATTTCCCGAACCATGGGGAATGCTCAGTATCTTGTCGAAATGTTTCCAAAGCAGCTTTGGCTCGAGTCCCTGTAATGCCATAATTTCAAACCTCCCGGTAAATGAATCGTGTATGCAAGGAAACAGGATTATAAGAAACTGGGGCGGAGCGGTCAAGGCTTCGATTGGTGATCCGGGGCAATGGATGGTGCTTGGCCCGGTGACTGCGGTGTACCGGTTCAAGCCTTCTCCTGGTGACCCGGACGCATCTGTGATACAAATTACATGGCACAAGGAGGTCGACATGCTCAGTGAAATATCGGTGCGAACCCGCAGGCGTTCAGAGCTAATAGATATAACCGGGCAGGTAACGGCGGCGATCGTGGAGAGCGGCATCACGGAAGGTCTCTGTCACATTTTCGTCCCGCACACAACGGCGGCGGTGACGATCAATGAAAAGGCCGACCCGGACGTCGCGCGGGACATAGAGGCGACTCTGGAACGTATCGTGCCAGCCGGTGCGGGATACCGCCACAGCGAGGGAAATTCGGACTCGCATATCAAATCATCGCTCGTGGGAGCCCATGAACTCGTGATCGTCAGCGGCGGCAGACCCGTGCTGGGAACGTGGCAGGCCGTATTCTTCTGTGAGTTCGACGGGCCGCGCTCTCGTAGATGTCTGATACGGATCAGCGGTGATTGATGCGGTGAAGTACCCGGGTGGCTCGCTACCAGGGAAAGAGATTGAAGGTAAATCCGAGCGATACCGTCTTCTCGTCCTGGAACGCAGGCCACCGGTTACCGGCATCGTATCTGAATTCGAGATCGGGATGATACAATTTTCTCTCGGGACGCTCGAGCACGTCTCTCAGCAGCAAACGGAACCTAATCGATTGAAACCACTTGCGATTCTGGTCAAACTCCTCGGGCCAGAATGACTCATAGGAATACGAGAATTGGAATCCATACAGAAACGTCCAGGTAAACCTGCCGTTCACGTACGGACACGTATAATCCAATCCTGATGCGCTCCAGGTATCCGTATCATCCGTAACGTACCAGGCATAGCCGAACGCAACGTCGACGCCCTTGAACACGCTCAAACAGTAGCTGTTGACTGAATCGAAGAGGTTGTCGAGACCGACGCGACCGACCATCATGAACCGGTGATGATGCTTCGTCGTGGCGAACGGCTCCACGGGGAGCCAGCCTTCGGAACGCTCGTGGTGATACGCTGCATCAGCGCTGAGCCTGAGTTCATGCGCCCAGATGCTGCCCGACATAGAAAGTCCGGACATCCTCCGTTCTATGTGTCTCTCGTATTCATCCGCGAATCTGTAGTTCGAACCCTCGAGTTCGAAATACGGCTTGATATTGAAATTCCCGAACGTGAAAACAGGCTCGATGACAAAATGCACGAATGATCTCTCGGCGGTGAAATCGTATTCGAAACCGAACTTGTTGAGGGAATATACGTCACCCGTCCTGGAAAACGCTGCGGCTATGTACTTCGTAAAGAACTCCCTGCCGGCACACTTAACGCCGCCCGGCTCGTAGTAGAACGGATCGCAGATCGATTCGACGGCGGTCTCGGATCCATCGTCATGCCGGTAGGTGACACGATAGCACCTGCCGCCCCTCAGCTTTCCCGATATCAACAGCATGAACGAACCTCCGGATTCGGTTCTCATGCTCTGCACCTTCGACGGTTTGAAGGGCGTGCCGTCTTCATCGATCCGTTCGATTACGAATTGTTTTGTGTCGATATCATCCGGCACAAACGCCGCTCCATCCGAATCGTAGAGAACGATCTCGATCCAGTAATGCCCGCGCGCGTAGTAGAGCGCCCCCTCCCCGCCGTCGGGTGCTGCAATAGCCTGGGAGAAGAAAAGACAGAGCATAAGAGGCAAGAAAAGTGCTTTCATACTATCCTCCGTACGCCCCGGCCCTCAATAGCCGCTCTCCGAATTGCGAAAAGCTTTCATCCCTTCGGTAGTAGGATGCAAGCCGCTCGCGATCGATGCCGGTGGATTTTCCGAGGGCATCGAGGATTTCCGTCAGAACAGCTTCACTGGGAAGATACTGGCTGTTGAAATCCCCTATCGGCGCCGGCCGATCCGGATCGCAAAAGATACGCTGGAAATCATCAGCGCTGATGCTCGTGCGACCGGAAAATGCAGCCGTAATATCACGACGGATCCTGCTTCTCTTCTCGATCCAGCCCGGGGAATGCTCCACGTCGGGAAACCTCCCTTCGAATAAATCCAAGAAGTACCGCACCGTGCGGCTCGAAAACAGATCGTAAATATAACAATAAAATGAATTGCTGTTTTCGAGTGGAGACACTGTTAAACGAGTAATGGGAGTGTAAGGAAGCTCGATTCAAGTTGTCAATGAGAAATGGACTGTGAAACGGGCTTTGAGTTGGGCTGTGAAATAGAGATTGGAACGCCGGATGGAAAATAAAAAATTGCCGCCTGACTTGACCCTAGCTCCTAAAGAAGTGGAAAGCGATCCTAAGGGACTCTCATCGGAGCGTTGTAGGTCAGCAACCTGATTCCAGGCGGGAGCCTTTTCCCGATAAGCGGCTCATCTCCTAGGGGAAGAGATGGGGTTTTTGTGGTAGGAAGGAAAAGACTCCCATTAGTTTTCAGGCGGCAATACCTGATTACCCTAGCGATATTTTTTATACTTCTTGTGTTCTCTTCTGGCCTCCGCTTTTAGAAATCCATGTGGCTCGTTCGTATAAAAACCACTCTTGCTTTCAGCCGGCCACCTTCTTCATGAGTCTTACTAGAAATCCCTTACAAGTAACTAATTTTTCCACTCTCAATATAATGATACACTATTTGCGATTAATTGGCAATGAGAAGAAACCCCTATATTTAGATTGCTGCCCTGAAATTGAAACTAGTTGCAGCATATAAAATTACGATTCAACCAGCCCGATCTTGATAGCGTACCGCACCAATCCGGCGGTATCGTGGATTTCGAGTTTGGACATGATATTCGCCCGGTGATTCTCCACCGTCTTGATACTGATAAAGAGCATCCCCGCGATCTTTTTGCTCGTATGTCCTTCGGCGATCAATTGCAGAATTTCCCGTTCCCTATTCGTCAACAGGCTGAAGGTATCTGCGCGCTTGCCCGACTTCGCCATCTTGCGATACCGCTCGAGCACCTTCGGCGAAAAATTCTGACCCAAATACGTCTTGCCGCCCAGCACCGATTCGATAGCAATGAGCAGCTCATCGGCGGCTGTATCCTTCACAAGATAGCCATCCGCCCCCGCCTCGAGCGACTGGTATATGTAGCTCTCCTCGGAATGGATCGTAAGCATGATGATTTTCGTATCGGGCAGTTCCTTCCGGATCCTCCGCGTCGCCTCAATGCCTCCCATGCGCGGGAGGCCCACATCCATGATGACAACGTCAGGGCGCAGTTCAACGGCCATCTTGTGAGCGGTGCGGCCGTCTTCGGCCTCCCCTACTACTTCGACGTCCCGTTCCTCGAGCAGCCGCCTCAGCCCTTGGCGCACAATCGTATGATTTTCAACGAGAAGAACCCTGATCCCGGGATCCATTATCAACCTCCAGGGGAATCGTAGCACGAATCTGCGTTCCTTTTCCAGGGCTCGATTGCATTCTGAAATTTCCCCCAAGGAAGCCAACCCTCTCTCTCATGCTGACTATTCCAAGCCCTCTGCTTAGTGCTTCCGTTCCCTTCATTTCGAAACCTTTCCCGTCATCCTCTATCACCATGATAACACGAGGATACCCCTTTGTAATTTTTATTAAAACGTTCTCCGCATCGGCATGCTTGACGACGTTCGTGATAGCCTCCTGCGCAATTCGGTACAGAGCGAGACCTATGCGTTGCGGCAATCTCTCATCGAATCCGATCGCTTCGATTTCTACCCTCACATCACTTTTTTCGATGTACTTCTCGGCATACCGCTCGAGAGCGGTGATGAGACCAAAATCCGTCAGAACCGAAGGATGCAGCGAGTATGAAAATTCGCGCGTACCTTCCGTTATGCGTTGGAGTTCCTCGTCTATCACTCTGAGCGATTGGCTGATCTGCTCATCATCTGTGTCGATTTTCTCCTTGAGCATGTCGAATTCCATGTTTATACCGACGATTGACTGACTCATTTCATCATGAAGCTGAATCGCCATCCTGCGCCGTTCATTCTCGATCGAATCGACGAGATCCGCGGCCAATTTCCGGAGATCCTTTTCCCGCTTTTCCAGTTCATCCAAAAGATAGAGCCGCTCGAGGGCTATTCCCAGCTGCTTGCTGACGATCTCGAATGTGCGCCGTTCCTCGATTGTTATATCGACATCACGCTTTGACGCGATAAAAACTATCGTCTGTATTTTTTCCTGAAAGCACAGTGGGATCGATATCGTTCTCTTGATTCCTAGCACCTCCTTGACCCCATCACTCGCTCTCTTGGCATCCGGTAAATCCTGCTCGGGGATATAAACCCCCTCACATGAAAGCAGGAACTGTATGCTTTCACTCTCGAGACTGATTCTATTCCATGCGTTTTTGATTTCATCAGGAACACCAACCACCTTGAGTAGAACAAGCTCCTCGCTTGCCGCATCGATTTCGAAGACACCCGCGAACGGCGCCTTGCAGTAGCTCAATATCGGATCCAACACCTTGTCCAGAATCTCTCCCTTGCTGTCTGCAGAAGTGATGATCTCGTAAATCTCGTTGAGGAATCCAAGCTCACTGTTCCGAACCGCCAGTTCGCGCTCCGTTCGTTCGCGCTCCGCTATTTCGGTGCGCAACTTTTCGTTTGCCTTTTGCAACTCGTCGGTCCGCTTCTCCACGAGCTCCTCGAGATGGTCTCGGTAGCGCTTGAGCTCCTCCTCGGCCTTTTTCCGCGGCGTTATGTCTTCGGTGTGTACCATGACGATATCGGGGGGTACGAAGGCGTATTTTACGGCGAGATGTCTGTCTTCGCCGGTCCCTTGGAAGTGGTACAGGACTTCCCTCTCGATAGTGGTCTTTTGGCTAAAACAGCGTGACATATCCCTGATATACTCATGATCTTCCCCGTATAATTCCGCCGCCTCAATCCCCACATATTTAGCTACTTCCCCCTTTGTAATAGCAAAAGCTGCGTCGTTGCCTTCCCGTAAAATGAAATCTTCACCAATCTTCTGCCAGGTGTACATCGGTACGGGAACACTCTTGAATTGAATCCTGAGCCTCTCCTCGCTCTCCATGAGTGCCTCTTCCGCCCTCTTTCGTTCCGTAATATCGCGGTACGTCGCGAGGACGGCGGGCTCACCTTCGAACTCGATGCGTGTCGAGAATATGGCAAGCCATATCACCGATCCGTCCTTCTTGATCCCACGGAATTCATACTGCGGTTCGGGATTTTTTCCCGCCAGGCGGTCACGGAAGCGTGTAAAGAAAAATTCCCTGTCTTCGGGGTGAACAAGTCCCTGGATATTTTCCACCGAAAGAGAGCTGAGCTCATCAACATCGTAGTCGCAGAGATTCGCCATCGCCTGATTCGCGAAAACGATGCGCATCGGATTGTCCTTTGCAACGATGATGCCCTCACGCAAATGTTCGGCGAGCACGCGATACTTCACCTCGGACTCGAGCAGGGCTTCTTCGGCTTTCACGCACTCATCGACTTTCGATTTGAGCTTTTCGTTCGCGCTCGTCAGGTCCGCGGTGCGTTCCTTCACGAGTTTTTCTAGACGGTCATAGTGTTGCTTCAGCTCTTTCTTGGAAAGAACGAGCTCCGTTATATCGTGCAGCAGAATCAGAATGAGGGGAGGATCTATATGTGGAATGAAGTTGGCCTGCACGTGTACGTACTGCGGCCTGCCGTCCTGCCTCTTGCTCTCAACTTCTCTCGAATAGACGCCCTTATCGAAAACGGCCTCCATCCCTTCGTTGATCACCCATTGGAGCCCCGGCTCCTCGATCTCCCTCAAGTTCTTCCCCGTATAGTCTTCATCCTGATTAAGTTCGTGAATTTCGATAAAGGCCTTGTTGCAGTAGAGAAGCTCGAGATCCTGAGATACTACTGCGATCCCGTCAACAGAATGGTTGAACGCCTCGATGATCGTCGATAGAAACTTGCTGTTGTCACTCGGCATTGGCGCACGACTCCGGTTTGGGAATATCGATCAAGATACTCGCTTTACCTCGAGGGATCTCAGCCTGTTCACCGCCGCGGCGACCTCGAAAATCCTCGGTCGCGCGTAATCCCCCGCTTTGTGATTCGACAGCACATCCATGCCTTGCTCGTCTATCTCATTCATGACCTTTTCCAAACCCTTACGTAGCGAATATCCACAGCCTGCATGATGCAGCGAATAATATAATATTATATCACTTATCGTTCTTGTCTGACTGACGCTTACGAGCTGTTCGACGGCGGAGAGATCGATCTCTGAACGTCCGAATAGTATCATGTTCAGGCCCTTTGCGTCTATCTTTACCTCTCTGCGACCCCGGCTCGGATCGAAGCTCTCACGCAGCGGCTCCCTCGGCGAGATAGTTCCGAATGCCCCACCGCCTTCCATCCTTCGCTCATTTCGATTCGCCGTTACAATGCCGGCTACTTCGTCGGTCACATCACGAGGTTCATATGTATCCATCATAATCACAGTGTCCGCGACATCGAAATAATCACCCGATCCCCCCATGACGAGCACCGTCGAGACATCGAGGCTATCGCGGAGCAGGCTGACCTTATCGATAAACGGCGTTATGGGCTCTTTCACTTTGGCAACGAGCTCCTGCATCCGTTGATCACGTATCATGAAGTTTGTCGCGGAAGTATCTTCATCGATAAGCAGCAGCCGGCAGCCGACCTCGAGAGCTTCCATGATATTCGCCGCCTGAGAGGTCGAACCGCTGGCATTCTCGGTTGTGAACTGTTCCGTATCGGTACCGAACGGCAAGTTGGATATAAAGGGACGGATATCGACTCCCACGATGCTTCTCCCGTCCTCCGAGCGTATCTTCACCGCGTCACCGCGGGTGACGGCGCGCTCCCGCCCGTCCCCCGGCACATGATTGTACACGCCGCGCTCGAGGGCACGCAACAGCGTCGATTTCCCGTGGAAGCCGCCGCCGACGATCAAAGTCACGCCTTCCGAAATGCCCATGCCTTTTATCGCGCCGGCGTGGGGCAGTGTCATTGTGACCGCCATCGAGCTCGGAGATTTGAACGGAACAACGTTCACGCCCTTCTCACGCTCGAGCGGCCGGTCATCGATGCCGCTGCGGCGGGGCAAAATAGAGCCTTCCGCTATAAAGGCAACGAGCCCCTGTTCCTCGAGAAGCCTGCGTGCAGTATCCTGATCTTCATTTACATTCAGGTGCGCTTCAATTCTCGAAGCATCAAGATTTCCATAGCGGAGCGATTTATCGACAATCGCGGGAATCTCGTCGAAAAAAATCCGCTCCGCATCATGTCCCAGCACCCTGCGCCCCGCGGCGGGGAGTCCCACCCTGAATCTGATCTCGACACCATCTTCCGACATGAAACATGAACTCCGCTCGAGAATCTCCTGATTCGGTGAATCGACCGTTATCATTCCACCCTTCCCCGTGCCCACCTTTCCTCTCGAGAGGTTTCGTATCGCTGAAGCGAATGCTCTCGTCAGATAATCCTCGAGGGCGATGCGCCTCGATCTATTCCGGTACGTGTCCGGCGGAAATCCCGAATGCTCAGCCTCGAGAAGAACCCGCACCCTCGATGGAGCGGCGAATGGATCCCCCTGGACATGATCGATCGAGAGATCGAAGCCGGGGAAGGCGTAGCAGCCCTGTATATCCCTGTACGCCTTGTACCCCCTGCCGTCGATCCTTCGCAAGATGCTTCTCAGCTTGCCACGCTCCGCCAAAGCTCCTCCATTCCGGCCGAATCCCTTTCAATCCGGCGACGAGTCCAAAGAGCCGAATCCGTTTCAATCCGGCGACGGGCCCAAAGAGCCGAATCCGCTTCAAACCTGCGGCAATATCGATAAACGTGAGATTATCATTTCATATGATAAGCGTACCGCAAGCGGTATAAAAGCGCAATCTCCACCCCCAAATATTGAGCTTGACCTGCAAGGCTCTATTGGTTACAAGAGATATACTCCTCAACGTCCGAGGACAATCGATTGCGGTTCTCACAGCAGTTCAACACATGCTATTTCAAGGAGAGTTCGATGCCCCTTAATGAAAGAACGATTACTGAAGCAATTATCAGGCGATACACGGAGAAGCTCCTCGATTCACTCAAGTGCGACGTTGCGATCGTGGGCGGCGGCCCCGCCGGCCTCGTTGCCGCGGCAGATCTCTCGAAGGCGGGATGGAAAACCTGTCTCTTCGAAAGGAAACTGAGCATCGGGGGCGGGATGTGGGGAGGCGGGATGATGATGAACGAGATCGTTATCCAGGACGAAGGCAAGGAAATCCTCGACGGTTTTGGCGTAGAGACACGGCCGTTTTCAAAGGGCTACTACACCGCCGATTCGATTGAAACGGTTTGTTCGATCTGCGCCCGGGCTGCGAAAACGGGGGCGCGAATATTCAATCTTATTAGCATAGAGGATGTCGTCATACGGGAAAACATGGTTGCCGGTATCGTCATAAACTGGACGGCCGTCGAAATGGCATCCCTCCATGTGGATCCCCTTACCATTGAAGCGAAGTTTGTCATAGATGCAACCGGTCACGCAGCGGAAGTCGTGCACGTGATCGACAAAAAGGTGGATGCGAGACTCTTGACACCGAGCGGAAAGATAGAGGGGGAACGGTCCCTCTGGGCCGATCGGGCGGAACAAACCACGCTGGAGAACACAAGAGAGGTTTTTCCAGGAGTGTTCGTGGCGGGCATGAGCGCAAACGCGGTTTTCGGATCGTACCGGATGGGTCCGATCTTCGGAGGCATGTTACTATCAGGCAGGAAAGCGGCAAAGTTGATATCGGAGCGGCTATCGTCGGAAGACTCGTAACATGAAAATAACCGGAACAAGAATAAGGCTCGAACTCTCACACACTTTTCGCATCGCGCGAAGCGCCGACACGTACCGCGAATCGGTACTGCTCCGTTTCGAAGACTACAGCGGTGAAGGTCTCGGTGAAGCGGCACCGATCACGCGCTACAATCAGACTCCTGATTCGGCCGAACGGGCTCTTGCCTCTATCGATGCAAAACTCTTGGACGATCTCGATTACATCGAGGATACACTCGAAATACTGGATCGCAAGATCGGAATGGACAGGGCCGCGCTCGCGGCGGTCGACATTGCGCTCCACGACCTTCTCGGAAAGCGGCTCGAGATTCCTCTCTATACCTATCTCGGGCTGAATCCCGAAATGACGCCTGTTACCTCGTACACGATCGGCATCGACACCCCCGATGTGATCAAGGAAAAGGTCCTCGAAGCGGAAAGCTATCCCGTGCTCAAGGTGAAGATGGGTCTCGAGAACGACCGTGAGATTATGGAGACGATACGGAGTCTAACCGACCGGCCCGTACGTATAGATGCAAACGAAGGTTGGACGAGGGAGGAAGCGCTCGAGAAAATCCGCTGGCTGGAGAAAGAAAACGTTCAGTTTATCGAGCAGCCTCTTCCGGCCGGCAACCTCGACGATTATCGATGGCTGGCCGATAAAGTATCACTGCCCATATTCGCCGACGAAAGCGTTCAGGTGGCCGCAGACATTCCGAAGCTCATCGGCGCATTCCACGGGATAAATATAAAGTTGATGAAATGCGGGGGCATACGGGAAGCGCTGAAGATGATTCACACGGCGAGGGCGTGCGGAATGCTCGTCATGCTCGGCTGCACGATAGAAACATCGATCGGTATCACGGCCGCCGCGCATCTATCCCCCCTCGTCGATTACGCCGACCTGGACGGCAACATCCTCATTGAGAACGACCCGGCAGTCGGTGTCGAGGTAATCGAGGGAAAACTTACGTTGCCGACGAGATCAGGCCTCGGCGTGAGCTTGAGGGACGGTCCGGTAAAGGATTCACTTGAAGATTTATAATCTGTCATGAAAGCGCTTCACCGATCAACCGCTCTGCATCTCGAAGAAGGGCATCTGTAACCTCGAGTGTCCTCGTTTCATCGGGACGCACAAAGTAAAACACCACTCCGCCCGAGCACGGCACTCCCAATCTCGAAAGAGCGAGAGCATAGAGCCCCCCCTGCATCCGGTACACCTCGAACCGCTCATCCACCTCGTCACCGGCAATCCGGTCCGTCTTGTAATCCACGGCGGTCCAGGCACTTCCGAGTTCGAAGAGGAGATCGATCCTTCCCTCGAGCGTACCGCCGCTGACAGGAAATGCAAAGGGCACTTCGCGAAAGACTCGTGACGCACCGCTGAGTTTGCGAAAGAACGAAGATGCGAGAGCTTGTTCGACTAGATCGGCCAGCTCGTTTGTTTCGTGCCGCAGGCCGAGCTCGATGGCAACAGCCTCGACGAGTCCACGACACCGCACGCGGGAATCAAGCTCGACGAGATCATGACAGCGCGCTCGGGAATCGAACTCGACGAGTTCCATGATCCGATGAAATGCGAGTCCGAATCGATAGCGTTCATCGCCTCTTCCCGTCTCCCCCGGTATATCCATGCCGGCGGGACGGGATTTTTCCGCCGGCAGCGAGCGCTCGACACCCGAGGGGGTAACCACGAGGGGAGCCCGGGTTCCCGTCTCCAGCAGCCGCCGCCTCGAGGAGAGCCACTCCTTCCTGCGACTCGAGTATTCACCTTCTTTCTTGCTTCTCTTTGGAACGGTAACGAACGGCTTGGCGGCGCCTCGCAGCCGGGGGAGATCTGATAGAGAGAGCCGGGCGATTTCCACGCCGGCGTTCTCAGGCCCAGCTTCACGGATACCCGAATTATTCTCGCGAATATCGCCGTCAGAGGGGAGATGATTGGATAGTATGTCATAATACCCTCCCGTCACCGGTGTTCTCGGAATGACGAGCAGATCACCGGCCCTCGTTGCCGCCACATACAACAACCTTACAATTTCCGCTCTCTCCTTGCGTTTTTCGCTCTCGGACACCTTCCGGTAATCGGAGGTCTCCAGAACTTTTCCGATCCTGAAAACGAGCCGGTCGCCGTGTTCGATAAATATCGATGCTCCATGACGGGATTGCTGAACGAGATTCGCGAGAATCACGACGGGGAATTGCAAGCCCTTCGACTTGTGAACGGTGAGCAACCGGACGGTGTTCTCGTCCTCCTCGACGAGGGGAGATTCACCCTCGGATACAGCGAGCATCTCCTGATCCTTGAACCACCGTGCGAATCTCCTGAACGTGCTTATCCGCGCATCAAAATCTCTTGCAGCCTGGATCGCCTTTTGAATATTCAATACCCGTTGCTCACCATGGGGCCTCAGCACCGTGATCTCTACAAAGTGCGTCTTTCGAAGGAGTTCCTGAAGTGTTCCGGTCGAACCACGCTCGTTTCTCCCACGGTGCAGGTCGGCGAGCAACGCGAGGCAATCGAGAAGCGCGCCGTACTTTCGCCTATCGGGTGAACCCGGTCTGAGGTAATCGAGGCGCCCAGCCCCCCTGGTAAAGAGAAAGATCTCCTCATCGCTGAAGCCGAACAGGGGTGAGCGCAGCGAGGCAAAAAGGGCGAGGGAATCATACGGATCCTCTATGGCCCACAGAACGGAGGCGAGATCCCTGATCTCCTGACGCGTGTAATAAAGCTTGCCGCCTTCGACGATATACGGGATTCCCTCATTTCTCAGCGGATCCTCGTAGAAGTTGATCCCCGTCGTACCGGGATAGATCACCGCGATATCGCCGGGTTTCAAGGGACGCACCTCTCTGCTGACCGTATCCATGACGGGGCGCTGCTCCCGGATGAGATGACGGATCAGTCTGGCGATCGCCTTCCCCTCGAGTCGGCGAACATCATCGGATTTGATCTCCGAGTCCTCCGTCTCGAGATCGAGCAGGGCGACGGCGGGATCGGAGCCCAGGCGGATCGGATGGATCGGTTCGTACTCCGGCTGATATCTACCGTCATCGGGCGGAACGATGATCTCCGAGAAGGATTCATTTACCCAATCCAGTATCGGAGGAACAGACCTGAAGTTCTGGGTTATCTTGACGTGCCTGCCCGTCTTGGAGAACCATTCCTTGATTCGTTCATACACTTCGACATCGGCTCGGCGAAAACGGTAGATGCTCTGCTTCGGATCGCCGACTATAAAGAGCTTTCCCGGTTCCGGATCGACGGAACCTGTATCCTCCGGACCGCCCGAGAGCAACAGGATGATTTCAGCCTGAAGCGAATCGGTATCCTGGAACTCGTCAACAAGGACATATTTAAAACGACGCCGCAAGACTCGACGCACTGATTCACTGCGAAGAAGGATCCGCGTCCTGATCAGGAGATCATCGAAGTCGAGAGCGCTCTCGGTGTTTTTTCTCTTCTCGACACACGTCAGAAAAACGTCGAGCAACCGGACAAGCTCCGAACTCAACCAATCGGTGTAGCGCTTGCGCTGCGAACTGAAGAGCTCTCTGAGCTCGCTTACTATCTCTTTCTGCCTTGTACACGTATCGGGAGGAGACCAGTTCTTCTTGTTCCCCGCCTTTTTCGGCAGTGAAAAAGTGAGCAGAAAATCTTCCAGCTCCTCGCCTTCGAGCTGCCGCACAATCTCCACGGCACTCGCGAGGCCTTCTATCTCCCTGCCGCCCAGATCGTCAGGATTAATGCAATGCTCCCGTTTCAGCTCTGTGAGCGTGCCCGCCGCTTCTTCGAATGCCCGTGCGAGATATAATATCATTTCCCGCGAATCGATAGGGATAGAAGAATTACGCGCACGCCTATCGCCGTTGTGTTTTGTTTTATTATTATAAAATATGCCCTCGACGAACCGCTCCCCCCGGCGGTAGTAGAGCTCGATTCCAAACTTCCGAAAGTGTTCCGCATTCCCGCCGAGTGAAATAAAGCGTCTGAGAATCTCCGAGCGATGTTCCTCTATGCCGTGGAGAAAATCGCTCCATGACTCGTCGATGAGCAGAGAGCTATCGACGGCGTCGAGAACACTGAAGCCGGGATCGATCCCCGCATCGAGCGCATACTCCTTCAGTATCGATGCCGCAAAGGAGTGAATCGTCGAAATCGGAGCACGTTCCAATTCGTTGCGTGCCGCCAGGAACCGTTCCCGCTCTGCGGATCCGCAGTCTTCGGCGCCGAGCAGCTCATCGATCTTGGTCCGAAGACGAAACTTCATCTCACTCGCCGCCTTCTCTGTAAATGTGATGGCGACGATCTGTCCGCACCGTGCCTTCCCGCGGCCGATGATAGAAAGAAAACGATTCACGAGAAGCGTCGTTTTACCCGTCCCCGCGCCCGCTTCGACGCAGTAAGAGTTATCAATGTCTTCGGCCGCTTTTTGTCGTTCTCTCTCATCGACGAGAGGCATGTCACTTTTCATTATCTACCTCTTCGGACATTCTCATTGCGAGATAGTCGATGCTGCGAGAATCGTGTTTCGCTTTCGTCTCAAAGAAGCCCGACCGCCCGGTAGGGCACGCGGGGCGCATCTCGCAGAACGAACAGGAGCGATCTTCAGCAGGGGCGAAGAATATTCCGTTTTCTATACCGCGCGTGATCACATCGATTATGCGTCCGAGCTCCTTCTCCGTCCGCTCCCATTGCCTGCCGGTGAATACAACGGTTCTTTTCCCGACCGACACCCCCACTCTCCGGTACACCGCCTCCCCATATTGAATCCGGCGCTTCAGAAACTTCGACGCGGCGAGAAGATAAATGGGCAGCTGCAGATTGGAACCTCCTGCGAGATCCTGATCCTGCCGATTGAGCCGTCCCGTCTTGAAATCTATAACACGGAACTTATCTTCAGGGCCGATATCGACCCGATCGATCCTTCCGTGAAAATGGACCGTTCTCTTCCCGTACGTGAACGGGACCTGCACGGATTCGCCCTTCATGCCGAATGGCTTTTCGAAATAGGTCGGCATGTATTCATCACCTTCGCCGAGTTCTTCATCGAGCAGAAGCCTCACCGATTCGGTTATCATTCGTTTTTCCATCTCCCAGAAAACGGCAAGCCCCACCGGTTCGGATTTCGGGTACTCCTCCATTTCTCTCGTTGTTATCTGCTCTGCTATTTCCCGCGCCTCCCGTGCCGTGCGCTCATTCAAGGGCAGGAGATCCCGATTCTGCAGCTCGCTATACAGGAGGGCCAGAATCCTGTGAACGAGTTCGCCGCGCTGCAGCGGTGTGATAGTTATCAGCCGTTCCGGTTCCTCCGTGGGCTCGAGCTCGAGCAAATTATTGAGGAGATACTTGAACGGACACCCCGCGTACCGCTCCATCGATGTCGGGGAGAAACGCCAGCCCCTGTGATCGAGGATTTGCTCAAGTTCCCGCAAGGCTGCTGGCGATACGAAGACACCATCATACGGAGTAAATTCTTTCTTTCCCCACCTCGCATTGATAAGCGAAGCCGCTCTTCTGAATATTGGGTCCACCGGCAGGCATCCCTCGCCGTTTCTGAATCCTCTCACAATCAGGAAATCGTACTCGTGCTCACTGACCGGTTCCAATACCGCTCTATCCCTGTGATATCGCGAGAGGCGCTCGCAAACGAGGGATTCTTCGCACGTGCCATCAAGCGTATACCCCGGAATAAACCGCAGGAATGAAGATGGCATCATCTGCTTGCCTGAACTATCTTCATTTCTCGGATAGCTGCACACGAGCTCTTCGCGCGCCGAATCCAGAGCAAGTGCGAAAAGGAGAGCCTCCTCTTCGATGCGGCCCGATTTCTCCGACAACCTGACCTCACCGCCGCTCATTTCACCGAGGTGTTTGCGCTCATGATCCATCAGAAACGGGTCCTGTACGACCTTTCCCGGAATGATCGTCTCGGAGAGTCCCGGAATGAATACCGCCCTGAAGGAACACCCCCTTGCTTGACCGATGGGCAGCACATTTACGCCGCAGTCGGCAAACCGTCCCCGGGAGAGAACAGGAGCGGCGAGCGCGGATTCCAGAATATGTGAAAACAACTCGAAAGAAACGTTGTTCGAAATAGAATCAAGCTGCTTGAGATCATCGATAACGCTGCAAACGCTATCTACACCTTCGGAAGGTTCGAAGATGTCCTGCACAAAACTTCTAATAATCGTCGAAAACCCGCTCCATCTCGATTCATCCGTGATCAGATCTCGAGCCTGCAAGATTTTATTTATGATATCACCAACGAGCCGCGTGCTCCTGATGGTGTTTCGTATCTCCTCGGCACGTTTTTCCGATACGATATTCTCGAGAATCCCCCGGAGACTGCTCGTAAGGGCCGCATTCTCCTCCTGCCAGCCGGTTGCTCCCATCATTCCCGTTTCGGCGCTTGCGCGCACCCACGCTTGAAACGGATCGAAAGACGCTTCAGTATCTCCGCCGTTCACGGATGGGGACGCATCCTCGATGGCGAGAGGCGCCGATACGAGAAAGTCAACGAGATTGCGCCGTTCGATCTTGCCTCTGAGAAGTGTCAGCAAGTGAAGAAGCGCACGACCGGCGGCGTACTGTTCGAGTGCCGAGGACCCCGATGCAAAATACGGGATGCCCGCTTCATCGAGAATCTCGCACACGATCGATGCGTACGCCTCTTGAGAGGGCAGCAGAATTGCGATCTCACCGAATCCAATTCCACGTCCCGAAACGAGATTCAGTATCCGTCTTACAATTTCTCGTGCTTCTTCTTCTTTCCCCGGGGCACTGAAAAGCCTTACCTGTGCCGGTTTCTCTCTCTCGTCCATCCCATTTAACTTAACCTGATCGAAGCCGCATTTTGATATTAAATCTATCGCACGGGAGGCGAAGCGGTATGACTCCTCGCCCTCTTTCCACGGCATGAAAAGTTTCACGCCGGAACCCGCGCCGAGGACCTCGATGAGCCGCCACTGCAGCTCGTTGAAATCGTAGAAACCGTATGTGAGAATTGGGTGTTCGAATTGGTAATCGCGCGCGGCATCAATGGCATTTTCGAAGAGTACATGCACATCGCTTCCCCTACTCTCCAGCCGCTCACGGTACGCGGCGTAGAGCGACAAGAGACCGCTCATCCGGGCGTTCAAGCCCGCAGAAGGGGGAGCATCCGCCAGGAAAGCCTTCGCCCACTCCGCTGAACAGGACGCCTCCGCGAGGTCACTGAACGTCGATAGGAGCGCTTTCGTGAAACCCTTCGTTCCCGCCACTTCTTCGAAGCACGCGGGCAGCAGGGAGGAACCGGCGATCCCGCGTGCAATCACCGTATCGGTGAAGCGGGGCGCAGTTGCTCTATGGTTTTCCGAACCGGCGGCGCTCAGGAGATAGACGAGATCTGCAAATGTAAGAAAGCGGACATTGAAGAATCCGCCGGTTTTGCGCGCCAATTCCTTTCTCAGGTAAACGCACAGAGTGTTGGAGCCGGCGACGACGTTGATTTCACCAAAGGGGTCTTCACTTCTTATCGCCGCTATTTCCTCGAACAGCGATTCCTCCAGTTGGAAGTGCAATCTTCCCAAAATCGCTTTTTTAATCATTCTCGCACCGCTCTGCATCAATTTTAAAAATAGGCGGATAGATTCCTGCAGGATTGTAGCAGAAGGATAAAGCTATTCAAAGCGGGGATCTTTCATTCTGCTTTCATTCGTCACGAGTCATACAGTTCAGTAAATATAATAAGCCGGTGCGGGGCTTTTTCTTTCCCACACCGGCTTATTTCTACTAACTCTCGAATAGATCCGGGATTTATTTACTTTTTATCTTGTTCACAGCGCGCCTTCTCATGAACACGGCAGCGGAGAGGATCATGGCGAGTACCAGGATCGTCACGACGGGAGCCGTAAAGAGAGGCACACTTTTGCGCTCGATAACATGTACGAGCTGTATACAGGTATCATACGCAACCGGCTCGACGAGCGTCCACGCAATGATCGTCAGCTCCTCATTCGTGCACGGAGGTGTCGCACCGGCATTGCCGATCCAGTAGACCTGCTCACACTCGCCACCGGTAACCAGAACACTCGCGCCCTGCTGGGCGCCAGGAATGGCGCCGGTGCTCGCGATCGCATAGCCGTACGAGGTCGGCGGCGCGCACGGATCGCCATTGCAGATGTCAAACGGTACATACGCAGCCGTCTGACCGAAGGAGACCTCGTAGAGGCTGTCCTGCACGATGTAGAGCGCAGGCGGGGACGCTATGACATGCAGATACAGCGTGTCGATGGCGTAGTACGGATTGCCGTCGTACCAGTTCGGATCCTCACAGTCGCCGCAATCGGGTGCGCACAGACCATTGACGTCGCAGTACGCATTCCACGCATAAATGGTGTCGTAGTCGCAAATACTGACATCGCATGGCGCCGTTATACAGACGTCAATGCCCGTCAGGTACCCGGGATCGAGTATGAAGCACACATCGAGGTCGGGACCGGTGATTGGCCAGCCCTGCTGGGATACGGCATGAACACAGAAGGTGTCCGGGTCCGGACAGAGTGTGGAGACGAATCCGAAGTTGGTGGGAGCCACCTCGTAGCACAGCGTCTGGCCCGCGTAGATGTCCTGTACAGTAGAGGGGAATCCATAGAAGAATCCCGGATCTCCCTCCATAAAGCATTCACCGGTCTCCGGCTTGGGACCGATTCTCGCACGGATTCCGGCGTCACCCATTGCATAGCCGCCGTTATCGAGCGCCGCCCAGGCGGAGGCGTCATCGGATCGAACAAACGACTTGTTCGTCTCCATCAGACCGGCATCGTCCATCGGAACGGGCCAATTGTAGCCGGGGGTCTGGAATCTAATTGCGATGTAAATCGGATCACCCGTTGTGACCGGAATCTGGGGATTCAACGCTATGCTGTAATAACCCGCATTTACGAGCGTCCCGGAAATCGGACCGGCAAGAAGATCGGAGAGGGTGCCTCCGCTGTAGGTGTCGTAGACATAGACAGTATATGTATCCGGCGCGGAAACCGCCCAGAAATCAACGGCGAGGAGATGTTCGCTCGCCGTCGGCGTGATCTCGACCATGCCCCAATCGTCGTAATCACCCCAGCCGACCGAGCTCCACCAGCCGTACTCGTCGTAGTAGAGAATGGATTCGTTGGAATCGATATCCTTCCAACCGGTAAAGACACTGTTGTCCTGGCCGACATTAGCATTGCCGTACTCGATGTAGAAATAGCCGTTATCCCCCCATCCCGTGCCCCAGGAGTTCTTGACTATCCAGCCGCCGTTTCCATCGCACATCGCATCATCCCATCCGACGATCAGAACGCAATGATCCGATGGTTCGCTGCCCGTATGGGTCAAGCAGCCTACACCGTTATACGAACCGAATCCCGTGAAACTCGAATACATCGACGTGATCACGGGACCGTAGTTCATCAAGGCGTTCTTGATGGCGTTGATATCATCGGGGATAACAATCCATTCGGTTACCTGTTTTCCGAAGGAACAGGCGGGATTAACGCATGAGATCGACGGGCAGCTGCCGGGATAGGTGTCACACGATTCATCGACCGTGCCGAGCTGCGTGAGGTAGTTCGTGGCGATGACATCGTTTCCACCGGTGTTGCAGCTGAATCCGTACGTATCGTAAAACCAGTTGTTGGCGCATGCGGCGACGTTGTGCGCGGAATAGTCCGGGCTGCCTCCTTCATTAATGAGCACCATCGATTCGAGAGATCCGAGAGTGCCGAACGCCCAGCAGGTGCCGTAAGGATTCTGGTTTTTCACCGATGTGACACCCCCAAGCGCTCTCCAGTCCCACGACCCCGGTTGCAGATAGGTCATGCGATGCGACTCGACCGGACGGAGATGACTGCGGTCGACCGGATGGGGAATCCAGCCCTGATGCTCATCGGGGATCACAATCTCCCTCTTCGGCGCCTCCTCGAGAACCTGGGCGGCCGTCGTCCCGGCAACAAGCGGTATAATAAAAAGGGCAGCCAACACAATTGGCGCCCATTTGGGTGACTTCATACTGCTTACTCCTTCATAGTAGATGCGGATCAAACTCGCCTTAGACAAAAATAGAAAGCGTAAAACAGGTTCGACGCTTCTGCCTCCTTTCCTTGCTTAACTCATCCAAATTGAATTTCAATCTACTTTTTCCGCTACCCTTCGTAGCAATCGCATCGGGATTCTATCAAATCGCGATTAGCACTACTATAAAATTCTATCATATATCTGATATTTATTCAATTACTTATAGCACTTTATAGCGGTTTATAGCACTCCCCCTCGAATGTCGGCGATGTATATAGATGTATATATAAACATTCTCGCAGATACTCTATTTCTCTTCGCAAAAAGTGCTTCATGAATATTTTGTCGTATGCGGTCTTATTTTCTTCATCGAACTAATTATCATTTTTCACTTAGACCCACTTTTTCTTTTTGCCGAACTTATTGCTATCTATCCCGTAGGCCCCATCATTCTCTCTGTCTGAATTGCCTCATGAATTTCTTGTTGCACTGACTCTCTCATTCTCTATGACGAAACCGATGGATAAACTTATTCTTTCCGATTCACTCATTCTTTCTCCAAGCAGCTCCATTAATTTCATGCAGTAAATCTTTATCATTCTCGTCGTCTGAACTGCATCATGTGCCTTTTCCCATATTCCTTTTCCGCTACGAGCATATTATGTCTTGGACACAGTAATCGCAGATTAGCCGCCGAGCTATCCCCACCCCTGGCAAAGGGAACGATATGATCTATCTGAAGATAATTGTCCTCCGGACATCGCTTCCCATGAGTACCCACATAGGTGCACCGGCCGCCGTCCCTCGTATACACCTCGTCTCTCACCGACTGCGGTATGTAACGTGATTGCTTGGAGTTACTTATGTTCTTTTTCTTAGCTCGGGGGTTCTTGTGTGAGTCTTCTCTCTTCTCAAACCGGGTTGCGGCCCCGGATAGGGATTTCTTGCTCGAGTTCCTGGATTTCTCGGACCGGATTGCGGCCCCGGATAGGGATTTCTTGCTCGAGTTCCTGGATTTCCCGGACCGCTCTGCGGCCCTGGTTTTTCTCTTCTCCCGTCGTCTTATCCTCCCCTCCGGGCTGTGGCGATCGAGATAATCGTCCATGACAATATCAAATAAGGTCTCAAAATCGAGTTTCTTCGGATGCTTGTTTGATAATAGTGCCCGAAGCCGCTCGATCTTCTTCATAAACAGAGGCTCAACGGCAAACTCGAGCTTGAACTTCCGCTTGATATCCACTCGGGGAAGGTCTCTGTCCTGATTTCTTCTGTTCTCTTTATC
>CBDUQN010000015.1:0-47928 GCA_965369375.1 uncultured bacterium | reverse complement strand
CTCTCAACTTAAATAACTTACGAGAAATTATCGGGGAAAACTGGGGAATGTCCAAGATACCCCTATAGAATAATTCAGTGCCGCTCATGGAGCGGGTGTTCAAGGGAAATGCAGTTGCATTATGTAAAGGGCGAGGGAGGGGGGATTCGGTGATCCGACTCATGAAGAGCCGTGGCAGGTAGATTCGCGTGTCCATTACTGGTTAAATCATAGTATAATATGCCATCCACATAATTCTTTATATGAAGCACGGAAGAGAGATTCCTTGACCATTCAGTTCCGCGATGGTAGCTTGTAATCTCCCTGATGGCGGTTGCCGGGACTTTCAATACATTTGATATCCTCGGCAACCTCTTCAGCTAACATCGTAACAAACACAATAAAAGGGAGTTACATGGCTTCCTCCAAGACTGTTAAGGTTCTCGTGACGGGAGCCCTCGGTCAGATCGGATCAGAGCTTACCATCGCTATGAGAGAGCGCTACGGCGACGGCAGTGTCGTTGCTACCGATATTAGAGAGGACAGCGAGGGAAAACTGGCGGGCACAGGAATATTCGAGCATCTCGACGTTCTTTCTCCTGCCGACCTCGATGCGGCTATCAAGAAGCACGAAATAACGGTTGTCTATCATCTGGCGGCCGTGCTGTCGGCAACCGCGGAGAGAGACCCACAGCGAGCCTGGAAGATCAACATGGACGGTCTCTTCAACGCGCTCGAAACAGCGCGAACGATCGGCTGCAGCCTCTTCTTCCCGAGCTCTATAGGCGTTTTCGGACCGACAACGCCCCTTGACGGCACCCCTCAGGATACCATCATGAGGCCGAATTCGATGTATGGAGTTACGAAGCTTTCCGGTGAGCTCCTCTGCGATTACTACCACAAGCGGTATGGTGTGGATGTGCGGGGCGTCAGGTATCCGGGAATCATCTCCAACGGAACGCTGCCGGGCGGAGGCACGACTGATTATGCGGTCGAGATCTTCTATGACGCGGTGAAGAACGGACGGTATACATGCTTCTTGAAAGAAGGGACGTCGCTCGACATGATGTACATGCCCGATGCAATCAAAGCGGCGGTAGAGCTCATGGAAGCGGACGAAGCTGCTTTGAAGCACCGTAATGCTTTCAACGTTACTGCAATGCGATGCACCCCAGAGGAGATCGCCGCCGAGATACGAAAACATATTCCGGGATTCGAGATCGGATACGAGGTCGACCCCGTGCGGCAGGAGATTGCGGACTCATGGCCCAATTACATGGATGATTCGGCGGCGCGTGAAGAATGGGGATGGCGACCTGACTTCGGCCTTGCGGCCATGACCGAGGATATGCTGAGCGTCCTGAGGCACAAGCACGAAAAGGGACTGATTTAGAGAAGAAGCGGTTTAATACAGGCAGGGAGAGTCGAAATGTACACGATAAAAAAGGAACTACAGGGGACGATCGAAGAGATCAAGAGTTCAGGACTCTACAAGGTCGAGAGGGTCATAACATCAGATCAGAAGGCCGAGATAGAGGTCAAGGGAGGGAAAGAGGTCATCAATTTCTGCGCCAACAATTATCTCGGGCTTGCCAGCAATTCAGAAATAATAGGAGCGGCGAAAGAAGCGATGGACAGCCGCGGATTCGGTCTTTCATCGGTGCGCTTTATATGCGGAACTCAGGATATTCACAAGAAGCTCGAAAAGAAGATCGCCGACTTTTTCCGGACCGAGGATACAATCCTCTACACGTCGTGCTGGGACGCAAACGGCGGGCTCTTCGAAATCCTGCTCACCGACGAGGATGCCGTGATAAGTGACCAGCTCAACCACGCATCAATCATTGACGGCATACGTCTCTGCAAGGCGAAACGCCACCGTTACGCTAACAACGATATGGATGATCTGAAGAGCAGGCTCGATGAAGCCAGGGAGGCGGGAGCCCGGCGCGTCATGATAGCGACCGACGGTGTTTTTTCGATGGACGGTATCGTAGCGCAGATCGACAAGATATGCGATCTCGCCGAAAAGTACGGCGCCATGGTTATGGTCGATGATTCTCACGCGACGGGATTCTTCGGGCCGACGGGAAGGGGGAGCGTCGAGCACTGCGGGGCGCTCGGCAGGGTTGATGTCATAACATCGACTCTCGGCAAGGCGCTCGGGGGGGCGACGGGAGGCTTTACAACCGGCAGGGCCGAAATCATCGATCTGCTCAGGCAGCGCTCGAGACCGTACCTTTTTTCGAACACGCTTGCACCGGCGGTCGTCGGCGCGGGCATCAAGGCTTTCGATATGTTGACTGCGACGAGTGAATTGCGTGAGCGTCTCGTCGAAAATACAAAGTATTTCAGGGAGAAGATAACCGCGGCGGGATTCGATATCGTTCAAGGAACCCATCCGATCGTACCGATCATGCTCGGCGATGCGAAGCTTTCGCAGGTTATGGCCGACAAGCTGCTCGGCGAGGGGATCTACGTTATCGGATTTTTCTATCCCGTTGTGCCGAAGGGCCATGCGAGGATACGTGTTCAGGTGTCAGCGGCTCATACGCGCGATCACCTCGACAAGGCGATAGGCGCGTTCACAAAAATCGGCAGGGAGCTCGAAGTGATCTCTTAAGAGATCCGCGGTATGTCTATTGATCAACTCGAAATCGATTACGCCGCCGAATCAGACGGAATAGCTGCAAATCGAATTTTCTTGACACATGGGCATTTTTATACGTAAAGGTTTTTGAATTGATAGCTGCTTCTGCAAAATCGGTTATCACGCAAGTGGGGGGAATATATAGAGGGACCGTGACACGCCATTGAGGAGGCTTCCATGAGCGAGGGTTTACTAGCTTCAGCAACCGAGATCATCCCGTGGATCGGCATCGCAGGATTAGTGATGTCGGTGCTGACATATTTCTGGATCAGAAAGCAGCCCGCCGGAAACGAGCTGATGCAGAAGATCGCGGGCATGATACATAAGGGTGCGTTCGTTTTTCTCAGGCGGGAGTACCAGATTATAGCCGTTTTCATTGTGCTGCTGTTTATCGTTCTGACATATGCGTTGAGTCTGCAGACTGCCTTTGCGTTTCTCGCCGGTGCCGTCTGTTCCATGGTCGCCGGGTTATTCGGTATGGAAACGGCGACACGCAGCAGCGTTAGGGCCTGCCAGGGGGCGAAAGACGGCGGAACACCGCGTGCCCTGTCGATCGCCTTCATGGGTGGTTCGGTGATGGGGATCAGCGTGGCCGCGCTCGGTGCCGTGGGGCTAGGTTTTTACTTTCTGTTCAATCGGGACCCTGCCGTCATAAGCGGTTTCGCCATGGGTGCGAGCACCATTGCGCTCTTCGCACGCGTGGGCGGCGGCGTCTTTACGAAAAGTGCGGACGTGGGGGCCGATCTCGTCGGAAAGGTCGAGGCCGGCATCCCGGAGGACGATCCTCGCAATCCCGGTGTCATTGCCGATCTCGTCGGCGATAACGTCGGAGACACCGCCGGCATGGGTGCCGATCTGTTCGAGAGTTACGTCGGAAGCGTCGTGGCCGCTATCGCGATCGGATTCACGATGAGTGATCCATCGAAGTACGGAGTACCGTGGCTCGTCCAGGGGGATCCCCGGATAGCTTGGATGTCACTGCCGATCGTGCTCATCGGTATCGGGCTCATAGCCTCGATTCTCGGCATCTTCTCGATGTCACTGCTCAAGAAGGTGAGTCCGCAGTCGGCGCTCCGGTACAGCTTCTACATCAGCGCGATTCTTTTCATTATCGGCGCCTACTTCGCCGTTACGAACATCATCGGTTATGTAAATCCATTCTGGGCCGTGCTGGCGGGGATTGTCGCGGGCGCGCTCATAGGCCTCGAGAGTGAATATTACACATCCGGTAAACCGGTTCAAGAAGTCGCGAAGGCGAGCGAGACGGGTCCCGCCACGACGATAATCACGGGCCTCGCCGTCGGTTTCGAAAGCACGGTGCTGCCGATCCTGACAATCGCCATTGCCATTTTCATCGCTCATCGGTACGCCGGGCTCTACGGGATAGCAATTTCGGCAGTCGGGATGCTCTCTACAATCGGCATCGTGATGTCAACCGATTCGTACGGGCCGATATCCGATAACGCCGGCGGCATCGCCGAGATGTCGGGTGCCGGTCCTGAAATAAGAAAGATAACAGATCGCCTCGACTCGATCGGCAACACGACAGCGGCGATCGGGAAGGGCTTCGCCATCGGATCGGCCGCACTTACGGCGCTCGCCCTCTTCAGCGCCTTTCAGAATACGATCAAGCAGGCGATGCCCGATTTTCAGCTCAATCTCTCCTCGCCGATTACCATTATCGGACTCTTCATCGGAGGTATGATGCCGTTTCTGATGGCGGCGCTCACGATAAAGGGTGTCGGGCGGGCGGCAAACAAGATGGTCATCGAGATCAGACGCCAGTTTCGAGAGATAACGGGGCTCATGGAAGGCAAGGCGGAACCCGAGACGGAAAAGTGCATTGACATTGTGACAAAATCGGCTCTCAAGGAGATGCTCCTTCCGGGAATCCTTGCGATCGCAGCGCCGCTCGCTATGGGATTTTTCCTCGGCCCCGAAGCCCTCGGAGGATTCCTCGCCGGAGCCACCACGACCGGTGTCCTCATGGGAATCTTCATGGCTAATGTCGGCGGCACGTGGGACAACAGCAAGAAGTGGATCGAGGAGGGCAACCTCGGCGGCAAGGGCACGCCGGTTCATGCGGCGGCGGTGGTCGGCGATACCGTCGGCGATCCGTTCAAGGACACCTCGGGGCCGAGCATGAATATCCTCATCAAGCTCATGTCTGTCGTTGCGCTCGTGTTTGCACCCCTATTTCTGCGGTAGGGCGCAGGAACCTTCTTTGGATAAAGAAGTTATAAAAAGGGCTTGCAAGCGTGATTTGCTTTTTATTATTATTACTAAAATTGTAAGGAATTAGGAACGCTGAAGGAGGTTTGATATGTCGAAACGTTTTCTATCGTTGCTCGTCGTAGCCGTAGCGCTCCTGTCGATCGGTGTGAGTGTTTACGCCGGGAAGGACAACGATACGGTCGTCGATCCCGTGTGCGGTTTCATCATGCCGAAATCGGAGGCGTCGACCCATGAGTACGAGGGCAAAACGTATTACTTTTGTGATCCCGGCTGCAAGGCGTACTTTATCGCCAATCCCGATATGGTCACTTCCGGCAAGACCTACGACGCTGTCTGCGGGATGGTCATCGACAAGGATAAGGCGATCACCGCCGATCATAACGGATTCGAGGTTTATTTCTGTGCGGCCGGCTGCAAGGACAAGTACTTCGCCGATCCGGCGAAATACGAGCTCAACTACGATGTCGTCGCAAGCGAGGTCAAGCCGGTTCGCGAGATGACGTATACGACCGAATTCGAGGGCCGCACGTTATACTTTATCAGTGAAGAGAACAAGAAGAAATTCGAGGCTGATCCCGACGCCTACATCTGGGCGGAATGCTCGATAGGCGGCGATGTCTTCTTGAGAAAAGATGCGTTCGCCAAGCGGGAATACGAGGGACATACGTATTACTTCGGATGCAAGGGTTGTCTCGACGCCTTCGAGACGGATCCCGCAAAATTCGTAGATGGTTCCTACACGGGTGACCACAAGTGCACGCATGCAAGTGAAGGAGGGTGTCCGCTCAAAAAGAGCAAGAGCGCGGGATGCCCTCACCGGGACAAAAACAAGAGCTGTCCGCATCAGGAAAAAGCCGAAAAAGCAGAAACCAAGAAAAGTTAATTGCGCCGATGCCGCTAACGCATCCAGGGAAAGCGCAATTCCGTTTTTCGGCGCACGAATAATCAAATCCCCGGCGAATAATCAATCGCCGGGGATTTTGTGTTCTTGCATTTCGATTTGTGCTATCTTACGAGGGGTGGTGAGGTGGCATTTCATACGGCGCCATATTCATATCTGTGCGCACTGATCTTGGCCGGGTGATTGCTTCATGGTTCTATCTGTCGGAATAATAGGTCTTCCCAATGTCGGCAAGTCGACGCTGATCAACGCGCTCGCTTCAGCGGGGGCGGAGGCGTCAAACTATCCCTTCTGCACCATCGAATGCAACCAGGGTGTCGTTTCGGTGCCTGACCGCAGACTCGAAAAGCTGAAATCGATACTCGAGACAAAAGAAGTTATCCCGACGATGATCACCTTTATCGATATCGCTGGACTCGTGAAGGGATCGAGTTGCGGCGAGGGACTAGGAAACAAGTTTCTGCATCATGTGCGCGAAGCGAATGTGCTCGCGCATGTCTTGCGGTGCTTCGAGGATGCAAATGTCAGCCACGTACAGGGTGCTATTGATCCCATTCAGGACCTGGGGATCGTCGAAACCGAGCTTTTCCTCTCGGATCTCGAACGCACGGAACGATGGATCGAGAAGGAACAGCAGAAGGCAAAGGCGAAGAAAAAGGAGGAGCGGAAAGAATTGGCGTTTCTCGAGTCGGTGCGCGACGCGCTCTCGAGGGGGGAACGGATCGTGGATGACGGCCTCTCCGAATACCGCAGCGCGCTCCTGGACGAGTTGCAGCTTCTTACATCGAAACCGCTGATTATCGTCCTGAACGCGGCAGAGGAAGATCCGAAGGGGTCGAGACCGTTCTTCAAGCCTATTATCGAAAAATATGGAGAAGCCAACACGTTTGTCGTCTCTGCCAGGATAGAATCAGAGATCGCCGATCTGCCGGAGGAGGAAAGGGGGACGTTCATGGACGAGCTCGGCATAGACATCGGAGCGAAGGAGCGGTTCATCGAGAAGTGCCATGAGCTTCTCGGATTGATCCGATACTATACGACAGCCCACGAAAAGCTGCAGGCGTGGTCCGTCGTCAGGGCCACAACCGCGCCGGCCGCCGCCGGCAAGATACACACCGACATGGAGAGGGGTTTCATAAGGGCCGAGGTGATGAACTATGGCGATCTCGTATCTCTCGGTTCCAGAGCGGAAGTTCAACATAAAGGTCTTTTGAGAACGGAAGGGCGCGAGTACGCCGTGCAGGACGGCGATGTAATACATTTTCTCTTCAATCCTTGAACCTTGATACGAGACCGGCGATACCCGGCTCAGCGAGGTGTGCGAAATGGGCAAACGGGGGCATGAAACGATCGATCACACGGCGGATATGGGGATTCGTGGATGGGGCGAGAGTCCGCTCGAAGCCTTAGAGGAAATCGCACTGGCCATGTTCGAGCTGATCGCCGAAAGAGAGGATATCGCAACGTCGCGTGAAATTGATATTGCGTGCGAGGGAAATGATCTGAGAGAGCTCCTCGTGGAGTTTCTCAATCAATTCCTCCTCAAAGCGGATCTCGAGGAGATGGTATTCGCAGACGTGAAGATTGACAGGCTCTCCGAGACGGAGGGAGCTTGGGCGCTCGATGCAAGAGCGCGCGGGGCCCCGAAAAGCGAAGCTGTTGATAAACTGCTGAGAGAGGTGAAAGCGGCCACGTATTACGGAGCTCTCGTAGAGAATGACGGCTCGGGCAATTGGGAAGCACAGTGCGTGGTCGACTTGTAAGTTTGAGACGTGAGGTGGGCTGATTGCAGGCTCGAAACATGAGGTAGGCTGATGGCAGGCTCGAAACATGAGGTAGGCTGATGGCACGAGTGAAGATCAAAAAGGTTCACGACTTCCTCTGGGAGATCCCGAAGGAAGACAGAATGATCGTGCCGGGAAGGATATATACGGATCGTGAGGGAATGGATTTCTTGCTCGAGGAGAGCAAGAGCAAGCAGTGGGACGCACTGCTGCAGGTGAGAAATGTCGCATGTCTGCCGGGCATCCAAAAAGCTTCATTGGCGATGGCCGACATCCATCCGGGATACGGATTCCCGATAGGCGGTGTAGGAGCGTTTGATGTGGAAACCGGTGTCGTAACGATTGCCGGTGTCGGTTTCGATATCAACTGCGGCGTCCGTTCGGTGATTGCCGATATGGATAGATCCGAGGTGGAGAAAAAGAAAAACAGGCTCGCGGAGGCCTTCTTCAAGGCTGTTCCCGCGGGTCTCGGATCGACGGGCGAGCTGCGGCTCTCGATAAAGGAGATCGACAAGGTTCTCGAACAGGGCGCCCGGTTTGCCCTGAACCGTGGATACGGGATCGAAGAGGATCTCAAGTACATCGAAGAGGGGGGAGTGGTCCCCGGCGCAGATCCTTCATGCGTAAGCAGACACGCCAAGGAGCGGCAGCTCAAGCAGGTCGGCACGCTCGGTTCGGGAAATCACTATCTCGAAGTCCAGTACGTCGACGAGGTCTACGATCGCGATGCGGCGCGGATATTCGGACTGCTCGAGGATACGATCGTTGTAAGCATACACACGGGAAGCAGGGCGCTCGGTCACCAGATCGGAACCGATTATCTCAAGGTATTGAAAAAAGCGAGTGATAAGTATCACATTCCGGTACTGGAATCAGAGCTCGTGGCGGCTCCGATTCAGAGCCCCGAGGGTGAACGGTACATAGCCGCCGTCAAGGCGGGGATCAACTGCGCATTTGCCAACCGGCAGACGATAGGGGGGCTCGTACGACAGGTACTGAAAGATGAGTTTTCGCTGTGTGACGGCGATATTCGAACCCTCTACGATGTCGGACATAACAACCTGAAATTCGAGCGTCACGTCATTGATGGGAAAGAGAAAAAGTTGCTCGTTCACAGGAAGGGAGCAACGCGGGCATTCACAGCGGGTATGAGAGATGTCCCCGATAAATACCGCGACGTGGGACATCCCGTTATCGTGGGAGGCACCATGGGCACATACTCGTATATTCTCACCGGTACGGAAAGGGGGATGGAGGAAACATTCGGAAGTGCCGTGCATGGAGCGGGACGCTGCAAATCGAGAAAACAAGCCCTGAGGGAGTACCGCAGTGAAAGTGTGATCGGGGATCTCGGCAGAGATGGAATCGTCGTGAAGATTCACAGCAAGCGTGGCGCCGCCGAGGAAGCGCCAGGTGCGTACAAGGATGTCGAACGGGTTGTGAGTGTGATGGAGGGTGCGGGCGTCAGTGCCCGCGTTGTGAGACTCAGACCTCTGATATGCGTCAAGGGATAGCGCGGATCACATCGCTTTCTTTTTGTCCTCCCCTTCCTTCTTCCACTCCTCGTGCAAACGAATCGCGACTCTTTCAGGCTAATCGATATTTTCCAATGGTTCCCATTCGGCGGTGTTTTCGAGCCTTACACGGCACTTGCCGGATGAAACCCATTTGTGATCGCTATTGTAGCCCCATCCGAGATAGCGCGAAGCTCCACCTCCCTCGGTCGTGATGAGAAACCTGTTCGATATGCCGCCGAATGCAGCCGCCTGGTCGGCGGGCATGCTCTTGTCCCCGGCGTTTGCATCGACGGGGATCCATCCATAGCCGGGCAGGTAGATCTCGCACCACCGGTGAAATACATCGTCGTAGCTCGCGTCATCGCCGCGAACAACCAGTGAACCTACGTATCTGGCCGGGACGCCGGCCGCCCTGCACAGGGCGATGTAACTGAAGGTATATTCCGAGCAGGAACCGTTTTTTCTCTTCAGCACGGTAGGCGCCGTATTCCATCCGCCAGCCAGCTTATACTCCATGTTTTCGATCAGGTACTGGAATAGCATGCGCGCCTTCCAGTAGAGATTCTTATCATCCGCAGCGACGTTTCTCACGATCTCCTGAATATAGGGATCGTTTATCTCATACTTCGAGTCATCCGCGAGGTAGAGTTTCCGGATCTGGGAGGGTATATCCGTCCCGACATCATTCGGATAGACGAAATAGCGGATCGCATAAGTTTCGAGCTCCGCCCGCATCGATACTTCAATCGTCTCTGAAGGCTCGAGGCCTTCAAAATGGAATACCGCTATCTTCTGGTTCCATTGATCTTTCGTCATTTTCGCGGGCTCGGGGGTGAATACGAGATCGGATAGCAGTTTTTGCGTCGGTTTGTCGGGAGGGACCGCGTAAAAGATGTCGAGGGATACGAGCTCGCCGGCACCGAGCACGATTGCCTCCGTCGTGAAATTCACCGATGCCCTGCGCGGCTTGAAGGTCTTGTAGTGATCTTTGTCTTTGACAATGAGTTCATAAACGGCGTCATGCTGATAATCGGTGTTCAGCAACACACCGTCCTTCCATGCAAGGCCCCACGTGTACGGTCCCGGAGCATCGATACCGAACACGACGTGTCCATTTTCCGGATGTATCATGTAAATCATGTCCCGTATACGATCGGAACACCACAGATAGCCTCCTCCAAATGTGATATCACGGGGATCGGATGCCGGTGAGGGGAATGAATGAATCGTTGTCCCGTCGAGAGGATCGATCCTGAGTATCCGGTCCTGCCGGTTGTCGCAGATCCACAGATCATCCCCGTTCCATGCGATTCCCGTCGGGCTCGGCGTTGGAGCGTCGAGTGTTCTCACCGTCAGCGCTTTTTCCGTATCGGTTGCGTAGATTTTTCCATCAGCGGGATCGGTGCTCCAGAGGAGCTCGCCGTCCCAGGCGATACCGGATGGAAAGTATCCCGGGGAGACGATGGAGTCCGTGACGGACCCCGATACGGGATCGATTTTGTAGAATCTATCCGTTTTCCTGTCCGCGATCCATAGGAACCGGCCGTCCCACGCGACGCCTGTCGGGTGATGAAACTGCAGTGTCAGCTTATTCGCTATATCTCCCGGTGCAGCCGCCACTGTTGTGCACGAAAACGTTGTGATACAGCAAATAATCGCAAAGACCCTTTTCTCAACTGCTAAACCGGCAAGCGTCATCATCTGTACCTCCTTACCACTCTGTTGAAATAACTTTTCAATTATACAATAAGCATACAATAAAAACCGAATTACATTCCATATGAATTCCAGGAAAGCGGTCAATATCTTTCTATGAAATAAAGAGATATAAATACACCGGCGTGATTCCGCTCTTATTTCAAGGTTTACAAAGCGTTTGCGTACTGATACAATTAATCCGCTACGCAAACAATAATTGTGGATTTTTTTTATTCAGTGAATTGACAATGATATATTTTACTCGATTCATCCAGCGATCCGGCTTTTTTGCCCTTCTCTTGATTATTTCCTTTTCCGGAACAATGGAGATTAAGGCGGATCAATCGGATTCCGGAACAGCATGTTCGGAAGCGGGAATGGTTGTTACCGCCTGTCCCATCGCCTCGGCGGTGGGGAGGGGAATCCTCGAACGAGGTGGCAATGCCGTCGATGCCGCCGTGGCGGTCGGTTTCGCGCTTGCCGTCACCTATCCGGCGGCCGGGAATATCGGTGGAGGGGGATTTTTGCTCCTTCGCATGAAAACGGGCGAGATTGCCTTTATCGATTTCAGGGAAAAAGCGCCGCTTGCCGCACAGAGTGATATGTATCTCGACCGAAACGGAGACGTCGTGCCCGCATTGAGTACTCTTGGACACAGGGCGGCCGGGGTTCCCGGATCCGTGGCGGGATTATATACGGCTCACCGGCTCTACTGCTCGCTCCCGTGGCGTGAGCTCGTCGAACCGGCAATCGTTCTTGCAAAAGATGGATTTTCCGTGAGCGGATATCTATCACGATCCCTCAAAAAGCTCGAGGCTCATGTTGACCAATTTCCATCACTCGGCAAATTTTTCAACGCCGGCGAAAAATCTCTCGGGAAGGGTGAACGGCTCCGGCAGCCCGATCTCGCCCGAACCCTCGAAAGGATCGCAGATAAGGGCCCCGGCGGATTCTACGATGGAGAAACGGCTGAGCTCATCGCGCGTGAGATGGAACGTGGAAATGGTCTCATAACAAAAGAGGACTTGAAAAAATACGAGCCGGTCCTTCGAAATCCCGTTTTAGGATCGTACCGGGGATACAAGATAATTTCGGCTCCTCCACCGAGCTCCGGTGGAACGGTTCTGATAGAAATCCTCAATATACTCGAGGGATTTCCACTGTCGCGCTACGGAGCCGGAACTCCTGAGGCCGTTCACTGCATGGTGGAAGCCGAGAAGCGGGCATATGCCGATCGCGCGCAGTACCTCGGCGACGACGATTTTGTCGATGTGCCTCTTGCAACTCTTATTTCAAAGGATTATGCTGAACATATGCGTTCGTCTATCGGTCGTGAGTCAACGCCCTCCATCACATTGAACGGCGGCAATAGAGCCGATTTCGAAAGCGCCGAGACGACACATTATTCGATTATCGATGCTTGGGGAAACGCCGTTGCAGTGACAACGACGTTGAACGGAAGCTACGGATCCAAGGTGGTCGTCAAAGGAGCCGGTTTTCTCCTCAACAACGAGATGGACGACTTCTCCATAAAACCGGGCGCTCCGAACATGTATGGATTGACCGGGGGAACGGCCAATGCAATCGCCCCCGAAAAAAGAATGCTGAGTTCTATGACACCGACGATCGTGCTCGAAGGTGAAGAGGTGAGTCTGATACTGGGAACTCCGGGAGGTTCCACGATTATAACTACTGTGGCCCAGATCCTCGTCAATATAATCGATTATGCAATGAACATCGAGAAGGCGGTCTCACGTTCACGCTTCCATCATCAATGGTCACCGGACCATATAACATACGAGAGCGGCGCGTTTTCCGACGAGCTCAAGGAGGAGCTGGAAAAGCGAGGCCATTCACTCAAAGAGAGAGAATCGCAAATAGGAAATGCACAGGTTATTCAAATGAAGAACTCTTTAGCGTGCGGATTTTCCGATCCCCGGGGCGGAGGAAAGGCACTCGGGGTCGTCCGGCACGGATCGTCGCACTAGCCGAAAGGAGCGGATACATGTTTAATCGGATCGTCATGACTCTTGCGCTGTTCCTCATAATCGCTGTTTCATGCTCGCAGTCTTACTCCGTCGGTGCGCAGGGACTCGACTGTTATACGCTCGAGCAGATTTTCTGCCGTTTCCCGTTCGCGCAGATCGTTCCCCTGGACGGGGGCGAAGCGTGGGGGCTTCTCTATGCGGATTATACGGGACGGCTTCACCTCTTGAGATCGACACCCCGAGGCTGGAAGCTCGAGTGGAGCCTCGCCAACCTAGGGGCGAAGATCAGCAAATTCTTTCACAGGGATCTTGATGGCGACGGCATTCCCGAGATAACCATCGCGACTTTTGATGGCCGGATCCTCGTCTACGACACGATTGAATATCAGAACATCTGGGAGAATCTGAACGACAGGTTCAGAGCCATATCCACCATGGAGATAGAAAACATCGATAACGATCCACAGCCCGAGTTCATCATCCTCGCGGACGGCCGCCTTTTCGTCTATGATGCACTGACGAAGAGTCGCGAGTTTATCAGCGATCGTAAGTATGTGGCTGAGGAGATGATAATCGACAATGTCGACAAGGACGATCAGATGGAGATCATTCTCAATACCGGCATCGTTATCGACACAAAGTTTTTCACGATCGATCTCGAATGGAACAAGAGATTCGGGGACCGGATCATGACCTTCGATATGAATAATGACGGGATTCCAGAAATAATCGGAGAGATGGCGGATTATTCTCTCAGGATATTCGATGTATATGCGGCAAGGGAGGTTTGGTAGCGATTATGGTTGTATATGGAAAGGTTATCAAGATATTCAGCGAAACATCTCTGCTCGTTAACCTCGGAAAAAACGATGGTGTAAAACGCGGCGACCGGTTTGCCGTGATTGAACGGGGAGGTGAGGAGAAGGATCCGGATTCGGGGGAATCGCTCGGAGAGCTCGAATTGGTGAAAGCCGAACTCATTGCAGTGGACGTACAGGAACGGATGAGCATACTCCAGACGGAGTCGCTCGGCGCGGATGCCATAAGCGTCCCTCTGAGCACGCTCATGGTCCGTGAATCCATAAAATCGGGCAGAGATCAGACGAAGATGCCTGTAGCCCCCGGCGAGATTTCGGGCAATCCGAGTCTATCGCCGGTTAGAGCGGGGGATATCGTACGATTGATCGACTGACATATCGAATCACTTGATTATCGACTATTTGCTCAAGAAAATTTGCTCAAAAAAAGTATTTAAATAATTCCTGAAATATGGTATACTGCAGCCGTTATTGGGGAGGAGTCTATTCAATTGCGGCAAGTATGAAAAAAGGGGGTAGCTTTGAAACTTAAATTAACGGTTGTAGTTATAGGGCTCTGTCTGGTGTTGTTTGCCGCAGCGAGTGCCGTACATTCCCAGCCACAGATGGTGACATTCGGAACTTACAGCTATGGATCTTTCATGGACAGCCCGCCGATCTTTACCGGTGATCTGAACGGCGGAACGCTTGCGCCCGGCGTTTTTTATTTGTGGCTGGATGATTCCGCCTGGCCGGTGGATAATCCCGGGACTCCGGAAAACGAGAGATGGGACTATATCTTCAGCTATTATTTCGTATACGATCCCACGCCGGGATCGCCAGGATGGGACGGATACTTCAACGGTCCCGGAGAACCTGCTCCGCAGTGGCGCATATTCACGGTCGCCGGCGATTCGCTCGGCGGCAACTGCACGGGGCTCGTTATATCCATCCGGGATTACAATGAGAATGGTATCCTCGAACCCAACGAGTATCATAGTGGCAAGGTTACCTCATCCAATCTCGTCTGCTGGATAAACTACTCAGGAGGAGTGTGGCACAATTACTGCGGAAGCGGCAATTTTTCAGGCGTTCTGGATGTAATTGATCCTGAAACTGAACCCTGGGAAGAGGAGCTTTACATTCCTGCGGCTTCAGGAAGGTTATTCTTGAATGATGAGGGCTGCCAGACCGCAGTTGAGTCGAGCAGCTGGGGTGGAATTAAATCCATCTATCGCAATTAGCCTTTGTGAAGCTGAAAGGAAGTGATTGAGAATGAAAAATGCTTTGATTAAGATCCTTTTCCTCTTTCTGTTAGTGGCCTTTGTTCCTTTCATGGCAAATGCGCAGCCGATTCCCGACACGGTTCGGATAGAGTTCGATTTCGACGGATTCGGAAACATGATTCTGATGAGCCCTCCCGTATATTCGGGCACGGTTTATAACGGTGACCCGCTCGTTCTCGGCGCAACATGGATGGTTACTGTTGATGATTCGGAATGGCCGCCGACGACCGACCCGAATGTGCGATGGGATTACCTTTTCAACAACTATTTCGTTCATGATCCCGGAAGTTTTGCGTGGACCGCGCACTTTGACGCGACCAATCTTCCTGAGAAGCCCTACTGGGAACTCGTGCATCCAACAAACGGAATGATGATGGGAACGCTCGTGCTCGTCGTAACGTACTACGACATGAACATGAACAGTGTTCTCGACCTCGACGAGCGAATGTTCGGGCTCTTCTCGGGAACGCTCATGGTGATGAAATACGGGACCGGAATCTTTGCGGGGTACTGCGGAGAAGGCGCATATAACGGTTCGTTTCAGAACGCCGATCCGACGAATTATGTAGATGATTATGTCGAAGGCCATTGCCTCATGGATCTCATCGATTGCAGTATTGGAACGGAAGAACAGAGCTGGAGCTGTCTGAAGAGGAGATTTAGATAGCGAGCAATATCATCGCGGTTGGAAACCGATCGTGAGCCGCACCCACATTGCCACGGGAAGCCCCTTTTCCCTACCAGGCGTGAAGCGGATCTTGTGAGCGGCTTCAAGTGCGACCCTATTTAGAATCATCTGGGGAAGTCCTCTGGAGAGTTTTACCTCTCGCACTTCCCCTTTTTCATCTACAAGAAGAAGCAGCTCGACCTTTCCCTCGACCGGGCCATCGACTCCATCCGGATACCTCGGCCACGGAATAAACAACGGCTTGGGTTCAACCATCGCCCTTCGTGCGCCCGGTCTGCCGTCACTTCCGCCGCGGCTGCCTCCATCGAGGGGAACGAGCTCGGAGGGAGGCTCGCCGACTTCTATGACAACAACCCTCTCGGTTTCCGTCTCGTCAAGGGCCGCAACTGTCTCGGTTGCGACCTGTTTCTTCAATTCATCGGGAAGAATAATGAGGGAGAACGGCCTGTCGAGGGCCGGGAGAAAAGAGTGTCCCTCTTCGCCGGGAAGGTCGCTTTCGAAAACCCGAAAGTAATCAGGTTTGAAAAAGAGAAAAAATGCGATGTGAATAAAGAGGGCTATTGCAATAATTATAATCCAATATTTTTTGTCTCTTCCCGATGCGGAACGTTGAAATGATCTCGACAGTGTCATATCTTTATACCGTGAGGCTTCGAGTCCATACTATTGGGTTGGCGAGTAAAAAACATTTTTCTTCAACTCCTTAATAGTATAAGATTTCTGCCGGGATCGTGCAAGAACGTGGATGATGGAGGTTCGGAATATGGACATATACGAAACGATCAAGCAGAGAACGAGCGTACGGGGCTATCGCTCTACTCCGGTGGAAGAGGCGAAATTAAGCCGCATTCTCGATGCGGCGAGGCTGGCGCCATCTGGAAAAAACGCTCAACCATGGGTATTTATTGTAGTTAAGAACAAGGAAACGAGAGAGAAACTCGTTCCCGCCTGCAAGGGACAGAAGTTCGTCGCTGAGGCGCCCATTGTTATTGTTGCGTGCGGGCGCGAAGAACTTGCATATAATAAAATGGGGGGGTACTGGAACAGCCTCCCCGTAGATATTGGAATCGCCCTCGAGCATCTCATGCTCGCCGCGGTGAGCGAGGGTCTCGGAACCTGCTGGATAGGCGCGTTCGCCGAAGAGGAAGTGCGAACGATACTCGGTGTTCCCGAAGATGTGAAAATCGTCGCGCTGACACCGGTAGGTTACCCGGCAAGTGAAAGGACGATAAGGCCGCGCAAGGATCTCGAGGATATCGTTTTCAATGAAAAATGGGGTAAAACGGAAGGGTAAGTGGTTCAATATGGAGTTGGTGCTATGACGTCAGCATGGAAACCTCTACTCATACTGTTCATAATCGGAACCCTCGTTTCCTCCCAGCAAGTCTCGTCGAGGAGCATTTTCACACAGAAGAGGCACGTCGAATATGATCGCCTGGTTCTATCAGCTCCGGATTTTTCCGTGAACTCGAATCCCGCCTTTTCCTCTCTCTCCGCGGATACTCTGGAGACGTTCGACATCGAGGTAGAGGAGGAAGGAGAGAGGAACCTTTACAAGGAACTCGCCGTTTTTCTGATTGTCGGCGCTGCGGTCGGCTTCGTTGTCTACCTTCTGATAAAGCCCGATGATGAAGAGGGGGTCGACGAGAACGGCGGCAAGGAACCGCCCATATATCCCACCATCGGTGTTTCGATACCACTCAGTCGATGATAAAGAATTCCCGCTCCACGTAGGTTTTCTGCTGACTGTTCAGATCTTCGATATCGAGCGCGAGGAGATAATTGCCCTGTTCGAGCGTTCCGAGATCTATCTGGAGTCGATCGCTCACGGTCCTCAGGCTCGTGCTCTGTTCCAGAGAACTCGTGATGTAGGGCGCCTCCCCGTCCTTCTTTCCGGTGATGCTCGACCACATGTAAGCGAGTGTTTTCCCGATCCCGGTCTTGTCTTCGAATTCCTTCGCGGAACGGATGATGTATGTCAAACGGTAGCGGGCCCTGTTGTTCGAGTCTTTCTTGAGATTGTAAATGTGGTATGAGAGGCACAATTGTTTTCCCGTCGTGTAAGCGGGGAAGGGATCGAGGACGTCACTGCAGAGCATTTCCTCGTCCTCGATGGTGAACTTGATGCTGCTGACCTTCAACGATCTGCCGTAGAGATCCCGGATTTCGAGAGGGTATCGCCATGTCCCCTTGTATTGAGCCTCGTCATTTATGACTTCGATGACGCATGTGCTCTCGAGCGGCCTCGGCAGCAGCTCGACCCAGGAATTGAGAACGGCCAGATATTCACCCAGACGATTGATGTGCATGAGCGTGTCCGGCTCAAAGGAAAAGTGATTCATTGATATTCTGTTATAGTCGTTATCGAAAAAGGTGACGTTAATGATCCAGTCACCTCCGGCTTGCCTGAGCACTGATTCGGACATGGCGATCGAAAATTCGATGCGCGTTCTTTGGTCGGATCCCCTCAGCTGAGCCGCTTCAACACGCATCGGCAGCAATGTATATTCAACGGGATATTCATAGACCTGAGGAATATGCTTCATTATGTTCAGGGAAATTTCTCCGTACCGATCGTAGATAGGGAAGTGGTAATTGCCGGTGAGAAACTCATCATGGAAATATAAACGGAAGGTGTAATGTGGAAAGGAATAGTGCCAGACGAGCCATGCGCCGAGATGGAGCGCTCCGAGATCGTAATATTTCTTGTGGGGGAGACCGTAACATATGAGCGCTTTTCCTCTGTCTGTTTCCTCACCTTGCAGTTCGAGTCGATTGTCGGTAAGAAGTTCCTGCGCGAGAAATACGCGCTTGTAGTGCTCGAGGCGCCTTTCGTTGATTTCGGTGGACGGTGTCGGATCGAGCTCGATCCAGTATTTTCGAATCCACTCGAGCTTTTTCCCGGAGGCGGAGGAGAGGTACAGCTCTCTTTGATCAGGTGGGAGGACGGGTGATATATCCTCGTAAATTCCGCGTGTCTCTTCGTCCATGATTTCGAAAGCGGCATTGAATTCACTTTCCGAATTTTCGAATTCCATGATCTGATAATAGACAGTGGCGAGCAGCAGATGAGCCCGATAACTGTCTGGATGATACGTTACGGCTTTCTTGGCGTATTTTTTTGCGGATACGAACATCTGCCGGAACATATGTAGAAATCCGAGACAGAACAGCACTTCTTCGTCTTTTCGATCGATTCGGTAGGCCTTCTTGTAATAGCCGATCGATTTGCGCAAATGCTCGGGAAAACACATCGTCTTTTGATACTCGCGCCGCTCGAGGCGGGCAAGTTGATGGTAGGCTTCAAAACATTTAGGATCGATTTCGACTGCGCGGTTGAAGGCATGCTCCGCATCGCCGTAGAAGCAGCGTGCCCGGAGGGTCAGCCCTTTTTCCACGTAATTGAGCGCATTGAGAGGATCCAGCCGTATGGCCTTGTCTATCTCCTCGGTCGACAAGAGCCTCGAGCGTGGGGTGCCGGCGAGGCGGTATTTGACGGCGAGTTTCCGATGGAGCTCGGCATTATCATAATCGTTTATAATCTGCGTTCGCAGTTCCGCTATTTCTTCCCAGACGGCTCTGCGTTCCTCATCTGTAATCGGGTCTAAAAAGTCCTCTTCGAGGGCATCCTTTTTCTTGGGAACAAGGGAGCAACCAAAAAAGAGCGAAAATATTATGAGAATCGCCAGCAGCCGCTTTGCCGCAGGGTACATGGTAAAACGCTCGTCAAACACCATTGTGACAATACTATACTCGACTTCGGCCCCAAGTTCAATCCCTTGTTTTTCAAGTAGTTATAACTTTTTGTCCGCCAAGAATTTACGGGCATAATACTTGCTTATTATCCGTGTGTTGAAGTGTGTCTACACTCCACTGACGTAAGGTATTTGAATGGCACAAGTAGTACTCGAGGCGCTTCCCGCTGAATACCAAAGATTCAAGGAAGTCATAGACAGTTTGGCGCGACTGCTCATGCAGCGGAGACTGTTTCCTTCGGGATATCCATCCGTGAAGAAGGCGCTCAGTGAAGCCTTTATGCGTCTCGATATATTTGTGCAATCCAAGAAAACAGTGACACTCAGAATTTCGGACGGTTCGATATACTTCCTCAACTTTGAAATGGATATTACTTCCGGGAACAACAGGGAGATTCATCTTTTCCGCGAAACACTCGGAAAGCTCTCGATCGGCGAGATCGATTTTTCCGAGGGGATGACAAAGGAGGAAGTCGAGGCTTTTATCGAGATCCTGGAAAGTGCCTCGAGAAACGACAGAACGATGGATCTCAACGAAGCATGGAGAAAGATCAGCCATATCAGGATCAGGCATAGTATGCATTACGAATCGGACGATGACATCGAACGTCCGTCCGCAGAGGAAAGGCCCAAGGATGAGACACCTGATGTGGTATTGAATGAGAACGAGCAAGAGAGCCAATTGGGGCAAGATATCAGCAAAGTGCTGCAGAAATCGGACAAAATACAAACCGGTGAGGCCGCAAGAGCGGGAAACAGGATTCTAAAGCTTGTCGGAAACAGCGGAAAACAGACGCCGATTCTGCTTTTTCTGGATTCACTCAAGAATTTTGATAACTATACATTCAGTCACTCCGTCAATGTCGCGGTTATTACAACCGCCATTGCAAAGTTCCTCGGGTGCAGCGAAGAAGAAATCGATTCCATGAGTCGGGCGGCGCTTCTGCATGATATCGGGAAGCTGTACATTCCAAAGGAGATTATCCACAAGACAGAGCGTTTGACGCCGGCCGAGTGGCTCGTCGTCAAGAAACACCCTGTCTACGGTGAAAAAATCCTGAGGGATGAGGGCATTGACAATATAAGCAGGCTCGTCGCCTACGAGCACCACATGCGGTATGACATGAAAGGATACCCGCTGCCGAAACACGGCCGCAAGCTCCATATTGCCAGCCATGTCGTGCGTATCGCCGACAGCTATGATGCCCTCACGACAAAGCGCCCGTACCGCAAGCAATTGAGCCCGTACGGCGCTATCAGAATGATGTTCGAGGATAAGGGCGCGGAGTTTCACCCGAGGGTTCTCGACGTGTTCTACAGCGTGTTGGGTAATGTGCCTATCGGCAGTGTATTGAAATTAAGCACCGGAGAAACGGCTCTGGTCATAGATATTAACAAGAGCCATGGCGGATTGCCGCTCGTGAGAATTCTCAGAGATGGTGCTGACAACGACGTTACGGACGACATCGTGATCGATCTCAATGATAAAAGCTCGAATGGCAGGACATACGTTCGCGAAATCACCGAAATCATAGACCAACAAACAAGAGACGTTGATGTCGGCAATTACCTGATCAAAGAGCGCTAGATTCTTCCCCCATAAAAAAACCCAGGGTGATCATCCTCACGCGTGGCGATCACCCCGGGATAGCATGACTAGCTTTTTATGCCCTATAACGTTCCAGGCTTGCCGATCTGTTTCATCGGGTCAAAGACGGCCCAGGAGTATTTGATGTCATCGGTACTCGAATATATGATGAACTCGATCGACCTCTTTGATGTGATCGGCGTTCCGGCCGTTCTGGAGAGAAAATCGCCGTCATCAGCGACGATGCACCAGCCCTTCGGTGCATAGACATCGAGTATTCCCGCCTGCGGATCGGACAACTTGAGGGCATAAATGCTCGAGCCTGTCGCCCTGACCTTGATGCGAACGAGGAATCCGCCTCCCCCTATCGGCGTCACGGTCTTCGTTATCTCCGCCGCCGCTCCCAATACGGTGTGGCTCATAAGGATAAGACAGACGGCGACGGTGCATGTGATTAAAGCAGCCTTACTTAATTTCTTCATCTTATTGCCCTCCAACAAGTTATAGAAGTAACTTAATTTAGAATTTAATCAAATCGCTTCAAGCTTCTGTCTGATACATATTTATTATATCATATCGGTCTCGGCGTGTCGAGGGAGTAATTTGGATTGTAATTTGGGTTGAGCGGGTTGTGTAATTTGCGTTGAGAGGGTTGTGTAATTTGCGTTGAGAGGGTTGTGTAATTTGGGCTGTGAAGAGCTTGAAATGGCACGTTACTTTCTAGATCGGCTTTTGAAAGACGAATTTTCAGAAACGTCAATGGGTTTTTACCGGGATTCCCTTATCTGGCAAAGGAATGACTATGCCTTCTAAGATAATGATCGTTGATGATGAGGTGCATCTTGCACGAATACTGCAATTCACCCTGGAGCATGCCGGGTATGAAGTGGTTACCGCATTCGATGGACAGGAAGCAATACAGAAGGCCCGCGAAGAACGTCCCGATCTGGTGATCCTCGACCTGATGCTTCCCCTCATAGACGGCTACAAGGTCTGCAATATTTTAAAGCACGACGATGAATTCGGCAACGTACCGATAATCATTCTCACAGCGCGCGATCTCGCCACGGAGGAGCTCGAAGAACCGGTCGAAGCCGATCTGCTGATGCAAAAGCCATTCAATTCGGGCGATTTGATCGATTCGATTGCCGATCTTCTCAATGGTAGAGGCAGCTCGGGTACGTCACCCTGATCAGAATTACACCCCTCGCAGATTCTGGTATGCAGTGATGCCGAAACACACCGGATACGCGATGCCTATTCAACGGGTTGCATGAATAAAGGATTTGCTGCTTCGTGCGGTCCCGTATCGGATTCTTCATTGCCGCCGATGCCGAGGAAGGCATTTTTTTCCTGCAGTATCAATGAAATTAACGCTCGACACTCCACTTCGGATCCGTTTTCGATGCATTTAGAGAGCTTCTCGATCTCCCTCGTTTCCTTCTCATGGAGTCGGCAGATCGCTTCCTTCAATGTCACTTGGAGAGAGGAAAGCGGACTATCGCTTGCCGTTTCTATTTCCTGCGGGAGCGTGCCCTTTGAAATCGCCATGAGCCCTTCCTGAAGGGTGCCGAGTGGTCTGAAGAGCCTGGAAGTCAGGAGCATGGAGAGAACGAAGAACGAAGCTATGATAATCAGAGCGAAAACGAATGTATTGACTACGAGAAGCGTTTTTAATTTGCTTACCACGGTTTCGAGTTCGGGGACCTGTCGGGCAACGGCGGTCGTGTTCGAAACGACTGCGAAATAGAAGGATAACCCAAAGGTCAAGGCAACTGCCAACATGCCCGCCACTAAAATGACTCGAATCCTGCTTTTGATGGCGCCCGCGATGCTCTCCGCTGAATTCTCAACGTATGCCTGTCGTATTTGATGTGCCATACCGGTTCACCCCTTACATGAAACCTGGTTGCTATAACATAACAAAATAATGCATAGGCATTTATCCAATAGCTCTAAACCAGGATAAAGTGTTACAAGTTACGTGCCATACGGGAAGTTAAGATCTGCTGCAGAAGAATTGGAGCGCCGAACGGAATTCGTCGACATCGACGAAAGTATCCTTGCAGGGGCCGGAGGGACGTTTGTTGGGGATTCCGATAACGGGGATATGGGGCGCGATATCGTGGATTCCGCTCACGAGATCCCGCTCACAAGCAACGGCGACGATTGCACGTGGATTGTTGTCGCGTATGATCCGTCTCGCCACGTTCCCTCCCGGTGCGGTATAGGGGACTACTCCAGGGAATTCCGTGCAAAGATCCTTGATCGTAGCTTTCACCTCTTTATTCAGACATCTCGGCAGGAGCGCAAGTATCGGGCCTTCACCCTGGGCGGCGAGAGCCAGCCTGTTACTGACTTTGATATACGAATGCCCGACACGATCCCACGATATTCCGAACATCGCTGCCATCTTTATTGCAAAGGGAAAGATGGTGATGAAGAAACTGTTGCCTTTTTGAAGACAGACGTTGAGGTAATTGTTTCGCGAGAGAACGGCCACCATGAGGAGGATGAACCAGACGAGAATGAAAGCAGCGAGTGCGAGGAGGAAGATGGATAGGACGACGAAGTACGGTCTGCCGTAGAGCTCGAAACGCGGCCGCACGAGGTACCAGAAGAGCAGGACAAAAGCGAGAAAAAGAGCCATGACGATCACCGAGAGCAGCAGAAAAGTGCGTTTCCCTTCGTGTATCTCTTCCTCACTGCCGTGATCGATCCAATTAAGCCACTCGTCTCCAAGGACTCTGTCCTTTTTCCCGTTCTGCATGTTTTCCTTTTTTTCAACCGGCATTTGATACAAAATGTACTCGAAAGAGAGGCAATCTTCAATATAATAAACAAACACCTTTGAAAGAGGGCTCGTTTGTGCAAATGCGCATTTCCAAATTATACGCGGCACTCATGATCGGCATTATTTCAATCTCGTTTGCCGCTGTTTTCATCAGGCTGGCAAATATTCATCCTCTGGCGATTGCCGCTCTACGAATGATATTCGCAGCCGTTCTGCTGGTCCCCTGGGCAATTCGATCGGAGGCTTTTAGAACGGAAATCAAGAAACTGGCCGGCGGTGATTTTCTTTTGCTCCTGCTTTCCGGTTTTCTTCTCTCCATGCACTTCCTCTCATGGATAACATCCCTGTCTCTTACGAAAGTCACTAACAGTGTCGTCTTCGTTGCCACCACACCGTTTTTCATAGCACTGTATACGATTCTAATCCTCAAGGAGAGGGTTTCGAGGATATTCTGGGCAGGATTGATTCTGGCGATCTTCGGTGGCGTCATTCTCGGCGGAAGCGATCTGTTCGTGGAAGGGGAGAGGTGGAAGGGTGATCTGCTTGCTCTGGCGGGGGCGGTCGCGGCGGCGGGTTATTTTCTCGTTGGAAGCCGGCTCCGAAAAAACCTCTCGCTTATCAGCTATATCTTTCCAGTCTATGCATCCGCAGCATTCGTGTTGACGATACTGATGCTCGTATTCCGTGTCGACATTTTAGGATTTTCATGGAAAAGCTACCTCTACTGTCTATTGCTGGCGCTCGTGTGCCAGGTGATCGGCCATTCCATCTTCAATTGGACGCTTAAACACTTGAGACCGACAATCGTTACAATAGCCGTTCTTGGTGAACCGGTGGGGGCGAGTCTGTTGGCGTTGATTATCCTCCAAGAAGCGCCGAGTACCCTGGAGGTGATCGGGGGGATCTTCATTTTATCAGGAGTTTTTATTGTTCTCTATTTCAATCCTGAAGCAACGATCGGGCGAACGGAACGAGTATCACGGTGATATGGCATCGAGTATGCCCCGAACTTCGACATTGAGCCTTAGGTCTCCCTTCCATTCTTCGAGAAACGACCTGAATTTATTAGCTGCTTCGTCCGTATTTCCCAACCTCATGTATGCGTGTCCAAGGTAGTAGAGCGTTCGGGGAGGTCGTTCAGGATCCATTTCAACAGCCTCTAACGTCTGAACCGCTTCTTCGAATCGACCGGTATTGAGATAAACGACGCCCAAGCCGAGCGTCGTTTCGTAGTCGTCCGGAGCCAGACGATTCGCGTTCGAATATGCCTCGAGCGCCTTGTCCCAGTCTTCCGTCTTCACGTATGTACCGCCCAGACCTTTCCAGGCCCTTGCTTCGTTTTCATCCTTGTAGAGAGCCAGTCGAAAGTACGTTTCCGCTCCATCGTAATCTTCGAGTGCAAGGGTCGTCAACCCGAGATACAGAAACACCTCCGTATTAGCGATGCCTCTCGACCGAGCGGTTTTCAGCGCATCCAATGCGTCTTTGTACATATGGCGCGCGTACGTAATCTTTCCCAACAGCAGATATAGTTTGGGATTATCGTGTATGAATTTCTGTGCAGTGAGCAGCTGGGCGTGTGCATCCTGGTAGTTGCCTATGCGAAATAGCGCTTCGGCGAGTATGAAATTGCCTTCATCATTTCTATAGTCGAATTTGATTGCATCCGAGGCGTATCGTTCGGCGGAACGGTTATGTCCCCGTTTGAGCGCACATGAAGCAAGTCCTATCATCGACGGCACGTAATTCGGTTTCAGATGGACCGACCGCTCGTACGCATTTCTCGCCTCCACCAATTTGTTCTGCATCTCGAGGCTCTTGCCGAGCCCGTATTGGGCCTCGTGATCGCTCGGAATGAGGATGGTGGATTCGAGAAATTCCAATTCAGCCTCCTGGTAGCGTTCCAGGCGAAGCAAGGCCAATCCGAGGTTGTAGTGGGTAGCTGCGTCGTCAGGCCTGTGCTTGAGAGCCTTCTTCCAGAGTACTACAGCCTCATCTAGGTCGTCCCTCGCAGCAGCATCCACGCCTTCATTGTAGTACTTCACAGCGGGGCCGGGCCCGCAGGAAACAGCAAGTAAAAGGATCGACAGCAATGCGATGGGGAAAGCAGCTTTTCCGATAGATGGGACTTTCATCGTAATGCCCTTTCAAAATAATGGCTTTTTGATTCATGGAGCAGCGCCCGCTCATTATATCAGTATTCATAGAATTAATTGTAGCATTAATTGAAAGCATACGTTGAGATGGAGAGAGTCATCCGCGTGACGGGGCGCATGAACGGAGTTGGAAGGGAGTTTGAAAAAGGCTACAGGGAAAGATGTCCCTGTAGCCTCTCTTGAATCAATCCGACATACCGAAGGAATATTCCGTTTATTCCCTTCTGAAGCGCGACCAAAGCCCGCTCGCGGGAGGCACGCCGAACGACACGCTAGAAATTTCGCAGCGTATCGATCTCGTTTCCTTGCGAATCGATGATGCTGACTTCCATGTCAAGACCGCCATCCAGGCGGTGAGTTGCACAGCTGAGTCAAGGATCGTAGGCACGTATGGCCATCTCAATCCTGTTGAGAGCTCCTTGGTCGTACGTGCCGTCTTTGATGACCGCCTGCGCCGCCTGCGTGACGGACATGTTGATCGGTGCCATATTGTGGGTCGTGCCCACGATGAGGTTCACCTTCGTAATGAAGCCGTCGTCGTCGGCGGTGTAGTCGTGGATCAGTGTCCCGCGCGGAGCTTCCACGCAGCCTACTCCGCGACCGCCCTTGACAACCACGTCGGCGCGGATATCGCGGCCGGTGATTTCCGGATCCTCGAGGAGCTGAACCGCCGTTTCGCAGTTATTGACGAGCTCGATGAGGCGCGCCCAGTGATAGAGCAGAGTCAACTGGGAGGGACGGCCAAACTGCTCGCGAAAATGATCCAGTTCCTTCTGAGCTTCCGGAGTGCTCATCTGATCACATACGTTGATGCGTGCCAAGGTGTTGCTGCGGTAGACACCCTTCGGGTTCTCCAGATCCAATGAAAGCTCTCCGTTCTCCCATTTCTTGGCGTAGGGCATTTTCGCATAGGTCCAGGGATAGATTTTTTCCCCGATATGGTCTGTATACTCATCGTATGTGAAGTCGTCGTATGTGCCGTCGGGCTTCATCAGACGCAGCTTGCCATCGTAGATTTCGTGGGTGCCGTCTTCAGTCACCGTGCCGATAAAACCCGTGTTGATCACACCGAGTACCTTGACGGTGTCGAGGTACTTGGGGAACACCTCTTCCTTGGCGAACTTAATCGTGAATTTGGCGAACTCCAACTGCTCTTTGGTCTTTTCCAGTAACTCCTTGCGTTCCTCCTCGAGCAGCGGCCTCGTGAAACCGCCGGGGACGGCAGCGACAGGGTGAATGACCTTGCCCAACCATTTTTCCAGGACCATCGCACCTTCCTGGCGCATGTGAACGACCTTCTTGCCCAGGTCGGGATTGGCCACTGCTATGCCGATGATGTTACGGGTGGCCGGATCGCTATCGGGCCCCATGACAAAATCGGGCGCTGCCAAGAAGTAGAAGTGCAGCAGCTTGTCCGGGATATAGGCCAGGTGCTGAGCCAGCCGGCGCAGCTTCACGGCCGTGGGAGTGGGAGTTACGCCAAACACCTTGTCTGCTGCCTTGGCCGAAGCCAGATGGTGATTCCAGGGACAGATTCCACAGATACGGTTGACGATGCGCGGCATCTCTTCAACGGGCCTGCCCTCGCAGAACTTCTCGAACCCACGAAGGGCAAATACATGAAACTTGGCATCGTCAACATTACCTGCATCATCCAGCCGGACAACGACCCGGGCGTGTCCTTCAATCCGGGTGATAGGCTGAATGTTGATCGTTTTTGCCATTAGCTCAACCTCCATTAGAGAATACTAAGAGAATACTTTCTGAATAGACCGGTATGAAATCGGTCATTGTTACCTCTTCTTTGTGGGAAGCGGGCGCAGGTTTCCGTGCGCGCCGACGAATCTGTTGAGCATCGCTCTACGATCGGTAACGGTTTTCGAATCCTGACCGACAGAGGCCAGTGCGCCCATCATGTCAACCAATGGGCGGGCGCCCTTGCGTATAGGACCGAAGCAGCCACGGCATGCCTGACGAGCCTGCACGCAGCGCGGCGCCCCGCTCTTGCCGGCACAACCGGCGCGTGTAACGGCCCCGGGGCACAGGTAGCCCTGCTCCATGATGCAACGCATCTTGTCGAGCGGCTCATCGGGATTGTACTCGTAGTTCTCGAGTGGCCGCTTGATTGCTGCTCCCGCCCCGGATTTCTTTTCACGAATCACCGGACAGGTATCGCATACGCTTCTCTCCTCCAATGCCCACTCGGTCTTGCCGTCGAGGAGCGCGAGAAGAACGTCAGCGATCCAATCCGGATGCGGAGGGCACCCGGGAAGGAAGATGTCCACCTTGGTAACTTCATCGACGGCTTTCACACTCTCCGTGTAAGCCGGTATCACCTCGGTGGGGGGGGATGCGGGCTCGTGGGTCGGACAGTCCCCGAATATCTTGGCGAGCACATCCTCGTTCTTCCAGATGTTTGCCTGGGCGGGGATACCGCCGTCAGTAGCGCAGGTCCCCAGGGCGATCAAGATGTCCACCTTTTTGCGCATCTCCTCGGCGACTTCCACATGTTCCTCATTGCGAACACCACCGGAAATCAAACCCACCGTCGCTTCGGGCAGGGTAAGCTTATCGCCATCGCCGAGCGGACCGAAGTACTTACTGTCGACTAGGGCGGGGATGTGCACGAGCTCGATCTTTTCCGGAATGAGATCGAGTATGACATCTCCAATGTTGAGGATAGATATCTCACAGCCGGAGCATGCATTGAGCCACTCCGACGACACCTTGACAGCCATAGGGCTCCTCCTCTCTAATCAACACCGTGGTAGCGAACCAAGATTATTCAAGCGCCTCAATGTCCGAGGACGCGATCCCGCCTCAATCGGACTTGAAGGATATAGCTCCGAGCGGAATGCCTGAAAAGTCCAGGCCCATAATACTGGGGGAAATTTTACGGGATTTCAGAAAGTTTTGTCAATATCAAACTTGAAATTGTTGTAATTTTGTTATTTAAGTGCAGAGAGTGCGTTTCTGCCTCTCTTTGTGCTTAACTTGTTATTGACCTTCCCTAAATTGACCTTCCCTAATATGTTATGATATGGGATTATGGATAATATGCCTTTTGCGGACCCGTGATGGCGTGCCATTTCTAACCTTTCGATAGAGTGATAGTGAGATATTTTTATATGCGCAATTTATTTCCTTTACATAAAAAAAATAAATAAAAGTTGACATTTTATTGGTTGTATAGTAAAAACGATCGTGTTAAATTAAGATAAAGTAGATTAAATAACATGGAAATAGTAAAATTAGTACTCTAAAAGTTACAAACAAGAATTTCTCTCAGGTAGAGAATCTTACCCTACTAAGGAATTAGGTGCCCTGCAAAAGATTGGTGATCAACATATCCGGCGAATCCAGTTATTTAATTGAGAACGCATCAAATGGTTATACCAACATCTGAAGTAACCCAATCTTGATTGTTAGAGGAGAAGCGAAACCATGGAGAATGAATATACGATTCCTGCGCAGTCGGAGTTCGCTGACGCGATCTTTCGCGAGTGCGGCGAGAATGTCAATCTCTGTTATCAGTGCAGAAAATGTTCGGCCGGCTGCCCGGTATCATATGCCATGGATCACACACCTGCTCAAATCATACACGCCATCCGCCTCGGCCTGGATGATCTGGTCTTTCATAGCAAAACAATGTGGTTGTGTTCGTCGTGCGAAACCTGTTCTACGAGGTGTCCCCAGGAAATCGATATCGCAGCGGTAATGGATGCCGTAAAAATCATCGGAAACCGCAAGGGGAAAAAAGCGGCTGTCCCCCGCGTGGCGACGTTCGACAAAGTGATGGTGGACCATATCAAGAACTTCGGAAGAATGTTCGAGCTCGGTATGATTCTGAATCTGAAACTCAAGACGTTCGAGTTTCTCAAAGACGCAAAGCTCGGAATGATCATGCTTCGGAAAGGTAAACTCAAATTGTTACCCAAATTCAAGGGAGCACGGACCGCGAGAAGAATCTATGGCAGGGCGATGAAGCTCGAGAAACGCGGTCGAAGGGGGGCAGTCTGACTATGACCCCGAAGTATGGTTATTACCCAGGATGCTCGCTCCATTCTACCGCATCCGAGTATGACATATCGTTCAGGGCGGTTTGCAAGAAACTTGACATAACACTGCTGGAAATCAATGACTGGATCTGTTGCGGTGCCTCTTCGGCGCATTCCTACTCCAAGCTTCTTTCTATCGCACTTCCGCTCCACAGTCTCATTGCGGCGGAAGCGATGGGACTGGGCGAGATTGTCGTGCCCTGCGCCGCCTGTTTTACCCGTTTGAAGCATGCTCTCCATGCAACTAACAATAATCCCGAACTGGAGGCTCAGCTCGGCGAAATCTTCGACGAGCAATTGCCGAAAGAGACAAAGATCCTTCATCCCCTCGAGATATTTTCCAACGGAGTTGATGTTGCCGGCGCGCAAGTGAAGGAGCTTTCCGGTTTGAATGTGGTCTGCTATTACGGATGCTTGCTGACCAGGCCGCCGAAAGTGATGCAGTTCGATGAATGTGAATATCCAATGAGTATGGACCTCCTTCTTCGTTCTATAGGTATTAAGACGCTCGACTGGTCGTACAAGACAGACTGCTGCGGCGGCGCGTTTTCACTGACGGAGACAGATGTGGTCCGCAAGTTGATCCACGATATTTTCGAAGAAGCGAAAGCGGTCGGAGCAAATGCTATCTCCGTTGCGTGCCCTCTCTGTCACGCAAATCTGGACACGCGGCAACCTGAAGTGGAACAGGAATACGATACGAGGTATGGTTTGCCTGTATTTTACTTCACCCAGCTCATTGGATTGGCGCTCGGAATACCCGCGGAACAACTGGGGATACAGAAGCATTTTGTGAGTGCGGAAGGAATAATCAATGATTAAGGAAGCTAAACGGAAAGTTGGTGCGGTTCTCGTCGTCGGAGCAGGGGTAGGAGGAATGCAGGCCTCCCTCGACCTGGCCGAGGCGGGTTTCAAGGTGTACCTGGTGGAGAAAGGTTCCAGTATCGGTGGAGTCATGGCTCAGCTCGACAAGACCTTTCCGACCAATGACTGTGCCATGTGCACCCTTGCACCGCGTATGGTCGACTGCGGAGGACACCTCAATATCGAGAAGCTGACTTACTCGGAGATAGAGTCGATCGAGGGAGAAGCGGGCAACTTCAGCGTGAAAATCAGGAAAAAGGCACGCTCGGTGGACCCGGAGAAGTGCACCGGCTGCGGCGAGTGCGTGGAGAACTGCCTGGTCAACAACATTGTCTACCTGGATCAGCCGGGGCGGGCTCCGGTTCAGATGGAAGAAGGCATGAAGACCAAAGTGGACGACATCCTTGGGCGGTACTCGGGCGGGCGGGAGATCATCGTCCCAATCCTTCACGACGTCAACGAGGAGTTCAACTGGCTGCCTTCGGAGGCCCTTTGCCGGATAGCTGAGATCAAACAGATTCCCCTCGAGCACATCCTCCGGATCGCAAGCTTCTACAATGCATTCAGCCTTACCCCGAAGGGCAAGCACTTGATCCGCATCTGCATCGGCACGGCGTGCTATGTGAAAGGTGCTCAGCGAATACTGGAGACTTTTGAGAGAGAGCTGAATATCGAGATTGGCGGTGTCACCGAAGATGAGCAATTCAGCCTTGAGACTGTCAGTTGCCTCGGCTGCTGCGGGCAGTCGCCCGTGATAACGGTCGACGATGACATATACGGATATGTTAACCTGACGATGATTCCGGATGTGCTGGGCAAGTACGCGTAGAAAGGAGACGAAGCAATGTCGAAGATAAGACCTGAAGACCTTGATGGCATTGCGGCGAGGATCAAAAGGACAATGCTCCTCAGAGAGGGCTCATGCAGGATCAAGGTCATCGTCCACATGGGCACCTGCGGCATTGCCGCCGGTGCCAGGAACGTGATGAAATCTTTGACCGAGGAGATCGAGAAGTCGGATGCCAAAGATGTTCTGCTGAGCATCTCCAGTTGTGCGGGTCTCTGCAGCCGTGAGCCCATGGTTACTATTGAAGAGAAAGACAAGCCGGCCGTGAAGTATGTTGACCTCACTGCTGAGAAAGCAAAGAAGATTTTCTCCGAGCATGTCCTTGGCGGCAAGATCGTAAAAGAATACGTGCTTGCGGCCGGGAGCGAGAGAACGCTTTAAGGGGATTGCGACAATGCCACATATTACAAACGTAATGATCTGCACGTGCACTAACTGCATATCGAACGGCGCGCTCGATATCAGGGATTCTCTGGATGCCGAGATAAAGAATCAGGGACTGGATGAGGATGTTCTCGTGGTGCCTACGGGGGCGAGCGGGCTCTGTGTGAACGGGCCGATCCTGATAGTGCAGCCTGACGGTATCTTCTACCAGAAGCTCCAGGGCAAAGACATCCCGAACCTTGTCGAGGAGCATTTTCTCAAGGGCCGGCCTGTCAAGAGCCTGATGTACGTCCCTCCCGGCGAAGTAAGCCCTATACCTGAGCTCCGCTCGATTCCGTTCTTCAAGGATCAGAGGCTGATTGCTCTGCGCAACCGCGGCTTGATCGATCCAGACAAGATCGATGAGTACATCGCCAGAGACGGTTACAAAGCGCTGGCCAAGGTGGTGACATCGATGACGCAGGAAGAGATCATCAAGGAGGTGTCCGATTCGGGTCTGCGGGGGCGCGGCGGAGCCGGATTCCCGACGGGGCGCAAGTGGGAAAGTAGAAGGAAAGACCCAAGGACTCCCAAGTACGTCGTCTGCAATGCCGACGAGGGCGATCCCGGGGCATTTATGGATAGGAGCATCATCGAAGCGGATCCACACTCGATCATCGAAGGGATGGCTATCGGAGCATACGCGGTGGGGGCTTCCAGCGGGTATGTCTATCTGCGGATAGAGTATCCGCTTGCCGTCAAGAGAATGCAACTGGCCTTAGAGCAGGCTAGGGAATACGGCTTGTTGGGCAAGGATATCCTGGGCTCAGGGTTTGATTTCGACTTGCAGATTTTCAGAGGTGCCGGTGCGTTTGTGTGCGGCGAGACGACGGCCCTGGTGGCCTCGATTGAAGGAAGGATACCCGAGCCGAGACAAAGGCCTCCGCGGACGACCCTGTGGGGAAAACCCGTCGTTATCAACAACGTCGAGACCTGGGCGAATGTGCCTGTGATCATTAACTGGGGGGCGAAGTGGTTTGCGGAGATCGGAACCGAGAAGAGCAAGGGAACCAAGGTCTTCTCGTTGGCGGGGAATATCAACAATGCAGGTCTGGTCGAGGTGCCGATGGGCATCACGCTGCGGGAGATTGTTTTTAATATCGGTGGGGGGATTCCCAAGAACAAGGCGTTCAAGGCGGTTCAGACAGGCGGACCTTCGGGCGGATTTATCCCGGCCAGCCTCCTCGATCTGGCCGTTGACTACGAGCGATTGGAGGAGGCAGGTTCCATGATGGGCTCCGGCGGCATGGTCGTTATAGACGAGAATACATGTATGGTCGAGATGGCCAAGTACTTCATCGAATTCACCAACGACGAATCATGCGGCAAGTGCACCTCCTGCCGAGAAGGCTCGCTTGCGCTACTTGAGATTTTGCAAAGGATATGCAACGGCGATGGAAAGCAAGGAGATATCGAACTGCTCGAGGAGCTGGGCAAGGCCGTTCAGGAGGCTTCTCTGTGCGGATTGGGCCAGAGCCTCCCGAATCCCGTGTTGAGCTCATTGCAGCACTTCAAGGATGAATACGAAGTGCATATCAATGAGAAGCGATGCCCGGCGGGGGCGTGTAAGGCGCTTATCACTTACGGCATCGACGCGGAGAAATGTACGGGTTGCACGCTCTGCGCGAAGAAGTGCCCCGAGATGGCAATCACAGGCGAAGCGAAAGAACCGCACAAAATCATTCAGGACAAGTGCATCAAGTGCGGGATCTGTGTGGATGCATGCAAGTTCGATGCGGTGATTGTAGAATGACTTTAAACGATATTATAAAGATTCTGGAAGCGGAAGTTATGGTGGGAGGCGACAATCTCGACCAAGAGGTTAAGATGGTCGCAGGGGCGGACCTGATGAGCGACGTGTTGGCCGTCGCCATGCCGGGAGCGCTGTTACTGACGGGCCTGACTAATCCACAGGTCGTCCGGACGGCGGAGATGGCGGATCTAGCAGCGATATGCTTTGTCCGGGGAAAAAAGCCCGACAAGGAGACCATTGAAGTGGCGGAATCCAGTAATATTCCGTTGTTAACGACGCACGTTCCTTTGTTTGAGTCGTGCGGCCGTCTATGGAAGGCCGGGCTCCGGGGCCGTTCGGATTATAAGAAGAAATAATTCGCAGCAGGGTGTTTGCCGTTGGTTATGGACGACAGAATCAGCAAGGTTCAGGAATTGATCTACGAGATCCGGGTCAGTGACGTGATGACGACCGACGTGATCACGGTCAGCCCCGACACACCCATGAGCAAACTGCGAAACATCCTCAGGGAAAAACGTATCTCGGGCGCGCCGGTCGTCGATGGCGGCAAGCTCGTTGGGATTGTCAGCATCGAGGACTTCATCGGGTGGCTGGCCGAACACCAGCCTGACTGCCCGATCGGCGAGAAGATGACCAAAGACGTTCGGACTCTCTGCGCCGATGAGCATCTTGTCCAGGCGGTCAACAGGTTCGAGCAGCTCGGATTCGGCCGATTCGCCGTGATCGACCGCAGCACAGAGAAGCTGGTGGGCATCATCACCAAGGGCAATATCATCGAGGGCCTGCTCAGAAAGCTGGAGGTCAGCCAGAAGGAGGAAGAGCAGCTTTACCGTCGGCGTGTAAGACACTTCTTCGAGGATATCCTGGCGGACAAAGTGGTGCTGTCGTTCGAATATGACATACCGGGCAAGGATTTCAAACGCGCCGGCGAAGGCGCGAGCCGCCTGAAGACTACGCTGCGACGTCTGGGGCTCGATCCTCAGGTCGTCCGCCGGGTCGCCATCGCTACCTATGAAGCTGAGATGAATCTGGTCATATATACGGAAGGGGGCAAGGTGCTGGTGAGCGTAGAACCGCACGAGATATTTGTAAGGGTGGAGGATTCCGGCCCCGGCATTCCGGATGTCAAAAAGGCCCTGAAACCGGGGTATTCGACTGCGCCGGAATGGGTCAGGAATATGGGATTCGGAGCCGGCATGGGCCTGGACAACATCCGCAGGTGTTCGAACAAGATGGTGCTGCGGTCCACCGTCGGGAAAGGAACGCAGCTTCATTTTAGTATCGCCACAGAAAGCGGGGCCAACAGTGAAGCTGAATAAACTGGCTGAGATACTGAATCTGAACGTAAGGTCCGCGAAAGGGAGCTTGGAACGCGAGGTCTCCGGCGGGTACGTCAGCGACCTTCTCAGCGATGTTCTGGCCAACAGCAAGGAAGACAATATCTGGATTACGTTGCAGATCCATCAGAATATAGTGGCCATTGCCAGCATGAAAGACCTTGCCGGGATCATTCTGGTCAACAGCAGAGAACCGGAACAGGAAACCGTCGAGAAGGCCGAAGAAGAAGAGATCGTAATTATGGTATCGGAGCTGCCTGCCTTTGAACTGGTCGGCAGATTGTACGAATTGGGTATCTCGGGAATGGGATGATAAGGACTATCAGGGCCGACCTGCATTTGCACACGTGCCTTTCGCCGTGTGCCGAGCCTGAAATGAAGGCAGCGGCGATTGTCAAGCAGGCCGGTCGAATTGGTTTGGATATGATTGCGATATGCGACCATAACTCAGCCGAGAATGTAAGCGCCGTAGCCAAGGCCGGCGCGCGCGAGGGGCTTGCGGTCATTGGCGGCATCGAGGTAACCTCGCGGGAGGAGGTGCATATCCTAGCTCTGCTCGGAGCAGAAGAGCCCCTGATGGACCTGCAGCATATGATCTATGAAAACCTTCCCGGCGAAAATGACGCCGAAGCTTTCGGGCCTCAGACGGTGGTGGATGAATGGGACCGCGAGGTCGGGACGAACCGCAGACTGCTTATCGGGGCCACCTCCCTTACGGTAGAGCAAATCGTGGATGCAATCCATGAGCGGGAAGGGCTGGCAATCGCCTCTCATATTGACCGCGAGCGATTCAGCCTGATCGGGCAATTAGGATTTATCCCCAGAGACCTCAAGCTCGACGCAGTGGAAGTGTCGCCGCGAGCTACGGACAGGCAGGGCTACGACTATCCTGTTGTCAGTTCGTCCGACGCTCACTTCCTGAGCGATATCGGCAAGAGCACGACGGCTTTCGCTGTCGAGAATGCCTCGTTCGATGAGATAAGAAAAGCGTTGAGGTGTGAAGGCGGAAGGAGGATTGTCACAGAAAAGATGGAAGATTTGTCGCTGCACATCCTGGATATCGTAGAGAACTCGATCTCTGCCTCGGCCGGCAGAATCGAGATCAGAATCAACGAGGACCGGGCCAACGACCTGCTGACTATCGAAATCATCGACGACGGCACGGGCATGGACGCCGAGACGCTCAAGAAGGCCCTCGACCCATTCTTCACGACGAGGACGACTCGCAGAGTCGGGCTGGGTCTGTCGTTGCTGGCTCAGGCAGCCAAGGAGAGCGACGGCACGTTCGACATCAGGTCGAAGCCCGGCGAGGGCACGACGGTCAAGGCAACGTTCCGCATGAGCCATCCGGACTGCAAACCTATGGGTGATATCGGCCAGACTATACATACGCTTGTCACGGGCCACCCTGAGACCGATTTTCTGTATGAACACAAGAAGGATGATACAACTTATCGATTTGACTCAAGAGAAATAGGCGGAAAATGATTACACTTACGATTGATAACAAAAAGGTTGAGGTTGAAGAGGGTACGACGATCCTCCAGGCAGCGGAGAAGCTCGACATCGAGATCCCGACCCTTTGCCATCACAAGTCTCTCATACCCTACGGCGCCTGTCGGGTATGCCTGGTTGAAGTGGGCGGTTCTCGCGGCTCGTCGTGGGTCCAGGCATCCTGCATTTACCAGGCTCAGGAGGGCCAGGTCGTCCAAACCAACTCGGAAAGGGTACAGAAAACCCGCAAGATCATCTTTGAGCTGCTGCTGGCGCGGTGTCCCGATTCGCGGACTATCATAGACTTGGCCAAGAAATACGGAGTCGAGGAGACCCGTTTCCCCAAGAAAAACGACGACTGCATCCTTTGCGGGCTTTGCACCAGGGTATGTGAGGAGCGGATGGGGGTCGCCGCCCTGAGCTTCGTCAATCGGGGCTCGAAACGAAAGATAGCCGTCCCCTACGACAAGCACTCGCCGATATGTATCGCCTGTGGGGCCTGTCAGGTAGTCTGCCCCACGGATTGCATTGATCTCAGTGACGTGACGCTGAACAAGCCCAGGCCCATTCTGTCCGAATATGATATGGGTATGGCGCCGCGGCCTGCAATATACATACCTTTTCCTCAGGCGATACCGAAAGTGGCTGTGATCGATCGCGACAGGTGTATGCACTATCTCAAAGGCGTATGCGGCTCATGCGAGGATTTCTGCCAGGCCGGCGCCATCGACTACGATCAGGAGGACCAGTTTGAGGAAGTCTACGTCGGTGCGGTGGTCTTGGCGCCGGGGTACGAGCAATTTGACCCTGAGCTCAAGAAGGAATTGGGGTACGACCGATACGCGAATGTCCTTTCCAGCCTGCAGTTCGAGCGGCTTCTCTCAGCCAGTGGGCCGTATCTGGGCGAGATTCTGCGGACATCCGATCAGAAGCACCCCAAGAAGATTGCATGGATCCAATGCGTTGGGTCGCGGGATGCGGAATGCAGCTACTGCTCGAGCGTTTGTTGCATGTATGCAACCAAGGAGGCAATCATCGCCAAGGAGCACCAGCCTGACCTCGATTGCACGATCTTCTTCATCGATATGCGTGCATTCGGCAAGGGCTTCGATGCCTACTACGAGCGTGCGAAGGAGCTTGGCGTCAGATACATTCGCTGCCGTCCTTCCTCAGTCAAGGAGGTCCCGGCCACCAAGGATCTGAAGATCGCCTACCTGAAAGACGACGGCCAGATTACAACGGAAGAATTCAGCATGGTCGTGCTCTCTACGGGGCTGCGGCCGCCTGCCTCTGTGGATGAAATGGCGGATAAATTCGGGATCGATCTGAACGAACACGGTTTTGCCCGGACACAGGAATTTGAGCCGGTTGATACATCCACGCCCGGTATCTATGTGTGCGGGCCTTTTGCCGGGCCGAAAGACATTCCCGAGACGGTTATGGAGGCGTCGGCCGGGGCTGCAAGGGCCATGGCGCTCCTGAAAGATGAACGAGGCACGCTTATCACGCACAAGGAGTATCCAACCGAGAAGGACGTGGCTGGTCAAGAGCCTCGCATCGGCGTATTCGTCTGCCACTGCGGCAGGAATATCGGCGGCTATGCCGACGTGCCGAGCATTGTGGAATACGCCAAGACCATGCCGAACGTTGTCTATGCAAACGACAATCTGTACACCTGCTCGACCGATACGCAGCTGCAGATAACCGAGTTGATCGCCGAGCACGACCTGAACCGCGTGGTGGTCGCATCGTGCAGCCCGAGGACGCACGAGCCGCTTTTCCGCAACACCTGTCGCGAGGCCGGCCTGAACGAATATCTCTTCGAGATGGCCAACATCCGCGACCAGTGCACGTGGGTGCATATGAACGTGCCGGAAGAGGCCACGCGAAAGGCCAAAGACCTCGTGAGAATGGCCGTGGCCAAGGCAAGGCTTCTCGAACCGCAGTACAAGGGCAGCCTGAAAGTGAATAACAACGCCCTCGTAATCGGGGGCGGAATCGCGGGTATGACTGCGGCGCTGAACCTCGCTGATCAGGGCTTCAAGGTGTATCTCGTTGAAAGAGAGCAGGAACTCGGTGGTAATTTACGAAATATTCACAGCCTCCTGAGCGGAAATGACCCCCAGGAACAATTGGCCGCGACCGTCGAGAGGGTGAATTCCCATCCGAATATTGATGTCCACCTGGGCAGCGAGGTCTCGAAGGTCGAGGGCTCGGTGGGCAATTTCAAGTCCACGATCAAGAGTGGCGAGACCGAGACTGAGGTAGGCCACGGCGCCGTGATAGTCGCGACCGGCGCCGTCGAGTACGAGCCCACCGAATACCTCTATGGCAAAAATCCTCGTGTCATCACCCAGCATACGCTCGAGGAATGGATCGCGAGCAACAATCCGGAGCTTCAGAGCATCAAATCAGTGGTGATGATCCAATGCGTTGGATCACGGGAGGAGGAACGACCGTATTGCAGCCGTGTCTGTTGCTCCCAGGCGGTAAAGAACGCTATGCTCATCAAAGACAAACTCCCCGGGACCGACGCCTATGTGCTCTATCGTGACATAAGAACATACGGTTTTCTGGAAATTCATTACCGTGAGGCGCGAGAGAAGGGAGTGCGTTTCATCCGTTACGAGGTTGACAGCAAGCCACAGGTATCTCTGGCTGAGAACGGATTTCGCGTATCCGTTCTCGATCAGATCCTGAATGCGAAGCTCAATATTCAATGTGATCTGATTGTTCTCGCTCCTGCAATCGTGTCCCGTGGTGACGCTGATGATGTCGGCAAGCTGTTCAAGGTGCCGTTGAACCAGGATCGCTTTTTCCTCGAGGCGCACATGAAGCTCAGACCGGTCGATTTTGCTGTCGACGGGGTCTTCATGTGCGGGCTCGCTCACGCCCCCAAGTTGGTCGAGGAAAGTATCACCCAGGCGAACGCTGCCGCGTCGAGGGCCGCCACGCTTCTATCCAAGGACGAACTCGAAACTGACGCCGCGATATCAGAGGTCGTGGATGAGAACTGCGATGGGTGCGCGTACTGCATCGATCCATGCCCCTATGCCGCACTTGAACTGATAGAATATATGTACAATGGTGAAGTTAAGAAAACCGTTGAGAGGAATGCGGCGCTCTGTAAGGGCTGTGGCGTATGCATGGCCACATGCCCCAAGATGGGGATATTTGTCCGGAACTTCAAACCCGAACAGCTGAGCGTGATGGTGGAAGCTGCGCTGGAAGAGACCTAAGAGAGGAGCCAATACTTTATGGCAGACGACAATTTTGAGCCGCTTATCATCGCCTTTTGCTGCAACTGGTGCTCATATGCAGGTGCTGACCTTGCCGGCGTTTCGCGACTGCAGTATCCACCGAACGTTCGGGTTATCCGGGTGATGTGTTCCGGAATGGTGCATCCGAACATGGTGATTGATGCACTGACCAAGGGAGCGGATGGCGTTCTGATCTGCGGCTGCCATCCGGGTGACTGCCACTATATTGATGGCAATCTAAGGGCGGATAGCCGAAGAGAAGCGCTGGAGCTCATGCTGGAGGACTTCGGCTTAGAGCCTGAACGATTCAGGCTGGAATGGATATCCGCCTCCGAGGGTCCCCGATTCGCCGAGGTCATGCGCGAGATGACAGAGGCCGTCCGGGAGGTCGGGCCCAGTGCGTATAAATAGCAGAGATTGGGACTTTTATAGAGAGCAAAACCATGGTTGAAAGAGTACGCATAATCGAAGACAAGAAATTCATGTGGGACGGAATAGAATACGAGACCGAAGAGCAGGCACGAAGCGCCGAGAAAGAGTACCTCGAGAAAGATTTCGAAGTTCGCCTGGTTGCAGAGGGCGAAAAATTTCTGCTCTTTACGCGGCGAGTGGTAACAGAAATCGTACTCGATGGCCAACCCTGAGAGAATCCCGGCGGCCGCAACATAAAAGCAAGACAAAAGCTTCGCGCGCCGGTTTCCGCAATGCAGAGCTTTCTCAGATTGATAACGAACGGCAATATCGGCGAGCTCATCCCCAAGCAGAAGAAAATGCCGGAGCGGGTAGACAAGAAGTGCGTACTGCTCTTGGCCACGGTAAACGACCTCCTCGATATAGCTGCGGCATCCGAAGAAGAGATGCTGAAGCAACGCGTCATGTATGAAGGTACGGGTTTGGGGCTCTCCATCGTTAAGAGAGTCATTGTTAAATACGGAGTGGACAGAAAAAGTGAGTCAGGATGTGGCGCCACCGTAACACTATCTTTGCCCAAGGAGAAATCATGAGCACACCTTGCATACTGGTCATCGATGATGATCCGGATTTCACGGAAATTACAAAAACGATTCTCGAAACGAAGCCTTACAGAGTTCTGGTCGCTAATAATCAGGAAGAAGGATGGGCCAAGTTAGAGGAAGAAATTCCGGACCTCATCATCCTTGACATCATGATGCAAAAAGGGGCCGAAGGATTCATTATCGCGCGAAAAGTCAGGAAAGACGAGCGCTACGCAAGTATTCCGATCATCATGCTGACATCGATGCGTGAACAGACAGGATTCGATATCCCCGGCGAAAAAATTCACCCCAAGTTCCTGCCGGTTGATGAATACGTGGAGAAACCCATTGAACCGAAGGATCTACTGGAAAAGGTCGAACGGCACCTTGCCAAGGGAAGTGATGATTCGACTGCAGAATAGCGGTGAGAATCAAGATTCGCAATATCAGCGGGATTGGATGTTTTTCCAGGGTAGATGAGCTGCCTCCTGCTCGAGGCGTCGATTAGATGTACGCGTGCAGCCCGTGGAACTCTGCCATGCGGGTTATTAGATGTACGCGTGCAGCCCGCCGAGGAAAAGGTTTCCAAGGAAAGATATCACGATGATGCCGATACCTATGATCGACATGATTGCCAGGGTGCGCCCTCTCCAGAAACCCCGAACATTCTGGTGCAGGAGCAGGGTATAGAACAACCAGATCACGAGTGAGCCCGTTTCTTTCGGATCCCAGCCCCAGAATTGCCCCCAGGCTGACTGAGCCCATACGGCTCCCGCAAAGAGCGCTCCAATCGTGAAGAGCGGATATCCTATCCGGACAGCGCGTGAGATAAGTTCCTCGAGGAAATCCTCCGATGGAAGGATGCTCTTCGCGCCGGCCCTACTTGCTCGAATTAAAAAGAGGATACCGGCCCCCGCGGCAACGAGGAAAGCTCCCTCGGACAGCACGGCCAATGAGACGTGGATATAGAACCAGTAGCTCTGCAGGGCCGGCATGAGTTGCCGGGTGATATCCTTGGGCAGGAGGGATGCCATTACCAACACCATGATGAGCAGCGGTGAGATCACGACACCGAGAATCATGCGGCGGTACTTGGCGAGAAATAAAATAAGAGAGAGTGCAACGAACCACGACATAGTGAGCGCATACTCGAACATCGTGGATAGTGGCGGGTGGGTGCTAATCCACCACCTGGCGGCAATACCGGCCGTATGAAAGGCGAAGGCGATGCAAAAGGCAACGGTTGCAATTATTCCCACCTTCCTTCTCGCCATCGCCGAGTAGATGGTGAACAAGAGAAATGAACCCAGGTAGAACCAAAAGCCTATCCAGAAGAGGCCTACATCGATAGTATTCGTCATGACGAATTCCCCTCTCTGTTAATTATATCAGAGAGTTCCTTTCTCACTGCTTTTCCAAGCTCTTTGAATTCATTCTCGAAACTCACCTTCCAATTGTATCTCACGCCTGCAAGAACAAGTTGCTTGTTGCTGACAAGCCCTTTTATAGAACGATAACTGAACGTATAAAGGAGAATGAGACCGACCGTCGCAAAAATGATTCCTGCGAGAATGGTCGGAGCGCCCGGGTTCGTGCTGATCTGGAGCCCCGTGTAATACGCGGGTTCCAGGTTCAGAAGATTGAATCTCAGCGGAACCTTGGAGAGCGAGTTGAATTGTGGAAACTTCAGAAACAGCCATCCTCTCTCAGCCATTTCCGGCCCTCGCACCTCGATCTCGAGCGCGGGATTGGCCATATTCCGGCTCGCCGAATACGGGCCCTCCGCGGCCATCTTGAAATCGGGGAAGAACCGCTTCGCCTCCAGCGTGAACGAGGTTCCTTCGAGCTCGAATTTATTATGGGGCGAAATGGTTACATGGCTCTTTCGGCTTTCTCCCTCGGGGATGAATTCGATATAGGCCGATGTGAAATCGTGCTCGGCTGCATAATATGAGCTTTGATAGACTGTAAAACCGCGGAACTTGAGCGGACTATTCACTTTGATTTCTGTAGCCCTCAGCGTATCACCCGCTCCATCCAGGATATGAACCTTTGACCGGTAATTGAGAAGCTCGTCCTTCTCTGTCGTCAGAATTTCGAAGTCCTCCACGAGAAGGGAATATGGGCTGCTGTGCAGGGGGAGCACATCACCGGCTTTCCCATAGAGAACCTCTGTTTTTCCCCAAAAGCTGCCGATCATGCCCCCGAGGACCAGGACCACTAATCCCACATGGAAGAGGAATCCCCCTAAAAAGCGCCACCTCCCCGCCACGGCGGTAAAGAGAATTTCTTCATTGTTCCCGTCAGCTACAACGTAATATCCCTTTTTCCGGAATAAGGCGGCGATTCTCTGAAAGAGATACCTCACGCGTTCTGCATCGATCGGTTCCCTCGATGCACTTTTCCCTTTTTTCAGATCACCCAAGGAAATCTCGAGCCGCTGCTTCTTTCTCTCGAGATCGCCGGCTCCCTTGGGCGGGTCGATTCGGAACGAGCGCATTATGAGGTTCTTCCAGCGAGTCAGCATGCAGAGCAGCAGAGTGAAAAAGAACAACGCAAGCACCGCCCGATACCAGACCGAGTGGAAGGGATCGTAGAGCCGAAAAAAACCAATCATTCTTACGGCCGTATCTCCCCACAGTTCACGGAACATTTCCCTCCTGTTGGGGAAATTGGGCGGTATGAATTCGGTGATTATCCAACCGGCGGTACTCGCTCCCAAAAAGATCGATATTACAATAATAGCGAAACGGTGGGTGATGAGCTCGTCTTTCAATGACCTTATATAATCAAACATCGCGCTTCCCTTGCAGTTTCAATAACAACGGATTCTATCTGCAACAACATTCAGAGTTCAAGGAAATAACTTTATAGAAACAGACGAGTAACATCCTCGTTCTCCTGGGACACCCGCGTTTCCCGAGTTTCTCTGCCCGGCTATTGTAATGTTTTCTTCAAATCATCTCGCCATAAGCTTGATCTCGGCGGAAATCCGCTTGTCCCCGCGTACGAATGTGATCGTGACTATATCCCCCGGATTATACGACTTCAAGGCGCTGGAATAGTCACGTAGATCGGTGACCGTGAAATCACCGAGCTTGACGATGATATCGCCCTGCTGCAGACCGGCCTCATCGGCGGCGGAACCTGCCGGCACACCGGCCAATCTGACACCTTCGCCTGAATAGGCAAAATCCGGCATGCTGCCGGTCGTGACCCTGCGCCCACCCTGTTTGGCAGTCGACTTCGATTTTTCCTTTATAGAGCCCGTGAACGTGAGAACCTCTTCGCGTTCCGACAGGTAGAGTATCGCTTCGCGGACAAATGCGGCTATCTTCACCAGACCCGAAGCATCGATCTTCTCTACCGTATCGGTCGGACGGTGATAATCCTCATGAGCACCCGAGAATATTTGCACTGCGGGCACGCCTGCCTCGATAAAAGCGACCTGGTCGCTGGCGTCGAGGTCCTGGGTGACCATCACAGCTTCGATCCCGGTCACATACCCGATGCCCATGAAGATATGTTTCCACTCATCAGCCGTGGAACTGTTGATAACAAGTATTTTGTTTTCGCCCAGACGACCCACCGTATCGAGATTCAGGACACCCATAATCCTGCCGGTTGGATACCGCCGCATATTCTTCACATAAAAGCGTGAACCCCGCAGGCCGTTCTCCTCGGCGGTGAAGGCGATGAAAACTATCGATCTGTCCGGTTTTAGATTAGAACCGAGAATTTTTGCCAGCTCCAGCATCACGGCGACGCCGCTTGCGTTATCATCGGCGCCGAAGTGGATTTTTCCTTCGTTACCCTTGTAGACATCCGGCCAACCGAGTCCGAGATGATCGTAATGGGCGCACACGATAACGGACTCTTCCGCAATCTCTTCTTTGGAGCCTTTCAGGATCCCTATGACGTTCTTGACCTCGCCCTTCTTGTCCTTTCCGTCAATTACATCTTCCCAGGATTGAAAATAACTTCCACCGTCCCCACCCGGGAGCAATCCCGCCTCTGCAAACCGTTCGGCGATAAAAGCGGCCGCTTTATCGATTCCGGAGGAACCCAGGCCACGGCCTTCCATTTCGCCGCTTGCTAGGAATCGTATGTGCGCGAGCATTCTTTCAGCTGAAAAGATGGGAGCGAGCTCTGCGAGCGGCTCCCGGTCCTGCAGATCCATTGCTATTCTATCAGTCTTTACGCCATCAACCATGGGAAGGGAGGCGGCCAAGGGCGAGTGAACAGTCGGCCATTGGCCCTTGGCAATATTTGTCGGCTCATCACCCTCGAAAGCAAGATAGCTGTATTTGCCGTAATGGGGCAGTTTCCTCGCAAGACCCGGCACGGCCTCTTTATTATCGACTGTCAGCCAGACGACGATGGAATTGGGATTTTTCGGATGGCGGATCGAAACGACCAAGCTGTTTCCGTTTCTCTCGACAGCGGTCTTCGCAAAGCGGACGGATCCGGAAGTTATTTCAGAGTCATAGTCCTTGATTCCTTCAGCGATTGAATTTCGATGAATATTGCTCCAACCGAATAGCCAGACGGCTTTGTCTTCGGGCAGCTCGGAAATCTCGTTATCAAACATGATATCGATTTTCCCGGAAGCATCTTTCGCCCAGGTTTCGGCCAGCTGTTTGTAATTGTCCAGTTTTGTTTCCGTGGCTTTTGACGGGATCAGTATGAGAATCTCTTCCGATCCGAACGCCTTCGACAGGGCGGGAGGGGATTCGTTGTGATGCAATCTTCTGAAAACGTTGAATTGAGGATCGACTCGTATATATAACGGAGCTTCTTGAAAAGCCATTTCAAATGACTGCGCTTTCTCGGTCATTTCCACCTTTTTTATTTCGACCTTATCTTCGAATGAAACGGCGACTGGAATGGTAAGGGTGTAGGCATCACCCTCCTGCAACTGGATCAATGTGAATTGCAGGCGGAACCCGTGTTGATCGCGTTCAACCAGAAAGGTGTCGAGCCCGAGCTCGGGCGCTCCGGCCCGCTCGATCCATTGTTTGAAAAACTTCCTCAAATCCTTGCCGGATACAGATTCAAAAACGAGGCGGATATCATCGAATGATGCGTTTCTGAATTTATTCTCTTCATAAAACGTTTGAATGCCTTTGGTGAATAATTCATCACCAATGTCTTCGCGAAGCATCTCCCAGACCATCATGCATTTGCTGTAGCCGACCGCACTCGATGCAGCGTCATGACGCGACCGAAATTCGCGTAATGGAAAATCGTTCTGGGAAGTTACGTAATCGGCATATCCTCTCAGCGCCCCGCACCTGTACTCGACACCCCGGCCGCGCTGCTCCTTTATCAAGTGATCGGCCATGTAAGTAGTCAGACCCTCGCACCAGTTGCCCGTTTTGAAGTCAACATAGACGCTGTTACCCCACCAGTTGTGCAAGAGCTCGTGAGGATATGAAGAATGGAGGATAAAGGGAAAACGGATTATCTTTTCACCCAACAAGGTAAATGAAGGCATGCCGTAACCCGTTTCCCAGAAATTTTCCACGAGAGCGAATTTTGAATACGGATACGGTCCTATCAGTTTCTGATACATCTCGAGATATTGCGCCGTGGTATCGAGATATTTTTTAGCGAGGTTTTCATCAGGCGTCCGGAGAAAAGCCATGACGTCGACTGCACCGGCTTTGTAACCATACTCGTTGAATTCGGCGGCGATCAGAAAGATTTCCTCCATCGGATCCGGGGAATTCCAGCGTGTACGCTGCAGGCCGTCCCCGGCTTCATGGATCGTTCTTTTGCCCTGACTGACGGCATCCCAGGACTCCGGCAGAATAACCGTCAAATCAAAGGTAATCGAACTATCGTTGAACCAGGGCACCCAGTATGTTGAACCGGCGAGGTAAACTCCTTCAGGGGAAATTGTGCCGGGCGTCTGGCTGAAACCCCGCGCATACTCCTCCGCAGTCTGTTTTATCGAGTGATGGATTCTTCCGCTGAATCTCAGTGTTACTATTACTTCACTCATGGCAGGATCGCCGATGGTAATGGAATATTTATTGAGTGAGATTCCCGAGTGAAGGTCGAAATCTTCCCGATCCATACCGAAATCCTCGGCCTTGATTTCGCTATCCATCAATTCAACGCTGACACCCGGAGTTTCCGACACGACGGCCAGCGCGGCTGCGAGCAAAAATTGCGCGGGTGACACAAGCCGGCCGGCCGGGATCGTGATTCTATCCGTCGCTTCCAGATAATGATTCTCGGGATCGATAGTAACGGTCAGATCGTGATGAATCGAAGACCCCCATGCCGAGGCGGGGGCTGTCAGCGCCATGAGAAGAACGACAGCAAGCGTTGTCTTCAACATTTTAATCTCCTGTGAATGCAAAAAGCACATTTACCGGTTCGTGGTTATTAAAGTTGTGATGGAAGGGATGTCCTTGCTTGCGATCGTGTATGCGGAGAGAGTGCAACCATCGATTGAGGCTAATCCCCGCTCACCAGGCGCATGACCCTCTCAGCCGCCTCACGCACTGCGGCTCGCATCGGCTTTGACAATCCCGGATTGACCTCTTCGAGTTTCTTGGAGATCTGCGCGGCAATGATGGTTACGCTCACCCCGGTCTGCTCCTGAATATCCTTGAGCATGTTGGTTGTAGGAAACTGATGAAATGAATAGTCGACGATTTTCTGCTCGGGAATGTCGTCCACGCTGATCTCAAATACCTCTCCTCCTGAGCGCCCGGGTTTATCCACTGCGTCGAGAATCACGAGTCGCTCGGGACGCTTCTCTAATAGCGTGATATTAAACAAGATATCTCGGATACTTGTTCCCACGTCCTCTGCATGCGCATCATCGGGCAGGTGATGTTGCTGGTTCAGCCTTTTTACGACAGCCGGACCGAAACCGTCATCTCCCATCAGCACATTGCCACATCCGAAAATCAATACCTTTTTTGTAAGTATCTCTTGGAACACGCTTTCATCCTTCCTCGTATCTCAGCCCGGATTTCCCACAGGGCTTCGGAATGAAGCGCCGCAGTGGAAAATGATGAGAAATGCGCGTTAGAACCATTGTAATTTAGCATACCATCCGGCG
>CBDUQN010000014.1:0-49795 GCA_965369375.1 uncultured bacterium | reverse complement strand
TCGACCCTTTTTAGAATTTCCTCTCCGGTGAGCGTCTGGCCGGACGCGCCAACCGAGATTATCAGCAAACACAGTAAAGCTATTAAAGATCCCATGGCTCATTCTCCTTTTAAATATCTTTCCACCACATTTTCTTAACCCGCGCTATGCTTCGAGCTCCTTGAAGAGTTGCGCCGTTTGTCTCTTGAATATGCCTATTCCCGAAGCCGCGCTACCGAGTAAGGTCGCGATCAGCCCGGGGATGAAACCGATGTAGTAACTCATCGGAGTGATCTTCGCCCGCATGACATTGGCCATGATCATGTTCGATCCCTGCATCATGCCCGTCATATCCCAACCCACTTCCTGCATATAGTAGGAGGCACCGAGACCGATTCCGGTGCCGATAAGGGAACCGACGATGCCGATGAGCAGCGATTCGGCGAGCAGCCTGCCGAAGACCTCGTGCTTCGATTCGCCGATCGCGAGGCGTACGCCGATCTCTCCGTAGCGCCGTATGCCGGACATGAGCCCGGCGTTCCAGAGCACGAGCGACATGACGACGAAGAAGATTGCGAGGATAATCGCAACCCTGAAGTCGGCGAGATCGAGCAGCTCGCCGAGACCATGCTGCTCCCTGAGTGTGATCATGACGGGCGCGAAATCATCCTCATGATCAGCGCCCGCTGTATTGAAATCATGTGCGATTCTCTCGGCCGCTTGACGATCGAAGACGAGGTTCGGTGAAATACCGATGATCTCACCGGCGCTGTTTTCCATGTCGAGCGCGTACTGGATATCCTTCAAGTCGGCGATCATCGCGTTTCTGTCGAGCGCGGCGATGCCGAAGCGTATCGTTCCCACGATGGTGAAATTCTGGATGGCCATCGCGCCGTTCGATGTCGAGCTGATGAGTGTGGCGAGGTCGCCCATGGCGGCATCGAGGCGTCCGGCGAAATCGTCACTGATAACTATCTCGCCCGGCGCTCGGGGCAATCGGCCCCGGATAAGGGCATGATCGAGGTTGAGGCGCTGTTTCTCCCCGGATTCCGTGCCGAGCAGATCGGCGGCGATTCCGATAACAGGACCCTGGGAACGGGTCTCTCCCTGTTCGTCGGGGAGATCGAGAAGGCCGCCGAACTTGATGCGCGCCATCCAGTCCAAATCGGGGTAATTCCGTTCGAGGCTGACCAGTAATTCGTCGACACCGGTGATGGCAAAATCGTTCGGCAGCTGGTCGGCGATCTCGCGGTAGCCGCGCGTCATGATCTTGACGTGTCCCGTATCGAGGCGCGCATTGCTGCGTATGGCATCGTCCATGAAGCCGCCCATGAAGGTCTGCATGAGGACCGATACCATGACACCGCACGTGACGATGATTATCGGGAAGAGGCTTCGGTGACGATCCCTGATCAGGCCTTTCAGTAGAAAACGTATCATGATCGTTTCCCCCTCAACGCATCCGTCGGCTTGAGCTTCGCGATCTTCGATGCCGGCAGGAAGCTCACGATCGTAACGGTGATAAGCACGAGGAGCGTTGTTCCGGCGACGAGCTGCAGGCCGTAAACGGGATAGAGTGTCGGCGGGATGGCGATACCGATATCCTGCGTCATCTCCGGCATCGGAAATCCGTATTTTTGTGATAGTGCCAACAGGGGAATGCCATAGACGGCGCCGAGAGCGAGCGCGAGAAGCCCGTGCATCGCGCCTTCGAATGTGAAGAGGCCGATGACCGTGCCGCGCTCCATTCCGAGCGCCATGATCGTGCCGATCTCCTTGCGCCGGCGCCAGATCGAGAGAACCTGCGTGTCGAAGATCGCGAGAAGCCCCATGAAGAGGAGAAGGCCGTATATAACGTTCGTTGAGCTGCCCTTCATTTTTATCATATCCGTGATTTCCTTGAGCAGGTAGTCGGGATCGCGATGAATCCAGGTCTCATCTCCCTGCGGCACCGTTTTTATATCCTGTTTAACCACGACGAGGCTCGCTTCCCCGGGTGCCTGAAGCATTTCGCGGAGTTTCTCTATAGGGAGCCAGATCTGTCCCTGCTCGACGGTCGGTAATGTCGTGTTCATGATCTGTACGATCTGTATATCATCGGCATCGAATGTGCCGTTTATGTCCCGCCAGCGGATGGTCACGTAATCGCCTGTTCTGAGTTTCGTCTGCCGCGCCATCTGTGCGCCGATGAGCGCCGGTGTGATGTCCGGATCGTCGGTTTTTAGATACGTTGTCGGCAGGTTGAGAATCGTCTGGTCGGGATCGATCCCCTTGAGCAGGACCGATTGGACGCGCCCGTCGGGGAAGAACGCTCCCGATGTCATGAGAATCGGTGTCGCGTTACCCTGCGAGACGAGCTCCTTGAGCGCGGGGGAGAGGGGTGCATGGCTGTCTTCGAGTGTAAACGGATCGTAGGGATCGTAAGCTTTGTGCCAGAACTGCCCGCCGCCGATCTCGAACTCGATTTTTGTGTCCTTTGCGTACCGGTTCATCCCCTCGAGAAAACCTTTGACCCAGATAATGACGACGAGGGCGAGCGAGAGGACGACTACGTTGAGCCATGTTCTGAGTCCCGCCCCTTTGAGATTCCGGTATGCAAGTTTCAGTATCAACATCGCCGCACCTCCTCATCAGTTCAAGTCCGGTTCGGTTTCGATATCCTCGGCGACCTTGCCGTCGAGGAGCGTGATTTTTCTGCGAAGGTACTTTATAACCTTAGAATCGTGCGTCGCGAAGATGAACGTCGTCTGCAGCTCTTCGTTCAGCTTGACCATCATTTTCAAAATATTGTGTGAATTTTCCGCATCGAGGTTTGCCGTCGGTTCGTCGGCGAGGACTATCTTCGGCTGCTTTACCATCGCGCGCGCCACCGCCACGCGCTGGCTCTCGCCGCCGGAGAGCTGCGCCGGGCGGGAATTCACCTTGTCGGTAAGTCCCACCCATTCGATCGCCTGCATGATCGCCTTTTTCCGCTCATCCGCGTCCATCCCGAGCAGGAGAAGCGGGAACTCGATATTTTCATAGACGTTGTAAACGGGCAGGAGATTGTACGTCTGGAAGATGAAGCCGAGGTGCTCGTTTCGCAGTTGCGCCGACTGTTTGTGATTGAGCGTGCTCGTGTCACGTCCGATCACGATCGCCTGACCGCTCGTCGGGTAGTCGAGCGCGCCGATGATATTGAGCAGGGTCGTCTTGCCGGAACCGCTCGGGCCGACGAGCCCGGCGAATTCGCCCTGTTCGATAACCAGGTTCACATCTTTCAGAGCGGTGAAGGCGCCACCGCCGATCGCGAACTGCTTGATAAGATTTTTCGTTTCGATAATAGCGCCGTTCTTCATCGCTCTCACCTCCCTTTGATCACCGATCGCTTCGTTTCCCATGTTTGCACCTTTCGATTAGTGATTGTAAATGAGCATGATTCTCGCACCGTATCCAGAACCGAGCGCGGTCCGTTCGAAAAACCCGCTGTCATTTTTCGAATCCGTATTATAGAAAGCGCTCACGCTCAGGATCAACATGTCCCACGTCCGCTGCCATTCGATGAACTGGTGGTACCGCTTACTCTCCCAGGAATAAAAGCCTATCGCCGATATGCGATCGAGATACCCGATCGGGTAGCCCAGCATGTAGGCGCTCGCCTGCTCGACCTCATCCGAATCGAAGATCTTATCGGATAGAACAACCGCCATGTGCTCGAAGAGAAAGTAGAGGCCGTTGCCGATACCGAACGTGTAATCCATGCCGAGCGTGAGAAACTTCGCCCATTCGTACGGTATGAGCTCGGCCCGCTGCTGCTGGAGCACCGATTCGAACCAGAAACCGATCTCGATGTCCCATCGTCCGTCGAGGGCGAAGCGGTTTTCGGTGAAATTCTCTGCGCCGATGGCGGATCCATTCACCTGCCTCGTATGAAACGTGAACGCGACATCGCCGCGCAGCATTGGATATTCGAGCCGTCCGCCGAGCTCCGGCATGTCATCGACACTCCCGACGAAATCATATCCCTTCGGTTCGTCGTTGCCGTAGAGCCCCCAGAGCCAGAGGCTTGCGTTGTTGGAGGCATCATATCTGAATCTGAGTCCGTACACACCTTCGGTGAGCTGCAACGGGTCGCGCGGATCGATGCGGTCGAACCACATGAGCGAACGGAGCACGTATGCGGGGCCGAAGGCGATTTTCTGCAGGCCGACGCGCGTCTCGGTTTGCGCTGTGGCGTAACGGAGCTTGAGACGGTAGAGATCCACGTCAATCGTATCCGCCTGATTCCTGTTGCCCGTGTATGCGAATGCATTCAGTGAAATGTCGAACTCGAGCAGGCGTTCGTCATCGATAAAGTATGTAACGCCATACTGAGGGATGTACCGAATTCCCACGTTGTACAGGCGCACATCGTTGTTATTCGATTCGATGTACCAGCCCGAGGCCTGTCCCCTGAAATCGTGCTCCACTGCTGCGGCTCGTGCCGGCGCCACACAGCAAGAGAATGCGATGAGGGAAATGAAGGAGCACCGTATCAGATGCCGTTTTTTTTCATAATTTAGACGTTTTCCCGATTCATATCGGGGGAATTGCCTTTCACCGGCAGCACGCCGAAAAAAAAGAAATCGTGAACCTCGCGGATAAAGTCGAGATCGTTCTTGTAGATTTTCCGCAGATCGTCGTTTTCGATAATTTCTTTTAATTTATCCAGAATCACGAACAGCAGCGCGGGATTGATCTTTCGCATGTCACCGCGCTCCTGCGCTTTCCGGACGAAATTCATGAACCGCGAAGCGTTTTCGGCCTTCATCTGGTCGAAGAACGCCTTCAGCTCGGGGTCGGCGTGAACCACCTCGTCGATGAATTCGGGGCTCATCCTCTCGAGCAGTTCCATTTTGTATTCGATGAACAGACGCATCTTCTCAGGAAAGGCGATGTCCATCGCGTCTATTTCGTCGAGTTTCTCGTATCCCTCGTCGAACCACCCGTTCCAGATGAATCGCATGAGCGCGATCTTGTTTGGGAAATACTTGTAGAAGGTCATCTTGCTCGCGCCGGCCTTGCGGCAGATCTCCTCGACCGTCACGCGCCTGATGCCGAACCGCGAGAAGAGCTCTCTTGCAGTCTCGACTATTCGGAGCTTCTTTTTCGAAACCCGCTCTTTCATCTTCTCCGCCATCTCATTGCTCCTCGTGATTCAACTTTACGTTTATCAAAAATATATACAATATTCGTATATATTATATTCATCAGTATAGAATTTGTCAAGCTATAACTTACGAATATTACGATAATTTACTATATTCGTAAGTATTCATAAGAAATGTATTAGCTTGAATGAGCGATTGCGTGCGGGGGATCTGTGGAATTGGGTGGACAGATCCCGCGATACGATCTGCCGAATAAATCCTGATATCTTGGCCGATATTTCCCGCCTCGGGTTTCCGGCCTTTTCAAGAATGGGCTGTATAGATAGAGAAATTATGCACCTTGTGACAATTAAAAGCTTGACGGACTGCCAAGTATATTATAAAATTCATATATTCGAATATTCTTATTAACTCGAATCAGGGGAATCCAGCAGGCCGAGAAAAAAGCAAAGGTATCAAAAGCTGAACGAGCGAAGGGAGCGTAGATCATGAACGATGAAGAATTGAACGAACTCAACGCGGAAAAAGTTATCGATGCGAGAGGGATGGCCTGCCCCGGACCGCTGCTCGAAGCGAAAAAGGCGATGGCGGACGTTTCCATCGGCGGCATCATGGAGGTCCTCTCCTCGGACGAGGGTACCAACAACGACATTCCGATGTGGACAAAGAAGATGAAGTACGATCACCTCGGTATTATCGAGGAGGCGGGGTATTGGAGGCTGTTCGTCAAGAAGACGCACTGACATGTAACGGTGTTGTTTGCGGAGTAGCGGGATGAAAAAGCAACTACCCGATAAAAAGAAATGTATCCAGGCAGCTTCGATTTTGAAGGCGCTCGCTCATAGGCAGCGCCTGTTTATCCTCTGCTCTCTGCACCAGGGAGAATCGACGGTGAGTGACCTGGAGAAACTCTGCAAGGCCTCGCAGCCGGTCATCTCACAGCATCTCACGCGCATGCGCCTCGAGGGCATTGTCGAGGCCCGACGAGAGGGCAATTATGTGTACTATAGTATCGCCGATCCCCGCGTATCGGCGGTTATAGAGACACTGGAGAATGTTTTCAATCTTTAAGTCGTTTGCACGTGACCGGCGTAGGACGAGCCGCCTGCCTGCGGCCGGCGCAGAAGGATAATTGATAAATACAATGGAAAACTTTGCTCCGAAGATTCTTGTTTTTTCCACCGACAATGTGTCGGATCCCGGCATAGATCTCGCGGGGAGGAACAAGGTGCATTACTCGCCTTCGATCTATGTGATCACCATTCCGTGCTCGAGTGCGATCAAGCCGAAATGGATCCTGCACGCGGTCGAACGGGGATTCGACGGTATCTTTATCGCGGCGGACGGGAACGACTGCGCGTACCTTCCTGACTGCACCGCGAAAACGGCGAAGATCGTCTCCGATGCGCAGGCTCTGCTCAAAGAGCATTCACATGAACCGGCGCGCATAAAGATGGCCGCGCTTTGTTCGGTTTGTGCGGAGCCGTTCGAAAAGTACATGACGAGTTTCAGCAAGGCGCTCAGCAAGTTCGGACCGGCGCAAAAAGGATCATAGGTTCAATAAGGCCGAGCCGTTTCAAAGAGGAAGGATCATAGGTTCAATGAGGCCGAGCTGTTTCAAATAGGAAGGATCATAGGTTCAATGAGGCCGAGCCGTTTCAAAGAGGATCGCCATGGATTATGATGCACTCGTGATAGGCGGCGGCATCGCCGGCATGGAATCGGCGATCAGTCTCGGTGATATGGGGTATCGCGTGCTCCTTGTCGAGAAGGAACCGAGCATCGGGGGGAAAATGATCCTGCTGAGCAAGGTGTTTCCGACCCTCGACTGCGCGAGCTGTATTTCCACGCCCAAGATGGCCGGCACCGCCAACCATCCGAATATCGATCTCAGTATCTACAGCGAGGTAAAAGGCATACGCAAGAACGGCAACGGCACATTCAAGGTGACGGTTACAAAGAAACCGACGTACGTAGATCACGTGAAGTGCACCGGGTGCCAGGATTGCGAGAAGGTGTGCACGGTCACCGTTCCCGATCAGTATAACTTCGATCTCGTCTCCCGCCGTGCCGCGCATATAGCCTTTCCACAGGCCGTCCCGAAAAAATCCGTTATCGAACGGCTCGGCACCTCTCCCTGCACCTTCTCGTGCCCCGCGAATATCAAGGCGCACGGGTACATCTCGCTGATCAGACAGGGGGAGTACGAAAAGGCGTTCAAGCTCGTGCTCAAGGAAACCCCGCTTGTAGCGAGCCTCGGGAGAGCCTGTTACGCGCCCTGCGAGGAGGAATGCACGAGAAAAGAGATCGGTGGAGGACCGCACATAAAGCTCCTAAAGAGATTTATCGCGGATTACTACTACGAGCGGCACCCGGAGCCCGAGTACGGGCCGCCTCAGGAAGTGGTCGATAAGCGGGTCGCCATTGTCGGTTCGGGTCCCTCGGGGCTCACCGCCGGATATTTTCTCGCGCAGAAAGGTTACCGGGTCGTGATTTTCGAAGCCGATACGCAGCCGGGGGGGATGCTCAGGGCGAGCATACCGAGGTATCGGCTCCCGAGGGAGGTCGTCGACAGGGACATACGAAACGTCACCGTTCTCGGTGTCGAGATCAGAACGGGCACAAAGGTAGATTCCATCCGAAAACTGATGGCGGAAGATTTCGATGCCGTATTTATCTCGGTCGGAGCTCCGATCCCCAAACTGCTGCGCATGGAAAATGTGGATCATGATGACGTGATGAGCGGGATCGAATTTCTCGACGGCGTCAACAGGGGCGAGAAGCTGGATCTCAGCGGAAAGAACGTCATGGTAATTGGGGGAGGAAATGTCGCGATAGACGTTGCACGCACGGCGGTCAGGCTCGGCGCGTCGGATGTTCATATGATGTGCCTCGAGAAGCGACACGAGATGCCCGCTTCTGAGGAAGAGATCAGCGATGCGGTAAATGAAGGCATTTCGATTCACAATGCGCTCGGTCCGGTGAAGGTCGTCGACCGCGAAGGACGGGTGACGGGCGTAGAGACGATTCAATGCACGCGGGTGTTCGATGAGGAGGGTAACTTTTCTCCCGCCTTTGGCGATGGAACGGAAAAGATTCTACCGACTGATTTTGTATTTATTGCAATCGGGCAGGAATCGGCGACGAAGATGTTTGAAGCGGAGGGGATCGAGCTTAATGCCAACAAAACGATCAAGGCGGATGAAAGGACACTCGCGACGAGTCTCGAAGGCGTGTTCGCCGGCGGCGAGGCGGTAAGCGGCCCGTCGATGATCGTCGAAGCGAGCGCTCAGGGAAAACGCGCGGCATTCTACGTAGACCGCTATCTGCGCGGCGAGAAGCTCGATGACAAGCCGTTCGAAGAGAGAACGCCCGTGGTGGACAAGGATCATGTTCTTTCACGATACAACGATTTTCCCGCTCTTCCGCTCGATGTGGAGAAGAAGGAGCTCGAGGCGGAGAAGCGGATTGATCATTTCGAAGAGGTCCAGCTGGCCCTCACCGAGGAGGAGGCGCTTTCGAGCGCGGAAAACTGTCTCAACTGCGGCATCTGCAGCGAATGTCATCAGTGCGCTATCGCCTGTCCTGCGGACGCAATCGACTTCGATATGAAACCGGTCGATGAGGAGTTCGAGGTCGGCTCTGTAGTTGTTTCAACCGGCTTCAAGCTCTTTCCCGCCGAACTTCAGGGGCGATACGGGTACGGGAAACTCAAGAACGTGATCACCGCGATGCAGATGGACCGGCTCATCGCTCCCACGAGACCCTACAACAACGTGCTGCGCCCCCTCGACGGGAAGGTGCCGGATAATATCGCTTATGTTCTCTGTGCCGGTTCGCGCGATCACACGATGAACAATCCGATCTGTTCGCGGATCTGCTGCATGTATTCGATAAAGCAGGCGCAGCTCATCCTCGGCGCGCTTCCGATCGCAGATGTCACGATCTATTACATAGACATCCGGGCCTTCGGCAAGGGGTACGACGAGTTCTACGAACAGACGAAGGGGATGGGTGTTCAGTTCGTTAAGGGGAAGGTGGCGAAGGTGGAGGAGGGGGAGAACGGCAATCTTCTCCTTCGCTATGAAGACATTGACAACGGCGGGACTATCCGCGAGGCGGAGCACGATCTGGTGGTTCTCTCCGTCGGCGTTGTCCCGAACCCCGATTTTATGCGGTTCTTCGAGGACGAGAATCTCGAGGCCGACGATATGTTCTTCGTTCGAGAAACGCAGGAGCACATCAATCCAACGAAGACGAGTATCGAGGGCGTATTCGCGGCGGGAGCGGCGACGGGGCCCATGGATATTCCCGATTCCATCGTGCACGCGGGAGCGGCGGCCGCCCAGGCGGCTTCGCATATAGAACGACAAAAGGCAAAGAAGAATGAGTGAGCGAAAAGTAGGCGTATACATCTGCCACTGCGGCGGCAACATCTCCGATTACGTCGATGTCGAGACGGTCAAGAAATCTGTCGAGAAAGAACTCGGCGTGACGGTCGCCAAGACCTCGATGTTCACCTGCTCGGACGCATCGCAGCAGGAGATTATCAAAGATATAAAGGAGAACAACCTCGACGGCATGGTCGTGGCGTCCTGTTCCCCGAAGCTTCACCTCAACACCTTCAGGGGGGTGGCCGAGAGGGCGGGTCTCAATCCCTTTCAGTACGTGCAGGTCAACATCAGGGAACAGTGCTCATGGCCTCATTCCGATGATAAGGCATCGGCAACCGTAAAAGCGACGGGGCTCATCAAGGGCGGTATCGAGAAGGCGAAACTCGCCGAACCCCTCGAGCCGATTCGGGTCACCTCGGTCAAGAAGGTGCTCGTGATCGGCGCAGGAATCGCGGGGTTCAGAGCTGCAATCGAAATGTCGAACCTCGGTGTCGAGGTGTTTCTGATAGAGAGAGCTCAATCTGTCGGCGGGCATATCGCCCGGCTCGGGACGATGTATCCCTCCGGGGAAAAAGGCTCGGAGGTAATAGCCGAGCTTTCAGCGGAAGTTGCTCGAAGACCGAATATCACACTCTTTGCCGGCGCCGAACTCGCATACAAGGAAGGGTACATAGGGAATTTCAATGTGACTGTCAGAGTGAGCCCGAAAAATGTCACGAGCGATAAGAACGATTCTGAAACGGCGATCGACGCCGGCCCCGATTCGATCGATCTCGGCCAAAAGGAAGGAGAGATCACGCTCAATGTCGGCGCTATTATAACGGCAACCGGATTCGAGCCGTATCAACCCGCTGGGGGTGAATACGGGTACGGGGAGCAGGGGGTAGTCACGCTGCCGGAATTCGAGCGGATGATCGAGCACGCGAACGGCGCGCTCGATCACAATGGCAGAGCGGTGCGATCGATTGCTTTCATCTATTGCGTGGGGAGCAGGGAGAGCAAGGAGAGGGAGAATGCGAACCTGTACTGTTCGCGATACTGCTGCAATGCGGCCGTCCATACGTCTCTCGTGGCCCTCGAAAAATTTGCAGGCATCCGAACGTTTCATTTGTACCGTGACATGAGGACGTATGGAAAGTTCGAGCTTCTCTACGAAGAGGCCTCGAAGGCTGGATCCACCTTCGTTCGATTCAGCGAGAGTGAGCCCCCGCAGGTGCGTTCGGAAAATGGAAATATGTTCGTTCAGGTGAAAGATCTCCTCACCGCGGGAGAGGAAATAGAGATACCGGTTGATCTCGTCGTTCTCGTAACGGGAATGGTTCCTGCGGAAAATGACGAACTGACCGGCATTCTGCGCCTTCCGATCGGGTCGGACAGGTTCTACAACGAGATCCATCCGAAGCTTCGGCCCGTCGAGACGGTGATAGATGGTGTCTATATCGGCGGCTGCTGCCAGGGACCGAAGAATGCCTCCGAGAGTATCGCGTCATCCCTCTCGGCCGTATCCAAAGCGGCATCGCTGCTTGTTAAAGGATACGTCGATCTACAGCCGTTCGTCGCCTATGTCAAAGAGGAGCTCTGCACGTGGTGCGGGGAATGCGAGAAAGCGTGTCCCTACCCCACAATCGAGAAGATCAGCAGCGACGGCAAAGAGGTTGCAACGGTTCGCGAGGTGCTCTGTAAAGGTTGTGGCGCATGCGTGCCTGTTTGCCCGTACGATGCGACACAGCTCAAGGGTTATACGGATGATCAGATAATGTCGATGATCGACGCATTCGCCGAGGAGGCCGCCAGTGGTTAACAGCAAGGGCGATCGTTTTCCTGAAAGCGCAGCGATAGCCGGCTATCGGACTGTGGTTTCCAGAAAAGAACCGGGGATGAAGCGGAAGATACTCGATAGCCTCGAGAATGGACCGAAGACCGTTCCCGAGGTTGCCGAGTCACTCGGTATCCCGCTTCACGAGGCGATGTGGTGGATGATGGGGTATGTCAGGTACGGCTACATCTCGCCGACAGAAGAGGTGACGGAGGATGGGTACTACCGGTATGCACTGGCCGAAAGGGATGAGTGATGGAGCGAGTGAACCTGCATCTGGTTGATGAAATAAAAAAGCTCGGCGGTTTCGATCTACAGGCATGCTATAGCTGCGGAAACTGTAGTGCCATGTGTCCGCTCAGCGAGGGTGAGATATCATTTCCCCGCAAGATGATCAGGTACTCGATGCTCGGTCTCGAAGGCAAGATTCTCTCGGCTGCGGAGCCGTGGCTCTGCTACTACTGCGGCGAGTGCAGTGAGACCTGCCCGCGGGAAGCCGATCCCGGCGGTCTCATGATGGCGCTGCGGCGTTTCACGATCAGAAAGTATTCAATCGGCAAGGTTTCGGATATCTTCTACTCGGCATTCACTTCCGGCATCGCGTGGGTTTTCTTGAGCGTTCTCGTGGCTGCCGGCATTCTGTTTCTCTACAATCGCGATATGAATCTCGAGGAGGTCGAGTATCTCTCCTTCCTGTCACTCGAGCATATCCATGACGCGGGACTCGCGCTCGGCGGTTTTGTCGCTCTTGCCTTTCTCACCAACATTTTCATCATGGCGCGTGCCATGAAAAAGAGCTTGCCGAAAGAGAACTTCGCCGTGAAGAAGCTCGCCGGGGCGACGATAGGCGTCGCCAAGGAGGCATTTCTGCAGAAGAGATTCAGAACATGCGAAGGGAACAAAAACCGGCATATCGCCCACCTTGCGCTCGTCTGGGGTTTTGCGCTCATGTTTATCGCGACCTTGGTCGTGATGGGTGTCGACTACGAGTACATCTCGATAAGCAGAACGGTCCCCTTTCTGTTCGGTTCGGCGGGAGGCATTCTGACGCTTGCCGGCGCCATTTACTACATCTACCTGCGTGTTACTAAGAAGAAAGAGTCGGCGAAGCATTCACATCATTCGGACTGGATCTTTCTCTTACTGATAGTTCTTGCCGTGCTCAGCGGTTTCGTTATGGATATGTTCAAATCCTTTAACCTCCCGATGGCCGCCTATGTGGCATTTGCCGTTCATCTCGTGGTGGTTTTCGATCTGCTCGTGAGTTTTCCATTTACCAAGTTTGCTCATGTGGCATACAGGCCTATCGCATTGTGGCTATCAGGTGTCAAATAACTTATCCGCTTCTCGATAACCCGGCATGCGACCGGACCGGGGGACTGGAACCGGACCGGGAATTGGAAACATGAAGGAGGAAACGATCGTGGAAGAGACAAACGCCCGCGAAAAAGTCAGTCTTATCGTTCTCAGCGGGGATATGGACAAGGTGATGGGAGCGTTCATTATCGCAACCGGCGCCGCAGCATTCGATATGGAAGTGACTATGTTCTTCACCTTCTGGGGGCTCAAGGCCATTCAGAAAGGAAATCTTACCGGCAAGGGATTCTTCGGAAAGATGTTGGGTGTGATGAACAGGGGCGGCATCGACCGGCTCGGCCCCTCGAAATTCAACTTCGGCGGGATCGGGCGCTGGATGTTCAAGAAGATGATGAAGGCGCAAAACGTCATGCCGCTCCCCGCGCTTCTCAAGCAGGCCCAGGAACTTGGTGTGAGGCTCATTGCCTGTGAGATGAGCATGAACGTCATGGAGATCAACAAGGAAGACTTTATCGACGGCGTCGAACTCGGCGGCGTTGCAACTTTTATCGCGGAAGCCTCCGAGTCAAAGATTCAGATGTTTATCTAGAAACCATGACCGATGGGAGTCGAAACCCTTCCATATATTATATATTATGATCGGCCGTCATATGGAATTCGATGCACCGGATAATGTATACTATGCATAAGATGCTGATGTTTGTTATGGGATTTTAAAAGCTCTTTCTCATGTAGAACTGGAAACACCGAATGGAAGAAGCGCAGAATAAGCAAACCTGCTGTCAACCGCCGAAGGTGGAAAGCACATGCTGCTGCGCAGGGGGGCAGGTGGCTCGATCGAGCGATGCCGTTCCAACCACTGCTCCTCACTGGGTGAAGGGAGTCATCGATACGCCGGCCGGAGCGGTTCAAAAGGTAACATCGAAACTGACGTCGCGTGACACGTTCGGGGCGTGGCGTGTGCGTTGGACAATCGGGAGAAACAACTATCGAGTCATCCCGGGAATCTATGCCGTCGGCGACCCCAATCCGACATCGCCGGTACTGGTCGCTGCGAACTACAAGATGAGCTTTGACCGCCTGCGGTCACAGCTCGATTGCGTAGATGCGTGGGTCCTCGTGCTCGATACCAAGGGAGTCAATGTCTGGTGCTCCGCGGGTAAGGGCACCTTTGGAACGGATGAGCTTATCAAGAGAGCCGATGAGGTTCGACTTGCCGATATCGTATCCCATCGAAACCTCGTGTTGCCGCAGCTCAGCGCCACCGGGGTGAGCGCTCACGAAGTGCGTGAACGAAGCGGATGGCGCGTGACATACGGTCCGATACGCTCGAACGATCTCCCTGCATTTCTCAATGCAGGAATGAAAGCGACACTGGAGATGCGCCGAGTGCGGTTTGCACTGCCGGACAGGGTCGTTCTGATCCCCAGCGAGTTGGTGCAATCGGCGAAATATCTTCTCATCGCAGCCGTTTGCTTAATCCTTCTCTCGGGTCTCGGTACGGACGGCTACTCTTTGCAGCGGATACAGGATGTGGGGATCCGCGGTGTGATGATGCTCCTCATTGCGTACCTCTGCGGCGTCGCCGTCTCGCCGGCGCTGCTGCCCTGGATTCCCGGACGTGCATTTGCTCTCAAGGGCGCCTGGGTGGGATTGGCGGCGGCGATCGTTTTTGTCGCAAGGGGATGGATCGGTGGCGGCATATTCGATAACTGGGCCGAAGCTGCCGGTTACCTATTGATCGTGCCGGCTGTATCGAGTTATCTCGCGATGAATTTCACCGGATGCTCGACCTATACCTCGCTATCAGGCGTTCGCCTCGAGATGCGCTTTGCCGTCCCGGCTCAGATTGCGGCCGCCGCCCTCGGCATCATTATCTGGGTGACGGGGAGATTCATCTGAAGTTGCGAGGACTAACCGAGGATTAACATATGTTCGGCTTACGTTACCTCAGGAATGTTACGACACTCGAGCTCGACGAGCAGAAGTGTACAGGGTGCAGAAAGTGTATCGAGGTCTGCCCGCAAGCCGTTTTTGCCCTGAACGGTAAAAAAGCACGAATCATCGATCGGGACGCGTGCATGGAATGCGGAGCCTGCGCCATGAACTGCTCCGCTGAAGCGCTGACGGTGGATTCGGGAGTGGGGTGTGCGAGCGCGATCATTACCGGCGCGATCCGTGGAACGGAGCCGACCTGCGATTGCAGTACCGATGCCGATTGCTGTTAGCACGGACCTCCCTATTTTTATCTATTGTATTCAATTGATCCCCCGGCGCATGTAACAAATCTCCCGCCTTTTCGTTTTATCAATAAAGAATGATATGCACTCGAGAGGGGAGGAGTATGACCATGAAGATGGCGGGACTATTCTGTCTTGTTTTGATTATTGCCGGGCAACTCACCCTGCCGCTAAACGGCGCTCTCTGTTCTGAAGATCAGGCCCCGCTGCTCCTCGACAGAGATATCAAGACTGTTATTTCCGATTTGGAGACGGGTATTCCGGAGCTGATGGAGAAGGTCCGGATTGAGGGGCTGCAGATCGCCCTGATCAGGAACGGAAAAGTCGTCTACGAAAAGGGGTACGGCAACAAGAGTAGTGCGACCGGCGGACCCGTCACGGTCGAGACGATCTTCGAAGCCGCCTCTTTGACCAAACCGCTCTTTGCCTTCGCCGTGATAAAGATGGTCGATGAAGGGCTGATCGACCTCGATACACCGCTCCTCTGCTACCTGCCCCGCGAACAGGTGGAACAGGAGCTTGGGCATTCCCTGGATGAAGAGGGATTCCGCCTCGATTGGTTTGAAAAGATCACTGCGCGCCATGTGCTCAGTCATTCCGCCGGCACACCGCACGGCGAGGGAGGCGCACCCTACCCGCTCTTTTTCGAGCCGGGTTCGAAGTGGAAATACTCCGCCGCCGGCTATTATTTCCTGCAGAAAGTTGTGGAGTATATGAAGGGGAAATCCCTGGATATTGTTATCGATGAGTATGTTCTGAAACCGCTCGGGATGAAGAGAAGCTGCATGGTATGGAGAGACGGGTATGAGAAGACGATGTCCAACGGACATGATGCATTCGGCCAACCCCAGGATTTTCGAAAACGCACCGAGGCCCATGCGGCGGCCACTCTCTACACCACAGCGGGGGAATATGCACGCTTTGTCTGCGCCGTGATGAATGGCGAGGGGCTTACAAGTGAAACGCACAAGGAGATGCTCACATCCTTTATCAATATGAATGACGAATGGAACCTCGAGTGGAGCCTCGGCTTCGGCCTCCAGAACGACGGCAACGGCACCGCTTTCTGGCAGTGGGGTGACTATGGCATATTTCGTAATTATATCATCGCTTATCCCGGCCATGGTACCGGTGTGGTCTACCTGACGAACAGCTTCCACGGTCTCGCTATCTGCGGCGATCTTGTTGCCCGGAGTATCGGCGGCCGGGCCCTCGGCAACACGGCTCTCGAGTACTTGCCCTACGATTCGCCACTGTACACGGTGGTTTGGGATTTGAAGGATAACGGCCCCGATGCGGCGAGAATAAAGCTGCCCGGGCTGATAAAGCAATACCCGGAAACATTCACCCAGGAGAGACTGAGCGCCATCGGTGGTCTCTTCGAGGAGCAGAGAATGTTCGCCGAAGCCATTGCGATCTATGAATGCAATCTCGAAGGGCGTCCACGCTCGGGGAGGGCCATGTTCAATCTTGCAAGGGCCTGGCTCGGGGCAGGCGAATATGACCGGGCGAGGGGATTATACAAAAGATCTCTCGAAGCCGCGGAGGACTCGGTCGAGGCCGCCGGGGTCGAGTGGGCCATGGATTATATCAAGGCGCTCGAAGAGCCGCTTCAACTCGACGAGGTCTATCTCAATAAACTGGCCGGCAACTACGAAACCCGGCATCTGAGCGTGGAAAAAGATACGCTCTACTATTTTCGTGAGAATACCGGCAGCACGGAGCCCAGGCCGCTGAGCGCTCTTGCGAGGGATACCTTCATATTGGAGGGAACGGTCTTCTTCAAGCTGAAGGTCGAGTTTGACGACAGCGGCAATCCCGTAAAACTCATCGGTCTCTACGAGAACGGCTCCCGGGATGAATCGTTGAGGACTAACTGACCTGCCGCCAATCCAATTTATCGCAATGGACGTGGAGGCGAGAGCAGCCCGAAGAATATCAATCCGATATCATTGTCTCGCTGCACCTTCCGGGTCCGGGAATCGCGGGGCACGGTTTATCAATACGGAAGGTCGGTCTCGAGCGTATCTCCGGTCTCGATCCTGAATTGCTCCGGCCTCGCGCGGATGATCTCGCGGTACCACGATTCGGGGTAGCCGACCTCCTTGGGGCGCCCGTCCTCGTTCTGCACGTACCCGTCGTTGTATTTCCTGATCAGCAGCTCGCCGAGTTCCCGGTAGCGTTTCACGACCATGTCTGCGTGACTGTTCGAGTAATCGGTAAGATAGGTCGTCATCAGCCCGGGGTCTTTCGCGTAGAGCCCGGCTGCCGTCTTCTCGACTATTGGCTGCAATGCGTCGAAGGTTTCCTCGAGCTCTTTCTGCACCTTCTGAATATCCTCTTTCATGTATGAATACTTGAGGTTGGCGAAGTTCGCGACGAAGTTGAACACCCACCAGGCGGAATCCCATGAAAATTTTCCGAGGCTGCCCTTGGTGTAGGAGTCCGGCACCGCGTTGATCCCGCAGTAGAAGGGAACGTAACAGGTGAAGTAGGTATCATCGACGCCGTACCACAAAACACCGCCGATTGGATCGGGCAGCCATGAGCGTGACTGGGAAACGAACGAGAACCCGGTCTGCTGGGTTGATATCGGCCGTTCCCATGTGTAATCGGCGCCGTCGACATTCCAGGTCATCGGGCGCCACCGGTTGGGTGTTCCGAACGGGCCCGCGTCGACGCCTTTGGTCATATCATAATCGGTTCCCTCGTAGTGATCCCGCATGAGATCGAATACATCCATTCGCGATAGCTTTTTATCCGGTTTGATCCAGAGGGGGCAGGGTTCAGCGCCCTCGACGCCACGGTGATAGTCGGTCGGCCATTCACGAGACGGCGCCGCGCGGCGGAAGATGCTCCATACCCTTGTCGCCGTATAGCGCAGCTTCTGCCGGCCGGCCGGGCAGTACGCTTCGTGAAAATTGAAAGGCTTGCCGGAAGCCGGGTCGTAGTATCCCTTCTCGATTGCAAAGTCGATGACGCTGTCGGAATGGAGACAGTTTTTCTTGTCATCGAGGGGGAACGCGCCGATTCGTGCCTTGTTTGCGTGTGCGCATATGTACCCGTCCGGTATTTTCGCGGCCACCCAGTTTGCTCCCTTTCCGCCGGGTCCGGGACCGATGATCTCCATCAACCATGCTTCATCGGGATCGCCGATCGAGATAGATTCTCCCTCGCTCGCGTACCCGTACTCGTCGACGAGTGCCGCGATCACCTCGACCGCCTCCCGCGCCGTCTTCGCCCGCAGGAGCGCGAGACGCATCAGCCACCAGTAGTGCAGCAGTCCGTCGGGATTGATGCACTCCTCGCGTCCGGTGAATGTGGTCTCGCCGATCACCACCTGGTGCTCGTTCATCAGGTAGATAACGGCGTATGTGTGAGGGACCTGCTTCACCGTGCCGCGCACATTCCCGCTCCAATCCTTGATCTCGACATATTCGTCCGGTTCGTGATCGGAGGCCGGATAGTAGCGCATGTGAGGATGGAATTCACCATCGCAGGTATAGGTGATCATGACCGAGCCGTCGGCGGAGGCGCCCTTTGTCACGATAAAATTGGTGCAGGCGTGGGCATGCGTGCAGAGAACGATAACAGCGCTGAAAAGTGCAGTGACTATGGCTGCGGCTTTCTTCATTTCGTCTCTCCTGTTAAATCCATTGCTGCTGAGCTATCGTTTCGATTTCGGTTCTCTGACGCTCGTCTCATCCGTATCGAGTTTGGTGAATTCGACGAGCGGCAGGATGAGGGCCGGTTCCTCCGGCGAATAGTTGCGCGGTTCGGGCGTTTCTTTCGCATGGACGAGCAGGACGGGAAACATGCGGACATCGGTCTGAAACATTCCCGCTTCGACCTTAACGACGGTAAATGAGATATCCTCGTCTTTGAAGGCTGATTCGATGTCGTCGATCAATCGTCCCAGGGAGATGTAGCTCTTGAGCTCGCCCGAGTCCTCCTTCACCGGCGTCCAGGTGATGTTCCGGTAGGCGAGGACCTCTTTCGTATCCGGATGGATATCGACCGACTGTTTCGAATTGACGACCTCATGGCCGGCGAATTCCCTCCTGAATTCGACGGAGTGATAATAGGTCTCCTTGTCGCTTTCCCTGACGTCGTCCCTGAGCGGCATTCGTCTTCTCGATACGACGACCGGATCGTACATGCGGTCGAGATCGGTTATGCGGCAGAAATTATACCCGGTGATGAAATCCTCTCCGAGATCGATGACCTCCGTTTCGGGCAGGTTCTTTTTGGACGGAACGCGGATTTCCTTTACAAAGATACGCGAGCGCGGCTCCTTGACATACCAGATCTCGTACTCACCCCGCGGCCTGACGCCGCTCCCGCTTACCTTGGCGGCGATGGGGTTGTTTTCGGTCAGCGTGATCCGGTAGAACTCCTCTTCGGCTCGTTTTTCCTTCCTCCGTTCCGCTTTACCGAAGTCGATGTAGCGGCTGAACCATTTGTCCATATGCTTGAAGTTCGTGCTGTTGGCCGAGAGGTCGAGTTTGTAGACCGGCACCGGATTTTCGAGAATGCGTGCGATATCGCTGCGTATCTCTCCGGAAATGGTGACATCGGCGCTGGAAATGAGAGGTATGAGCAACGAAGCAATGATTACCGTTTCTAAAATGACCACTTTTTTCATATCAGCATTCTCCCTGTTTCTATTCGTAGAATTCGATCCAGCGCCGGGCGTATTCCGGATTTCGGTGTATATAATCTTCACGCGCCGTTGTGATGATATCGTTACGGTAGATTTCGATATAGATGACGGCCGTCCGATTGTTTCCATTCTTGAATGACAGTTTATCTGCTGCTGCTTCCATCCATGCTTCGAGCACCTTCTTGTCGTTGTCGAGATACGAGGCGAAGCGCCTGAAGAATGCCTCGCTCGAGCTCTTCCAGCGTTTCCAGTACCAGTAGGTGTAGTTATGTTTCGACCGGAATCCGCACACCATGTGCAAACCCGAAAAGGGCCGTTCCCAGATGTGCGTTCCCTCGCGATGGAACCAGTAGTCCCAGAAGGGAACACCCGACCCGTCGTTTCGAAGCGCGAGGAGGCTGCAGGAGGATGCGGCGAAATACTCGAGGTCGCCCGTCTCGCGGCACGGAACGAAGCTGCCGTACTCGGTCGTGGAGAGGTCGACCCAGTCGGTATCGTTCTTGCCGGCCCAGTACCAGTGCGGATACCCGTGACCGAACGAAATGAGAAGGTCGACGCTGTTTGCGAATGCTATCGCATTGATCTTGTAGAGATCGGGGTGCGCCCAGAAGTACTGTGCGTCCGCATAGCTGTCGAATTCCTTCTGGAAGGCGTTCGCCATCCCCGACCATAGCTTTTCGCGTTTGCCGGCGCTTTCATGCGCGACGTATATCCCGAACGTCAGGTCTCCGTCCTCGCGGACGACCCTCCCGGTGGTGAGATCGTAACTACGGGTCAATTCATCGGTTTCTCCATCCTCGTATGTAGTGCGGACCCAGATCGAAAGCTCGGTCGGGTAGTAACCCGGGCTTCTCTTGCAGGCGTCTATCGTCAGTGTGTTGGGGAGCGTTGTGATCGTCCCCGACAGGTCGTTGATGCGGTACTCGACTATGTCCACTTCGTCCCGCTCGGCGTCGTCGATCGTTATCTCGACGTTGTCTCCCTGCTTTGGATTGAGCTCGGAGAGTGTGACTCTCAGCTCACGCTTGCACCCGTTAATCGTGAGGAGCGTAGCGAGTAGAACTATGATGGCGAGCCGTGTGAATTTGATCTCCAGGTTCGTCACGGCATCCCCCTTTCGATCAAAAAGGAAGTCTTGTTGCATAGGTAGATAATGGAGTATAGTATTGCACAGCATGAGATTTCATCCAAAAACTATCTGGCGGCTCATAAAAGAGGCATTCAAGGCCTGGTCGGACGACGACGTGCCGGCGATGGCAGCGGCGCTTTCCTATACCGCCATCCTGTCGCTCGCACCACTCCTGATTCTCCTCGTCGGCGCCTTCAGCATGATTTTCGGTGTGGATGTGGTGGAGACGGAGATCGTCACCCAAATTAAAGATACGGCGGGGGAGCGTGCGGCGCTGGCGGTGCAGAGCATCATCCGCAGCGCCGAGATAGGAACCCGCCAGACGGTCGCCATCGGCGGCGGCACGGTCATGCTGCTTATCATCTTCGCCTCTGGTGTATTCCAGCGTTTGATCTTGTCGTTGAATGCAATCTGGGGGATACCGCTGGAGAAGAGGGGCGGCATTCTACAAGGTATACTGAGACTCATCAGACGACGATCCCTGGCGTTCGTGATGGTGCTCATTCTCGGCTTATGGTTCTACATTTCGCTTGCTTCGAGCGCTTTTAAAGCGATTCCCGAAAATTACCTCCTTCAGACGTTCCCCGCGGCGGAAAAGTTTCTGCCGTATATTCCCCTCATTGTTTCGCCAATCGTAATCAGTGTGCTCTTCGCCCTGCTCTACAAGATTCTTCCCGATGCCAGCATCGAATGGCGGCACGTGTGGTGCGGCGCGATTGTTACGGCAATTTTCTTCGTAATCAGTAACAAGCTGATTGCCTTCTATCTATCAAAAACTATCGTTGCTTCGTTTTATGGAGCGGCCAGCTCGCTCATCGTCGTACTTCTCTGGGTCTACTGGTCCGCGATGATCTTCCTCTTCGGCGCCGAGATCACCAAGGCGTGTTCACTGGTTTATGGGACCGCCGAGAGACAGGATGTGCAGTAACAATAGAGGTCTTATGATCGGCAAGACGATAGCCCACTACAAGATCCTCGAAAAAATCGGCTCCGGGGGTATGGGGGTCGTTTACAAGGCGGAGGATACGAAGCTCGAACGTGTCGTGGCACTCAAGTTTCTCCCGCCCGAGCTCGTGCGGGATGAGGAAGCGCGTGAACGATTCATATACGAAGCAAGGGCCGCATCCTCTCTCGACCACCCGAACATCTGCACGATCCATGAAATCAACGAGGCGGATGGGCACTACTTCATTGCAATGGCCTTCGTAGAGGGTGAAAGCCTCAAGGAGAAGTTGAAGGGCGGTCCATTGAAGCTCGAAGAAGCGATCAGCATAGCCGGTGATATCGCATCCGGGCTTTACGAAGCCCACGAGAAGGGTATCATACACCGCGATATCAAGCCGTCAAACATCATGGTGACGCCGAAGGGACAGGCGAAGATCATGGATTTCGGTCTCGCGAAATTTCCCGGCCGCGCGCAACTGACCAAGACGGGGACGACACTCGGCACCGTCGCATACATGAGCCCCGAGCAGGCGCGGGGTATGGAGGTCGATCACCGCACCGACCTCTGGTCCCTCGGTATCATCCTCTACGAGATGCTCACCGGGCGGCAGCCGTTTTCGGGCGAGTACGAGCAGGCGGTGATGTACTCGATTCTCAATATCGAAGCAGAGCCGGTCGGCAATCTTCGCACCGACGTTCCGACGGGTCTCGAGCGGATAGTTAAAAAGACGCTCGATAAGAACAGGGATGCCCGGTACCAGAGGGCGGAGGAACTGATCGGCGATATCAAGAAGCTGAACGAGACACTCGTTGAATCGAGCAAGCCGGCTGAGCCCGCATCGCCAAAGAAAAACATAATGCCCTACGCTGTCCTCGCCGCGTGTGTGATTGTTGTTTTGCTCCTTGCCGCAAACATATTGCGGGACCGAGGGGGAAAAGCTCCTCCGCCGGAGTCCCGTCAGATAACATACTCCGGAAGGGTGGGGGAGTGCACGATCAGTCCCGACGGCAACTATATCGCCTACACGACGAGAGCCGGTGATGGGATGAGCGAGGTATGGGTAAAGGACCTCGGCAGCGGTTCGAACATCGAGATCTATTCCTCCACGCTTGTATTCAACATAAGCTGGTCGCCCGACGGGGCCGATCTGCTCCTTTCCTCCTTTACCAGCTTTGCCGAGGGGGCTACCTATCTGCTGCCGCGGCTCGGCGGCAATCCGCGCGAGATCATCGACTCTCCCTGGATTACTTCCACCTGGTCGCCCGACGGGAACCGGATAGCGTACGTCGGCATGAATGATCACACGATCAAGGTGCTCGATATCTCGGCGGGTGTAACCGATACCGTTTCGATCGAGGGAGTCGCGGGCGTGATTATTTATCTGGCATGGTCGCCGAATGGTGAGCGCGTTCTGATGCAGATCAAAGACGGCACCTCATGGCTTATTCAAACCGCCCGGTTCGACGGTTTGGACCCGAATATCATTTTCGAGAATGAGCACGGTGAATCGCAAATGATAATGCATCCCTGTTGGGCGCCGGATGGTAGTGCGGTATATTATTTTGCTCTCATGATGCGCGGGAATTTCGTGTTCGACGTGATGAAGATAGCCGTCGATAAGAATACGGGAAAAGCTCTCGGGGAACCGGCTCGCGTGCTTTCCAGCCTGCATTCCGCGTGCGGTCCCGGGCTCGGCAGCTTCTACTCGATTGCACAAGACGGGAAACGGTTCGCATACGTTCATATGACGGCGAATCGCAATCTCTTTCTCGCGACGGTTGACGGGGAAGAGGGAAGCTATACGGTCGACAAACGGCAACTCACTTCAGGAACGAATTGGAAATCGAAAGGGAGTATTTCGCCCGACGGCAGCCGGACCGCCTTTGCCATGGGAGACGAGTCCTCGACGAATATCTATGTTATGTCGCTCGAGGAATCGGATCCGCAACCGCGGCAACTGACATTCATGAAGTCGATCAGCATTAATCCTGTATGGTCGCCCGACGGTGAGACGATTGCATTCTACTCGGACGAGGGTAATGTGATGGGAGTTTGGATCGTGGGTGTCGACGGCGGCGCCCCAAAGCCGATCGAATCGAGCAGGGGCAAACCGGCGGATGATGAGCTGGTCTGGGCTCCGGGAAGGGAGATACTATTCCGCCGGGGCGGATTGCGTGTCATAGAGTTGCTCGATCCTGAAAGCGGCATCGTCCGCCCGCTTATCGATAATCCTCCAGAGGGATACATGTTCGATCCGTGCTGGTCCCCGGACGGGAAGCACGTCGCCTTTTTCTGGAACAGGCCCGAGGGCGGCCAACAGCATATGCGGACGTGGATCGTATCGGTCGAGGACGGCACCTTTCGGATGCTCACAGATCATATCGCCGGCCCCATCACCTGGTCGACGGATGGAGCATGGGTCTATATCATGCAGTTAGATTCCGAAGAGGCTTTTGCCGCAAAGTCTATCTACAAGGTTCCGAGCGGCGGCGGCGAGCCGGAAAAATATATCGATCTTCCATTTATAACCGCCGCCTATCCATACGTATTGGACATGGCGATGGACGGCCGCACGCTCGTCTATCTGCTCATCGAGGAGCAATCGGATGTGTGGCTCATCGACAATTTCGATCCGGAAGTGAAGTGACAAGAAGTATAATAGGGGCATCCCCGCAGTGCGAAGCAAGGACGCGGCATGATCGGCGAAACTATATCGCACTATAAAATCCTCGAGAAGCTCGGCGAGGGCGGGATGGGAGTGGTGTACAAGGCTGAGGATCTCAAGCTCGGCCGCACCGTGGCGCTCAAATTTCTGCCGCCCGAGATGACGGGCGATGCTGAGGCGAAAAAGCGATTCATCCAGGAAGCGCAAACCGCATCGGCTCTCGATCACCCCAATATCTGTACGATATTCGAGATAGACGATGCGGACGTCAGACAGATGTTTATAGCTATGGCCTACTACGAAGGCGAGACCCTCAGGGACCGTATCGAGCACGGACCCTTAAAGCTCGAGGAAGCGATAGAGATCACAATCCAGATTGCGGAAGGACTCTCGCGGGCGCACGAATCAGGAATCGTCCACCGCGATATCAAGCCCGCGAACATCATGGTAACGAGCCGGGGTGAGGTGAGGATCCTCGACTTCGGCCTGTCGAAGCTCGCCGGCAGGACGAAGCTGACAAGGGAAGGGACGACTCTCGGCACGGTCGATTACATGAGCCCTGAGCAATCGCGGGGGGAGGATGTCGATCGCCGGAGCGATATCTGGTCGCTCGGCGCCGTGCTCTATGCCATGCTCACAGGGCGCACGCCGTTTCGGGGGGAGTACGAGCAGGCGGTGATCTATTCGATTCTCAATGAGAGCCCGGAACCGGTCACAGCTGTTCGCACCGGCGTGCCGATGGAGCTCGAACGGATCGTCGACCGTTGTCTCGCGAAAGATCCCGCCGAACGGTACCAGACGGCGGGGGACCTGACGGCCGATCTCCGCCGCATCAAGAGGACGCTGTCCGAAAGATCTTCATTGCAGGCGGCGCCTGCTTCTCGATCGGCCGGTGCGCGGAGTGCACGCTGGTTGCCATGGGTATTTGCTCTCGCTGTTATTGTTATCCTCGCCCTTGTATTCATACCGCGTTATTTGCCTAAACCCGACGCGCCATCCGGGGAGCATGCACTCGATAGGCGGAAGATGCTCGTCGTTCTTCCCTTCGAAAATCTCGGGTCGCCCGAAGACGAATACTTCGCCGATGGCATTACCGAGGAGATCACGAGCCGGCTTGCCGTGCTCCGTGGTCTCGGGGTTGTTTCCCGAACGAGTGCGATTCTCTACAAGAACACCGATAAGACCATCAGACAAATTGGCGAAGAGTTGAATGTCGATTATGTGCTCGAGGGAACCGTTCGGTGGGAAAAGATATCGGACGGGGAGAGCCGCGTGCGTGTGACACCGCAGCTCATCAGGGTCTCTGACGATACGCATATCTGGGCCGATCGATATGACGAGCGGTTCGAGGGGATATTCGATATTCAGTCAAGAATCGCCGAGAGGGTGGCCGACAAGCTCGATGTCACGCTATCCTTATCTGAACGAAGTGCACTCGAGACGAAATCAACGGAGAACATGATCGCTTACCAGGTGTACCTGAAAGGCCTTGATTATGTTAGGTTTCCACATAGCCCGGAAGATAACTATCTGAAGGCGCAACAGATATTTGAACAGGCTGTCAGGCTCGATCCCGAATTCACGCTCGCGTATCTCAGGCTCGCGGACGCTCACAGAAGCCTGTATTTCTACGGGTACGATCGAACCGCAAAGCGGCTGGCACTGGCAAAAGATGCAATTGACAGAGCGATCGAGCTCGAGCCTGATCTTCCAGAGGTGCATCTCGAGATCGGTTACTATTACTATCATGGGCATCTCGATTATGACAAGGCCCTCGAAGAATATTCTATTGCATTGAGGGATTTACCTAACAACACCGATCTTCTCGCTGAGATTGCGTATATATGGCGGCGTCAGGGGCTCTTCGATCAGGCGATCGCCAATCTCGAACAGGCTTTTTCGATAAACCCGCGGGATGCAGTGGTCGCTATCGAGCTCGCGTTAACATGCCTGATGGTTCGGAAATACGAAGAGGGGATCCATTATTGTGACATTTCGATGGAAATCGTCCCGGAGTCTCAATGGTCGTATATGATCAAGGCGCTCGGCTACTGGTGTTGGACGGGGGACCTGGAAAAATCGCGTGCCGAGCTCGAAAAAAATCCCGTGAAAAGATCACAGGGCACGATCTGGGTCTGGTTTTGGCAGGAGATATATGAAAGGAATTATCAAGGTGCCTTGGAGAGACTTTCCATGATATCCGGTGACGCAATCGAAATCCAATCGCATTACTATCCCATGGGTTCGTTGGAGGGTATTGTTTACTATTGTATGAATGATTCTGTGCGAGCAAGGACCTCCTTTGAATCGTCACTGACACTTCTGGAAACGGTGGTTAAAGAACGTCCAGAGGATCCTCGTGTTTATAGTGTTCTGGGTGTGACGTATGCCGGCCTCGGTCGAAGGGAAGAAGCAATTCGTGCGGGAAACCACGCGGTCGAGCTGTATCCAATCTCGAAGGACGCCCTCCTCGGGACGAACCGAATCATGGACCTGGTTATGATGTACGCATTGCTGGGAGAGTATGACGCAGCACTCGAGAACATCGAGCATCTCCTCTCTATCCAATCGAATCACTCTATTGCGTATTTTAATTTGTGGCCAATATTGGATCCGGTTCGCGAAACTCCCGGCTATCAACGGCTGGTCCGGTTATATTCGGATGGTGACTCATGATCGGTGAGACGGTATCCCACTACAAGATCCTCGAGAAGCTCGGGGCCGGCGGGATGGGCGTCGTCTACAAGGCGGAGGATGTCGAGCTCGAGCGCACCGTAGCGCTCAAGTTCCTTTCTTCGCAAGCACTCGGTACCGAAGAAGAAAATCTACGCTTTAAGCACGAAGCGCGTGCCGCCGCGGCGCTCAACCATCCGAATATCTGCACGATCCACGAGATAAACGAGTTCGAGGGCCGTCATTTTATCGTGATGGAGTATATCGACGGCCGGAGTCTCAGGGAACTGATCAAGGCTGCGCCGCTCAGCCTGGAAGATGCGATCGATATCGCCGTACAGATATCAAAGGGCCTCGGCGAGGCCCACGAGAAGGGGATCGTTCATCGGGATATCAAGGCGGCGAACATTATGATCGCCGCCAAGGGGCAGGTGAAAATCACCGACTTCGGCCTGGCGAAATTCGCCGCTCAAACGCAGATCACCAGGGAAGGAACCACACTCGGAACGACGGCATACATGTCCCCGGAGCAGGCGCGCGGAGAGAACGTCGATCGCCGGACTGATATCTGGTCGCTCGGCGTTGTTTTGTACGAGATGGTGACGGGGCAACAGCCGTTCAGGGGCGATTACGAACAGGCGGTGGTCTACTCGATCCTGAACGAAGACCCCGAACCTATAACTTCGAGCCGGAGCGACATTCCAACCGGGCTGCAGACAATCGTGAACAAATGTTTAGCCAAGGATCCGGAACAGCGGTACCGGAAGATAAAAGATTTTCTCGAAGATCTGATGATGGTGGAAGGTGTCGATGTCGCTACGGCAACTTCTGCCGCTGTTTCCGGAAAGGAAAAACGACCGTATGCGGATAAAAAGAGGTTATGGATCCCTATCGTCATTGCGGTATCTGTAATTATCGGCGCAATACTTGTATTTAACTTCTGGTACGTTCCTCGCCGCGTATATGAAAGGCCGGATTCCGGTTTGTTGGAGGAAGGCAAACAGATTGAGGCGCCTTCTCCTGTGCAATCGGTCGCCGGATTCGATAATTCAATCGTTGTCCTTCCGTTTGACGATATCAGCCCGGGTAAGGACAACGAATACTTCAGCGACGGCCTGACGGAGGAAATAATCACCGATCTTTCCAGAATCAGCTCCCTTCGGGTCATTTCCCGGACTTCTGCAATGAATTTCAAAGGTTCCGAGAAAGACGTCAGGACCATCGGCCGTGAGCTGAACGTCAGATACATCCTCGAAGGAAGCGTGCGGAAGATTGACGGCGATCTCCGTATCACGGCCCAGCTCATCGATGCGACAACCGATGCGCATGTCTGGGCGGATAAGTACCGAGGCACACTCGATGATGTATTCGATATCCAGGAGAAGGTGTCGAGAGCGATTGTTGACGCATTGAAGCTGACTTTGAGTTCGGAAGAAGACGAAACGTTAGCACAGCGACCGATCGATGATGCCATTGCCTTCGAGCATTACTTCAGGGCAAAACAGGAAATACGCAAGATGACTGCGGAGGGGCTGGATCGTGCACGCACCTATATTCAAGCCGGGCTCGAGCGAATAGGTGACAACGTTCTCCTCTACCAGGGTATGGGATTGATCGAGTGGGAGTGCTATAGTCTGGGATTGTCTTCGGACGAAGCGTATCTTGACAGTGCGGAAGGGTACGCGGCCAGGATCTTCGAACTGGAACCTGATTCGCCGCGCGGTTACTTTTTGCGTGGCCTCATTGATATCTCTCGCGGCAATCCCCATGAAGGTGCGGTAAATCTGAGTCGAGTGCTCGCAGTCGAGCCGAAGGATTACGATGCTCTGAGATGGCTTATCGTAATCTATTCCTACACCGGCAAGATTGCTTCCGCGGTATCCTTGGCTGAGAGATTAGCCGAGATCGATCCCATCGCCTCCGATAAAATATTCTGCTGGATCGGATTGATGGATGGCAGCTTTAAAAATTTTTACGAATGCGCCCATGAGCTCTATCAAGAGGACCCGAACAGTCTCGCCGCCCGGCTTCATTACATATTGGCGGTTGCATATGCTGGAGAGCTCGATCAGTTTTATGCTCTGGTCGATCAATTAGCCCAGGAAATGCCGGAGCATTTTGCAGCCAATCTGTTCTTATTTATGAGTTATGCCTTTCAAGAAAGAAACGAAGAAGCATTGCAGGTAATGACTTCGGAATTTCAAACTATTGCCGGCAGGTCCTGGCAGTACGCGTGGCACATTGCAGCGGGGTATGCGATGATGGACGAAAGCGAGAAATCCGTCGAATGGCTTGAAAGCGCAGTAAATCAGGGCTTCATCAATTATCCGTTGCTTGCGGAAATAGATCCGTTTCTCGAGAATATAAGGGGAGAGAGGATTTTCAAGGATCTCATGAAGCGTGTTAAATACGAATGGGAGCATTTTGATCAATAGAAATAAGCAGTGTACCGAATCAGCGCCGGCGGAAGTGCAAAAACTCGGCAAGGATTACAAATGATCGGCAAGACTGTTTCACATTACAGGATCCTCGAGGAGCTCGGCCGTGGCGGGATGGGGGTGGTGTACAAGGCGGAGGATATAAAACTGCAGCGTCCGGTTGCGCTCAAGTTTCTCCCGGTATCGATGACACGCGATCAAAAGGCACGGGAGCGCTTCGTTCATGAAGCGCGGGCGGCTTCAGCCCTCGATCATCCGAACATTTGCACCATTCACGAGATCGACGAGACCGAAGACGGGCATACCTTTATCGTTATGGCGTGCTACGAAGGCGAAACGCTGAAAGAGAAGATCGAACGCGGTCCGCTCGAGATCGAAGAAGCACTCGATATCGCCTATCAGATATCGGAAGGCCTCGACGAGGCTCACGGGAAAGAAATCGTCCATCGGGATATCAAGCCGGCCAACATCGCACTGACAACGAGAAATCAGATCAAGATCATGGATTTCGGCCTGGCAAAGCTCCGAGGTCAAACGATACTCACGAGGGAGGGTACTACCTTGGGGACGGTGTCGTACATGTCACCCGAGCAGTCAATTGGAGAAGAAGTCGATCATCGGTCAGACATCTGGTCTCTCGGTGTCGTTCTGTATGAAATGATTACGGGACAACGTCCCTTCAGGGGAGACTATGATCAGGCGGTAATCTATTCCATACTGAACAAGGATCCTAAAACGCCGTCGAGTATTCGCAAAGACATCCCATCGCCTTTAGGGGGGATCATCCTGCGGGCGCTCCAAAAGGATCCAGCGCAGCGCTTCCAATCGATGCAGGAATTTATGCAGGCACTGGTCGACAGTGATATCGAGTTTCGTGCTGGTTATCATGGCGGTACCGCCGGTTCGGTTGAAAAAATCGTGAAACGACCCGCGGTTTTGATTCCGGTACTCTTGGCTGTCTGCGTCTGCGTATTCCTTGCAGTTCGTTACGTGCAGCACACCGGCAGGGTGCGCAGGGCGACGCAGGAGGTTCTGCCCTCCATCTTGGAGCTCGTCGAGGAGGAACGGCACTATACGGCATACGAACTCGCCCTGCAGATCAAGGATGTTATTCCATCAGACCCGCTCTTAGAAAAGGCCTGGGATGAGATGACGTCCCGCATGACGATTATCACGGAGCCACCTGATGCGCGTGTGTTCATCAAGGAGTACAAAAATCCCGACGACGAGTGGATGCCGGTCGGGCGGACGCCGCTCGGCGGCATCACGTTGCCAAAGGGCTTTCTTCGCTGGAGCATTCAAAAGGAAGGGTATGTTCCGGTTGAAGTGGCACGTACGAGCCGGTGGGATGATACACTCAGATTCAAACTGGATGAATTCGGGACTTTTCCCGATGGTATGGTTCGGGTGCCGGGCGGGCGGCGGGGTGCCTGGATTGTAGGAAGAGGATGGTTTGAGACCGAAAAGGTGCCGGATTTCTATATGGACCGCTACGAGGTCACAAATCGCCAGTTCCAGGCATTCGTAAACGAGGGTGGCTATCGGCGGTGGGAGTTCTGGAGGCATGATTTCGTCCGTGAAGGCCGTGTTCTCGCGTGGGAGGAAGCGATGGAGCTTTTCCGGGATAAAACGGGCAGGCCGGGCCCCGCCACCTGGGAACTCGGATCCTTTCCCGACGGGCAGGAAGATTATCCGGTAACGGGTGTGAGCTGGTTCGAGGCCGCCGCCTATGCCGAGTTCGCAGGAAAGAGCCTGCCGAGTATGCATCACTGGATATACACGGCAGCATTGAGAAGAAGCGATTATATCATTCCGCTTTCCAATTTCGGCCGGAAGGGACCGGCTCCGGCAGGGGGCAATAACGGTCTCGGATGGTTCGGCGATTACGATATTGCGGGGAATGCGCGGGAGTGGTGTTTCAGCGCCACCGAGGGCGAACGCTATATTCTCGGTGGCTGCTGGAATGAGCCACACTATATGTTCAACTTCCCCACGAAGCTATCACCGTTCGATCGGTCTTTGTGTAACGGATTCCGCTGCATACAACTGATCGATGAGCGGGATGGTTCTGATAGAATCTGGAGTGACATTCCGACCAAGCCTATCAGGGATTACAGCAAAGAAGAACCGGTGGCTGATGCAATCTTCGAAGTGTATGTAGATTTTTTTGCATATGAGAAAACACCGCTCAACGCAGAAATCGAGTTCGCCGATGACGAGCCGGAGCACTGGACGATCGAGAAGATATCGTTTGATGCAGCATATGGTCGTGAGAGAATGTTCGCATACCTCTTCATCCCCCACAACGTTTCTCCACCATATCAGGCCGTCGTCCTCTTTCCCGGGGCACATGCCCTGGCGATGCGGTCGAGCGGGGATGGAAGAAGTATAAACAGTTTTGACTTTGTTGATTTCGTGATCAGGAGCGGCCGGGTGGCCCTGTGCCCCGTGTACAAGTCGACGTACGAGCGAGGGGACGGTTACAGTGTTTACGATCCAAAGATCACCGCGTCCGAACATCTTTCACATATGCTCCAATGGTGGAAAGACATCTCTTGTTCCGTCGACTACCTCGAAACGAGGGATGATATCGACATCGAGCGGATTGCCTACATGGGAAGCAGCTGGGGTGGATGGTTGGCTCCGCTTTTTCTGGCACAGGACAAGCGTTACCGGGCCGCCGTGCTCCGATTATGCGGATTTCCGACATGGGAAACACCACCGGCATTCGATGCGTTCAACTTTGCGCCACGTGTCACAATCCCCGTCCTGATGCTCAACGGCCGGTACGATTACATTTTTCCGCATGAGACATCACAGGTGCCGATGTTCGAGGCACTCGGGACGCTCCCCGAGCACAAGCGCCATGTCCTCTTTGATACCGCCCACGGCATATACGGACACCGGAACGAGATGATACGTGAAGTGCTCGATTGGCTGGATAAGTACCTCGGGCCGGTAGAGCGATAGTGATAAGATTATACTCAAAACGATTTGAATGATTAAATAGTAACAAGGATGAATGAGCGAATCAGAGAATTGACATGATCGGCAGAACCGTTTCACATTATGAAATCTTGGAGAAGCTTGGGCAAGGTGGGATGGGGGTCGTCTACAAGGCGGAGGATATCAAGCTCAAGAGGACCGTTGCGCTGAAGTTCCTCCCGTCCCAGGCGCTCGGCACTGATGAGGAGAAGGCGCGCTTTATCCATGAGGCCCAGGCCGCTGCTGCCCTAAGCCACGCCAACATCTGCACGATTCATGAGATCGAAGAGCATGAAGGGCAGTCCTTTATTGTGATGGAGTGCATCGAAGGTGAGAGCCTCAAAGCGGTGATCCAAAGGGGACCACTCAAACTCGATAGTGCGATCGACATCGCGATTCAGGTGGCCGAGGGTCTGCGCGAAGCCCACGAGAAAGGGATCGTCCACCGCGACATCAAGCCGGCCAACATCATGATCACGCCACGGGGGCAGGTGAAGATCATGGATTTCGGCCTCGCCAAGGCGCGCGGGCAGACGGTGCTGACCAAAGCGGATACGACGCTCGGGACCTTCGCCTATATGTCGCCCGAACAGGCCCGCGGAGACGATGTCGATCGCCGCGCCGATATCTGGTCGCTCGGTGTCGTGATCTACGAGATGATCACGGGTCAGCGCCCCTTCAGGGGTGACTACGAGCAGGCGATGGTCTATTCGATTCTGAACGAAGAGCCGGAGCCGGTGACGGGCTTGCGCTCGGGCGTTCCTATGGAACTCGAAAGAATCGCCGCCAAATGTTTGCGAAAAGATCCGGGTCAGCGGTACCAGGGCATGGCCGATATCATCACGGACCTCCGGCAGGTTTCAGAGAGTTTCAAGACCGCCCGGACGGTTTCTTCTTCAGCGCGGCGGCCGGCGAAGACGAACAAGCTTATTTACCTGTCTTGGCTGGCAATGGCCGCAGTGCTCATCGTCCTGGCCACCCAGTTTCTCCCCCGTTATTTCGGCACACAGGAAGAGCCCGTCTCCGACGATAGAAAAATGCTTGTTGTGCTGCCATTCGAGAATCTCGGGTCGCCTGATGACGAATACTTTGCCGCAGGGATGACTGAAGAGATCACGAGCAGGCTCGCCGCCGTGAGCGGGCTCGGAGTCATCTCGCGCACGAGCGCCGTCAATTACGATCGGACCGGCAAAACGCTGAGGCAGATCGGTGAGGATCTGGGGGTTGATTACGTGCTCGAAGGGACCGTCCGGTGGGACAAAAAGGCAGCAGACGGGAGCCGCATCCGCGTCACGCCGCAGCTGATTCGCGTATCCGACGATACACATCTCTGGGCGGAACGGTATGACCGTGTGCTCGAGGATATATTCGCCGTACAGTCCGATATCGCCGGGCGTATCATCGAACAGATCGGCATCTCTATGTTGAAGCGGGAACGCGACGCAGTCGAAGCGAAACCGACCGAGAATCTTCTCGCCTACGAAGTATACCTCCGCGGGATCACTCACCTAAGCCGGGCCGGCTCACGGGAGGATAAATGGCGCAGTGCGGAGACGCTGTTACGGCAGGCGGTCGAGCTGGATCCCACCTTTGCCCTTGCGTACGCGAGGCTTTCCGACGTGCATGGCGAATTGTATTTTTGGGGATTCGATAAAACTGATGAGAGGCTCGCCAAAGCAAAAGCGGCGGCTGAGAGGGCTCTCGAACTGCAGCCGGACCTTCCAGAAGCCCACTTCGCACTCGGTGGTTACTATTACATGGGCTTTTCTGATTTTGACCCGGCGCTCAGAGAGTTCGCCATCGCGACCAAAGGCATGCCGAACAATTCTCACCTGTTTGAGTCTATAGCCTATATCTGGAGGCGCCAGGGATTGTTCCAGGAGGCCATCGATTACATCGAGAAAGCGGCTGCACTCGATCCGACAAATTTCTGGTTGTATATGCAGCTAGGATTGACCTACAGTTACCTGCGGCAATACGCCGAAGCAGAGCGCTATTTCGACCGGTCTTTGACTCTGGATCCTCAACAGGACGCCTCCTACTACTCGAAAGGAATGAACATCTTGTATTGGAAGGGAGATATCAAGGGGGCTAGAACTATCTTGGAATCTTCTCCCAGGCGTGAGCATCCGCTTAACATAGAATACTTTTTTTATCTGCACATATATGAAGGAGACTATCAGGGGGCCCTGAACTGCATTTCAGATCTACCAGGTGGATTCTACTACGATTTTGCAACTCCCATAACGCCCCGCGAACTTCTTGCGGGGATCGCATACGAGTATTTGGGCGACCCGGAACGAGCCCGTACCGCTTACGACTCCGCCCTGGCTCTCATGGAAACGGTTGTTCGGGAGTGCCCCGAGGACGGTCCGGCCCATAGCACACTCGGCCGCGTTTATGCGGGTCTCGGACAAAAAGAAAATGCAATTCTCATGGGGAAGAAGGGTTTGGAGCTCAATGCCGACGATGCACTCCGCTCATCCCAACGGAAACTGGAATTAGCATGGATTTACATCAAGGTGGGAGAGCATGACGCCGCTCTCGACCTCATTGAACATCTGCTGTCTGTTCCATCATGGGTTTCCGTTCCCCTTCTCGAAATTACTCCCATCGTTGATCCGCTGCGCGACCATCCGCGGTTCAAGGAAATCCTCCGCAGGTATTCGAAGGGCGCGCAATAATCGACTTAACAGATTTCTTAATAACAGGTTAACAGCCTGAACGTCCTTTTATAAAAAGACGGCATCATCCCATAAATCCTATCCGAACAGATTCAAATCCCCTGGCACCCTGAAAATTGGACTGGAAAATGCTATAATGGTATGTTACACGTAACTTGCTATCAAATAACGGGTTAGATGAATCAACGATTCTTTCCAACTTCAGTACCCATGAAACACCCGAGAAGCCCGTAAGGGCGAAAGGAAATTACGATGCGAAAAAGAGCATTCTTCAGCACTCTCGCCGTGGCGTTTCTTCTACTGAGCATCCATCATGCCGTCGCGCTCCAAGCGGAGGATAACACGGGAGAAAGAAGCCAGCTGACCATTCCGTGGGACGAGTTCAAACAGCTGCTGCGCCTCGATGAAAAAGAGGTCGTTCTCTCACTCGATGCGTTTCAAAAGCTCGTGGCGCAGACCGGGATAAAAACAACGCCGGCACACACGATGCGGGAGGGCAACGTTGTCCTTACACGCGCGGAATTCGAGAAACTCGTAAACGAGATGAAGCCGCCGGTGGGTCCGGACGATCTTCCCCCGTTCGATTTTCTGATAACAAAGGCTATCTACACAGGCAAGATGAGAAAGATCGACACATCTTTCTCCGGTACACTAAAGGTGCATGTCTTGAAAAAAGACGGGTATGTCAAGGTGCCGATCCTTCCTCAGAACATCGCACTCGAGGATGTGAAGATAGACGGTGAGCAGGCACTCGTTCTACGTGAGAATGGGTACCACACGGTGATTCTCAGCAGACCGGGCGAGTATACCGTCGATGCTTCATTTTCATTGAAATCATCGTTGGAGAGGGGCCCCCACAAGATTGACATCGGCATTCTGGAAACACCGATCACCCTTCTGAGGCTGGAGATACCGCTGAAGGATATCGATGTCGATATACCTCAGGCACAGCATGTATTGACAACCGTGTCGGATAACGCAACGAATGTGTTCGCGGTTATCACCCCCGGCCGCACGATGAGTGTTCAGTGGCGCAAGAAGATCGCCGTTGCCGAGAAGATCCCGCCGAAGCTCTACTGCGAGATATATAATCTCGTTTCCATCGATGATGATGCGCTGAAAATCAATGCTGATGTCATTTACAACATTCTTCACAGTGAAGTCGATGCCGTCAGCGTGTCGATTCCCGACGATGTCAATGTTCTCAGTGTAACCGGTGAGGTGGTGGGCGAATGGCAGGAAAAGGTTACCGATGATCTGCGCGTTATACATATCCCCTTTACCTATGCCAAAAAGGGCGCTGTCACCGTCAACATCATCGCGGAAAAGACACTGCCGGAAAACGGCGAAACCACCGAGTTTTCAGGCATCCGCGCCCTCGATACCGTTCGTGAAACGGGATTTATCGGCATCGAGCTCATCACGAGCGCCGAAGTCAAGGTCCCCGAGAGTGAGGGAGTGGAGAAAATTGCCGTGCAAAAACTGCCGCCTCTTCTCTTCAACAAGTCGGTCAAGCCGCTCATGCTCGGTTTCAAGTATCTCAAGCACCCCTATGCACTGGTGCTCGATATCGAGAAGCACGAGAAAATCGCCGTGCCGGTTGCCGCTATCAATTCGGCGAGCATCGTGACGCTTTTCACGGAGGACGGCAAAATAGTGCACCGTCTCGTGTATCAGGTGCGGAACAACGCAAAGCAGTTTCTCGAAATTAAGCTGCCGGAGGAATCGGATGTCTGGAGTGTTTTTGTCTGTAATCAACCCGTCGAGTCGTCGATGAAGGAACAGGGACATCTCCTCGTGCCGTTGATACGGTCCCAGTATATGAACAACGTGCTCCAGACGTTCCCCGTCGAGGTTATCTACTGCCTGACCGAGGATCGATTCGCACTGTGGAGCTCCAGGAAAGCCCGCCTGCCGTCCGTCGATCTGTTGGTTAGCCGGCTTATCTGGTCGGTATATCTGCCGAATGATTATAACTACCTCTATTTTTCGAGCACGCTCGAAAAAGAAGAAATCATACGGGGCCTGAATATCTTTACCGGCTCCCAGCGGCAGTTCGACCAGGAGGCCATGAGCGAAATCGGCGGACTTGCCGGCCGCGAAGCGGACGAACTTCAAACATACGATCTCAAGAAAATTTACAAGGGCAAGGATTACAGAAGCAGCTTCAGGAATCTGCCCGTTAAGGAGGAGGAGATTTCACGGCAGGTCAATGCCGAGCTCGAGTTCAGCGGCCGGCTCGAGGGGCTCGCGCAAAACGCCTATCAGGGAATTGTCCATTCCGGCTCGAGAGGAACGGGCGTGTTGCCGATACATATAGAGGTTCCAACCGGCGGGCAGGTGTATCGATTTGCGAGGACCATCGTAAAGAGCGATGACGAGCTCACCATGAGCGTCGTCTACAACCGAAGCTGGGTCATGAAGGCGTTCAAGTGGCTGCTCGCCGCTATCGTCGTCCTGATCTTGTCCGCGAACAGGAGAATGATCGGGAGGGGATTGGGCCGGTTGGGCACAGCGGCGCAATCGTTCGCCGATTACTACAAAAGGCATGAGAAAACAGTGGAGAGAATAGTACAATCCAAGGTAACTGTATTCGTTATTTTCGGATTGTTCCTGTGGTCCTTGTTTGTTTCGATGGTGATGGCGCTCCTGACCTTTTTCTGGTTTTGCGTGATCGTAATTTACCAGATTTCCCGTTATCGGGTGAGAAGGGCTCAGGCCAAGTAGCGCCGCGTTGATAGGCATCGCAGGTGTTACATCGTCACGCTGAGCTGATCCTTGGGCGGCACGGCGGTCTCTTTCCCGTTTCATTATCGCAGTGTAATTTTAATATTCCTGCCCGCCGCAGTGACAGCGCCCGGCGTGTGAGCGGAAAAATGTACGTTGTGCCCGAACAATTCGATTGCTTCGAATGTGTGTTGGAAATCTTCGTTCATTGGTATCGCCCCGCCGTCGAGGAGTACGGTATCGATAGCAGCGGCGTAGAACACAACCGCTTTTTTCTTCTCGTCCCAATCGTTTTTTTCCAGCACTCCTCGCTTGTGCAATTGCAGTGATAGATAATTGTTCTCGAGAGTGTAGACGTCGAAGTAATTGCAGAGTGTCCGGGTTCCATTGTCGACGATCCACTTTTTGGCCCTGCTCATTCGAGACCGTGATATGCTCGTGTATGAGAAGTCCAGCTCTATCCGGTATCCTGTCTGCCCGTGGAATGCGGCGAGCTCTTTGTGATAACCAGCGAGATACTCGTCAATAGACGTTGATGTTGCAGCGAGGATATGTTCATAGCCGTACCTGTTTTTCGCTTCGTCCACCAGTCGCTCGAATTCACCTTCGCGCATATCGAGCCGGTTTAGAAACAGGGCCGCATAGGTGAATCCGGGGCCTGCCTCCTGCGCCGTGACCTTCCAATCGATTCCGAGATAATCGAGCAAAAATCCCTGAGCGCTTCCGACAGGGTAAATCCTGTTTCTCGGCATATCTTCCGGTGACACGAAGCCCTCTTTCATACGATTGTGGAATTCGTAGATCAGGTGATCAGGCATTGATATCGATTCAAAGCTCTCCGTGAGAGGTTTTACGAGTCCTTGCAAATTTGATTCGTACTGAAAATCCGCCATCAGATAGATACTCTTCAATTCAACGTACTTGGCGGTTCCCTCATTGATCTCCTGTCCCTGTTCATACGTTGCCACAAACGGAGCGGCACGGTTCCAGCGCCGGTTTCTCACCGCAACAAAGAGCGTTATCAACTCGAGGCATCTCCCTCTGTCGTCGGCTCTCATCGCCTCGAGTGCGTCGATGAGAATGACCATCTCTAAAAATGATAACGCCGAATTCTCGACATCTTGAATGGGGTAGAGCTCTTCGCGCGCCCAGGGAATCTCACCGAAAGAATCGCGTTGGAACTGGTGGAATCCTTCGTGCATGATGTAACCGAAAACAGCGAGTTCGGGGTTGTCGAATGTTTCCGTAAATTTCTCAGGGAGACCGACGGCGAATGTCACAAGCGTGTCGACCTCGACATTGAAGGCGAGCTGCCCTACGAGATTCCGGTACGTTCCCCGGCGATAGAGAGCGCGGGTTTTAAGATCCGGCCAACCCTCGGGGTACGGGCCAAAGCCTTCTACATCATGGGAACAGTTGAAGAGAAAAACCCATTTTTCGGGCACATACACAATGAACGGTCTCTCGGCGAGGTTATACCCGGGCCATATATCTTCGTGATGATTCTCGGAAAGGCGAATAACGCCTTCGCAGACCTTTAGTATGCCGTATCCGTCTGCAGTGAGCGTTTCTGCGGCCCGGCAGGTGGCGCTCATGATCCCGGCAAGAAGAACGATTACAATAACGCATATGGGAAGCCTTCGTCGCCTCTTCATGGCAATCATCCTCACATTGATGGAGATCGATTATTATTACGGACGCACAGCGTAAATGTTGCTCGAAGCGGCGTAATAATTTAGTGGCGTAATAATTTAGTATGTCATTGGATGGCCCGGACGGTGTATACTACCGCGAGCGGCACGGCGGTTCTTGCCCGGCTGGAACGCTGGGACTGAAATGCCTTATCCGAGAGATGGGTATGATCGGCAAAACCATTTCACATTACAGGATACTCGAGATGCTCGGAGAGGGTGGGATGGGCGTTGTCTACAAGGCTGAGGACACGAAGCTCGAGCGTTTCGTTGCGCTCAAGTTCCTGCCACAAGAGCTGACGCGTGATCCTGATGTGATTGATCGGTTCATTCACGAAGCGCGCGCCGCATCCGCTCTCGATCATCCGAACATCTGCACGATCCATGAAATCAATGAGACCGATGACGGCCGGATGTTCATCTGCATGGCGTATTACGAAGGTGATTCGTTGAAGCACAGAGTGGAACAGGGACCAATGCCGGTCGATAAGGCGCTCGACATAGGGATTCAAATTGCAGAGGGTCTTGCAAGAGCTCATGAACGGGGGATCGTCCACCGTGATATAAAGCCGGCAAACATCATGATCACCGATAGAGACATGGTTAAGATCGTCGATTTCGGGCTCGCCAAGCTTGCCGGGAAGACGAAGATAACAAAAGAGGGAACAACACTCGGCACCATCGATCACATGTCACCGGAGCAAACGAGGGGAGATGAGGTCGATCATCGCTCCGATATCTGGTCGCTCGGTGTTGTGCTCTACGAGATGCTCACCGGGCGGGCACCGTTTAGGGGAGAATACGATCAGGCGGTCATTTATTCTATCCTCAATGAAGAACCGATGCCGGTCACGGCCGTGCGGGCCGATGCGCCGGCTGAGGTCGATCAGATAATAAGCAGAGCTTTGGCCAAGAATCCGGACGAGCGGTTCCGGCAGGTTAGTGCTTTCCTCGATGAATTGCAATCGCTGAAAGATGCGGTTACTATGAAACGCATGGAAGAAAAGACCGGGATTACCGATGGTCCTCCATCCATCGCGGTGCTGCCGTTCGTAAACATGAGCCCCGATCCGGAAAACGAGTACTTCGGCGACGGTCTCGCCGAGGAGCTCATCAATGCACTAGCCCAGCTGAAGGGGCTCCGTGTCGCGGCGCGAACCTCGGCGTTTCGCTTCCGCGGTGGAGAGACCGACTTGCGCGAGGTGGGCAAGAAGCTGGGTGTCGGCACGGTGCTCGAGGGGGGCGTTCGCCGAGCGGGAAACAGGCTCCGGGTTACCGCGCAGCTCATCAATACCGAGAATGGATATCACCTCTGGTCCGAGCGGTACGACCGTGAGATGGAAGATATATTCGCCATTCAGGATGAAATAACCGCGGCGATTGTGAAAGAGCTCGAGATCAAGCTGCTGAAAGGAGAAGAGAAGCAACTCCTAAAGCGCTATACAGATAATCTCGAGGCATACACCGTCTATATGAAGGGACTATACTACTGGAACAGCCTGACACCGGAGGGGTATCAAAAAAGCATCGAGTATTTGCACAAGGCAGTCGAGATAGATCCCGATTACGCGCTGGCCTATGTCGGTTTGGCTATTTGGTACCACAGCCATGTCTTCTGGGGCGTAATCCCGCCGATCGAGGCACACGAAAAGGCGCTCGGGTATCTCGAGAGGGCTATGGCGCTTGATGACGGTATTGCAACCGCATACAACGTTCTCGCGTCGATTAATTTCTCCTACGACTGGGATTGCGTCGAAGCCGAATGCAACTTCAGAAAGACTCTGGAGCTCGATCCCGGCGACTCTATGACCCATATCAATTACAGTCTTTTTCTCGCATTGCAGAAGCGCTTTGATGAGGCGCGCGCCGAGACGGCCGTCGCCCGGCGGCTCGATCCTCTCTCGCCAATGATAATTGCGTGGGCGGGGATGATTCCGATGTTGGCTGGAGAGCGAGAAGAGGCGATAAAGATATTCAACGAAGCAATCGAAATCGATCCGGGATACTGGCAGCCGTACCTGTGGCTCGGAACGGCATATATGTACGAACCGAAAATGGAGGAAGCAATTGCGGCTTTGGAGAGGGCGGTGGAATTATCGACCGGCGCTTCGATCGCGCTGAGTCGACTGATAAGCGCCTACTACCTCGCCGGCGAAACGGGCAAAGCCGATGTATTATTCAAGGAATTAAAGGAAAAGGCGGATCGGATGTATGTTCCGCCGACTTTCTTTGCGAACATTCATTGCGTGCGCGGAGAAGAGGACGAAGCATTCAGGTGGCTCGACAGGGCGGTGGAAATGCGTGATGGCTGGTTGACTTTTTTAAGCTCTGCGCCTCCAGCTATACGGCCCTCGGGACCGAGGGTGGATGCAATTTTGAAAACAATTGGATTTCCGTAACGGCTCATTTCAATATTCGAGATTGTTGTCTGCTCCGAATGCGGGGGTTTTTTCACCCTTATTTCAGTTTGAGCGATTCCTTGTATACCCTCCCCCAGTTGTCTGTCGCCTCCACAGTGATTTCCCTTGCACCGGGTGACGGTTTTGCATAGAAGAGGTGGCTGGTGAGGGCCGGTTCGACCCACGTGTGTTTTGCGGGCACAGCGCCGCCCCGGTAGAGTTTCTCCGCGAGCGGGTCCATCCCGACGCGCCGCTGCATGTAGCCCTTCTTGACTCCGTCTTCGTACCAGGATACTTTCCATTTTTTGTCCGCTGACCAGATGTTGGCGATCACATCGTCGGGGTGTACATTGTCGGATCCTGGCGGATAGAGGCGCATCTGGTAATCGATATCTTTGCCGAGTGATTTATAGCGCCATGAAATCTCGCTTCCTCTCACCTCGTACACGGAGTACCCCATCGGTGTGCCGTCCCCGCAAACGGGACCTGTCCACCACGCGCCGCACAGTGCGCCGCAGATATGAATCTCGACGTTTTGATCCTTCAGGTACTCGCTTTGATGCATGTGGCCGCAAATAATGAGGGCTTCAAACGGTTCGAGGAGGTCGTAAAGGAGGGTTCGGTTCGTGACGACGACCGCGTTCTCGGGGTGTTTTTTTCCATGCCGTATATGGTTTCTGTTGTAGGGAGGGATGTGAACGAATACGACAACCGTGGATCCTCGCTCAACGAACGACAAATCGTTCTCGAGCCAATCGAGCTGAAGCCGGTCGATGTATCCCATGTATCTTCCGAACCAGAAAACATCGTCCAGGACGACGTAATGTATCTCGCCGCGGTTGAAGGAGTAGTACGCGGGACCGAAATGTATTTGAAATGTTTCGATCGATGCTTCGTCGGTCCATGCCGTTTCATCAATGTCGTGATTGCCGACTACCTGAAAGCAGGGAATCCCCATTTTCGATACGGCGCGCTCGTATTCCGGAAAGAATTGAAGGCTGTCATACATGATATCACCGCACGAGACACCGAAGAGCGGCACGGATGAGAGTTCTCGAGCCATATTCTTGATATCAGGTACCGCTTCGGCATGCAGTTTACCCATGTCTTCGCGGTCTTTCGTCTGCGGGTCCGCCATGAGGAAGAATGCGTGCCGCGCGTCGTTTGCCACGAGTTTATTCAGTTTGAACTCGACGCGCATTTTTCCATTCTCGTCCGGGCTTATCTCCTTGTAGAAGAGGGCAGTGCCGGAGGGATTGGTCGGAATCTCATATCCGGAGGGCAGTGATATGTAGACGAACCGCCTCCGCGAGCTCGAAATCAGTTCGAATGATCCATCGCGCCCCGTCCGGACAACGGACAAACCGTCGGTAACGGAGACGCCTTCGATGCCTCTGCCTGCTGAAACCACCCTCCCCGCGATATTGACGTGCTCGAAAGGAACATTGTCCCGCCGCATCCGTTCATGCGGAGCCGCGGCGGTTCCTTCGATACAGATAAGCACTGCAAAGGCAATACTGAAAAGCCCGAAGAATGTCCGGTTGATAATCATTGCTATGTCTCCAGGGATACTCCGTTCGGAGCGCAGGGCATACAGATCCTACAGGGAAAACTTGTCATCCGGCCTTCGTTCCGGTATGTACACCTGAGGAACTTTACCCTCATTCCATTCCTTCGATACGTACAGGTTGCAGTAGCAGCTGCCGTACTCCGCGACATCCGGTTCACGGTAGTCGCACGGACATATGATATCCTTGTCGAACTCGCGGTCGTTGGCGGCCAACCTGCACGGGCACACCATGTAACCGTAGCGTCCCTTGTTAACGAGAAGCGCTTCGAGGAGATCGAACGTTCTGCTCTTATCCCTGTTGAAGAAGTAGCCCTTCGGTTCGTTGATACCCTTCAGGCGTTCGTGGAGCTCTTCGACTTCTTTGTTCGATACGATGCCGAGCGCTTTCTTGATCTGCTTTTCCTTGAATCCAACGATAACCTCATCACCGATTATGATTGTTGGATACGAGCAACGGGGGTTGTACTTTTTCACGTCTTCGAGGATTGCTTTCTTTTCCTCTTTATCGAGCAAGTCTACATCGACGAAACTATATTTTACTTTGCATTCATCCAGGAATTTCTTGGTTGCCTTGCAATGGCTACAGGTGCTCAGGGTGAACATTTTTACTTCTTTTTCCTGTGGCATTGTGTATTCTCCTTCTTGCTTGTCTCGAATCTATGCGGCGAACTGTGATTATGAAATATGACACAGCGAAGAATAAAATACAATCGCGAACTTATTGCGTTGAACTTGCAGCGTTGGACTTGCAGCGTTGAGCTTGTAGCGTTGGAATGATCGAGGACGCATCAGAGATGAATGTCGTATCAGGTGAAGGTGTAAATGGCGCCGGAAGCAGTGCCGTGGGGACAGAATACCGATCGATGATGATCGTGGCCGTCTTGGCCATTATCCATTTCGTAATTCATGCGATAACGAACGGTAACTACGGCATGTTTCGCGACGAACTCTATTACATCGCCTGTTCCGATCACCTCACCTGGGGATATGTGGACCACCCGCCGCTTTCGATCGCGCTTCTCTCTTTCTCACGGGCGGTATTCGGTGATTCCGTTCAAGCGATCCGTCTTCTCGCGGGCGTCTCGGGAGCGGTGCTCGTATATCTCGCGGGCCTTATTACCCGTGAGCTCGGCGGGAGAGGATTTGCTCGGATTCTAGCCGCGGTCTGTGTAATAGTTTCGCCGCTCGTTCTCGTTTCGACCGGCTTCTTTTCGATGAACGCGTTCGATCTGCTCTTCTGGTCCGTAACCTTTTACCTTTTGATCCGCCTCGTAAAGACCGGTGATAGCAAGCTCTGGCTTTTGATCGGTCTTGTAATGGGTCTTGGTCTTCTGAACAAGATCAGCGTGCTCTTTCTCGGCCTTGCCATGGTGATCGGCATGTTCTTCACGCCGCAGCGCAAATTTTTTCGCGATCGCTATCTCTATTTCGCCGGCGCCATAGCCTTTCTGATCTTTCTGCCGCATATTATCTGGCAGATCGCCAACGGATGGCCGACACTCGAGTTCATACAAAACGCGAAACTGTACAAGATAGCCGCTCTCAATCCGCTCGAGTTCTTCATCGAGCAGATAATGCAGAACCACCCGGCCAATTTCCCCATCTGGATTATCGGCTTGGGATTTCTCCTCTTTTCAAAGAGGGCAAAGCACTTTAGACTGATTGGATTAACATACATTATCGTCTTTGTTCTTTTCGTGATCCAGCGGAGCAAGGCGTACTACCTCGGGCCGGCATACCCGGTGCTCATCGCCGCGGGCGCTACGGCCGTCGAACGTTTCTTCGACCACCGTAGGGTGAACTGGGCGAAGGCTCCGGTCATGGTGATCGTCATAGCGATGGGGTGCGTGACGGCACCGATCTTTCTGCCGATTCTCCCGCCGGAAAAGCTTGTCTCATACCAGGAACGTATCGGCATGGAGGCCTCGACCGGTGAGCGGCACGAAATGGGGGTGCTGCCGCAGTACTTCGCCGATCGCTTCGGCTGGGAAAACATGGCTGCTACGGTTTCCGGCGCGTATCGCGATCTCCCGCCCGCCGAGCAGGCTGAATGCATTGTTTTCGCTTCTAATTACGGAGAGGCCGGCGCCATTGATTATTACAGGGAGCGATACGATCTGCCGCCGGTCGTGAGTGGACATAACAATTACTTCCTCTGGGGACCCGGAGATCACCCGGGTGGGACGGTCATCGCGATAGGAGCGTCGCGGGCGATTCTCGAACGGTTTTTCACCGAGGTCACTGCCGCTGCAACTATTCATTCTCCCTATGCCATGCCCTACGAGGCCGATCTCACGGTTTTCGTGTGCCGCGGGCCCGAGGCGCCCCTCAAGGAATCGTGGGAAGCCGTAAAGACTTACATATAGAAAAGACGACGTGATGTCATCTGTCGGACAGGCGTTCTGCGCGGAGGTAACATAAAGAGGTAACATAATTTGAAGGATTCGGTTCCAGTGCTGGGGGCCGGGATTGCCGGGATGCGGGCGGCCGGCGGGATGCGGGTTGCCGCCGGGATGCGGGCGGCCGGCGGGATGCTCCAGCAGGGATTCAAGGCATACCTGCTGGAAGAAATACCCCACATCGGCGGCATTATGGAGGCGCCGTAGCGGCAACCCTTTAGGTTGCAATTGAACGGACCATTATGTATTGTAATGTCATGTATGAGCGAGGCGGCCAGGCCAACGTTCTGGCCCTTTTTCTTTTCCGGGAGACAATGTGAGGAGTATGTACGTCATGAGAAAGCATTTCATGTTACTGGTGGCAGCGGGATTGCTGGCTATTGCATTCTGGGGATGTTCGAAGGAAAATAACGGTACGGCCGATAAGGAGACCGAAGAACAAACAGCGGGAAGAAAATTGAAGATGCGGAATTATATCGTTCTCGTCAATGATTTTGCTATCACTGAGCCGGAATTGGAAAAGGAAGTGGACAGAATGACGCAGCAGGTCGCGGGCCGCGTCGACCCGGCTCGGCTATCATCCATGAGATGGCAATACAGGCGACAGGCAGTCGAACATCTCATCAACAGGTCACTATTGCTCGCGGAGGCGAATAAGGTGGGGATAGACGTAACGAAGGAAGAGATGTATACACGGCTGAGCACTGTCATGGAAGGATTCGAATCTGAGGAGGCATTCAAAAACCGCCTCAAGGAACTGAATATGACTCGCAAAGAGCTGCAGGACGAACTGGCGGTTGGAATAAAGATCGAGCTGTTTATCGACAGCAAGATCCCCATGGATCAGCCAATTACCGAGGCCGAGATGAAGAAGTTTTACGAGGATAACAAGCGCAACTTCGAGCACGGCGAACGCGTGAGAGCGAGCCATATCCTCCTCAGGTCGGATCAGAGCGACAGTGAGGAAACGAAGGCGGAGAAGAGAGCCAAGTTGGAACAGCTACTCATCGAGATCGTGGGGGGCGCTGATTTTGGCGCAGTGGCCCATGAACACTCGGATTGTCCCAGCAAAAAAAATGATGGCGATCTCGGGTATTTCGAGCGGGGGCGCATGGTTCCTGAATTCGAGCAGGCGGCATTTTCCCTCGGAACGGGAGAGGTCAGTGATATCGTGGAAACACCGTTCGGATTTCATATCATCAAGGTTACCGAGCATCAAGAGGCCCGCCTCGTTCCATTCGATGAGGCGCAGGAAGATATCCAGCGTGAGATCAACAGATTGAAGCGGGAGGAATCGATCGGCGACTTCATAAACGAGTTACGCTCGACGGCCAAGATCGAGTACGCGGACTCCAGCTTGATTCCGAATGAGTGAAGTCCTCTGCAATAAACACGCGAAACGGTTTGTCGAGGGGGCGAAGCGCGATGCACGCCCCCGGATGTTTCATCAAAGGCTACCCTGGTACAATCCCACTCCGTTAATACCGGCGAAAAGAGCCGCGATGAGACTCGACGCTTCGGCTGTCTGGGTGAAGGACGAGTCCGAGCGCCTGGGGCTGCCGTCTTTCAAGGTGCTCGGTGCCTCATGGGCCGTTTATCGCATGCTCGAGGAGCGATTTGACTTCCGGCTCGCCGACTGGGAGGATCTAGAACAGCTGAGATCGAGGATCGATTGTATAAGTGACGTTACGCTCGTGGCCGCCACCGATGGGAATCACGGAAGAGCCGTAGCCCGCGTTGCTTCGTGGTTCGGCATGAAATCCCTCATCTTTGTTCCCGCGGGAACGATCGGTGCGAGAATCGAGGCGATCGAGTCGGAGGGCGCACGCGTGGTGGTTATCGATGGTGATTATGACGAAGTGGTTGCGGCGGCGGCCGGGGAAGACGGATCACGGTCCTGGCTGATCCAGGATACGGGATGGCCGGGGTACGAGACGGTGCCGGCGTGGATAGTAGAGGGGTACGCCACGATGTTTCAGGAGATAGAGGATCAGCTCGGGACGGCAGGAACCGATACGATCGATCTCGTGGCCGTTCAGATAGGCGTCGGCAGCCTTGCCGCGGCGGTGGTGGCCTTTTTCCGGTGCGGAACAAGAAGTCACAGTCCGGTGATAGTCGGCGTGGAACCCGAGGGCGCCGCGTGCGCATTCGAGTCGATGCGGTCCGGGCGGATCGTAACGGTTCCCGGCCCTCATACATCCGCGATGGCCGGCCTGAATTGTGGGACTGTCTCGAGCGTTGCCTGGCCGTTTCTTCGAGATGGCATCGATTTTTTTATCGGCATAGCAAACGAGCGCTCGTTCGAAGCGATGCGGCTGTTGGCCCGGGACGGGATCGCCTCCGGCGAGTCCGGAGCGGCGGGTCTCGCTGGGCTGATCGAGTTATCAGAGCGGATAACGGCTGGTGATATCGGGGATACCGGCTGTCTGAAGGATTCGAATAGCGTCCTTGTAATCTCGACTGAAGGGATAACGAATCCTGCACTCTACGGGCGTGTGATCGGCGAGGGCGTGTGATCGGCGAGGGCGTGTGATCGGTGAGGACGTGTGATCGGTGAGGGCGTGTGATCTTCGGCGTATCAATTCATCTTCTACAGTATCGTGCGTCCTTGCACGCGGTAACACAAAGTACTAACTTATAATTACTGCATCTTATGAGGAGTTGGAGCATGCAACGTCTTGGACTGTCACTGCTGGTCGCAAGTATCCTCCTGATATCTCATTCAGATGATTTATCCTCCCGCACGTGGTATATAACGGCGGACGGCACCGGTGACGCCCCGACGATTCAAGCGGGGATCGACTCGGCAGCGGTGGGTGATGTCGTCCTCGTCGCCGCGGGGACCTATACCTGGTCGAATCAGGGAACCGGAGACGATTATGGGATGATCAGATTCTGGCGGGGTGTATCCGGCTTCGATGTGCGCAGCGAATCCGGCCCCGATGTAACGTTCCTCGATGCCGAGTGGCAGGGAAGGGTAATGTACATTCAGGCGGAAAATGACATTACGATCGAAGGTTTCACTTTTACCAGGGGGAGGGCTCCGACTTCCTACGATTCTGGTGGCGGATTGATCGGTCATCTATCATTTCCCGTCATCAGGAACTGTGTGTTCACCGGCAACACCGCCCAGTACGGCGGAGGTTTCTGGTTCGGAGGAGTGAGCGATCTGACGGTCGAGGATTGCGAGTTCTACGGGAATACCGCGGAGTACGGCGCCGGAATTTTTCTTATAAACAGCAGTGGGGAATCGGTCATCAGGGACTGTTCGGTGCACAACAACATCGCCGATAGGAGAGGTGGAGGTGTTTTCGTATACCGCTACAAAGTCGAGTTCGATGAATGTGTCGTCTACGGCAATTCAGCCGATCAAGCGGGAGGTGGATTTGCCTGGGAAGAGTACGAACCTTCAGAGATCACCCACTGCACGATCGCAAGAAACACCGCTCCGGAGGGGGGAGGTATTTACCTCTTTCTCGGTTCGGCGCTCACGGTTCGTTATTCAATTATAGCGTGGAGCCGCGAGGGCGGCGCTCTATACAGGGGAAGTGACTGCGCTCTCGAAATCGGCTGCAGCGCTATCTACGGCAACGTCGGCGGTGATGAGCTTCCGCCGGGTACCGTTGATACCGGCGGTAATTTCTTTCTCGATCCACAGTTTTGCGGCATTCGGGGGTCCGAGAACTATTACCTCCAGAGTGATTCTCCCTGCATGTCTTTTAACCATCCGTATGGGGCGTTTTGCCCATTGATCGGAGCGTTTCCGTCGGGATGTGGTTCGGTTTCGGTGGAAGAGAAGAGCTGGGGCTGCATCAAGAAAATCTATAACAATTAAATTGAATCAGGCGTTTACCGAACTTCTCATTATGTGGGTCTAGCGTGCACCGAACTTCTCACTCACTATGTGGATCTAGCGTGTACCGGGCTTCTCACTTAGCGGAAGTTTGATCG
>CBDUQN010000013.1:0-51884 GCA_965369375.1 uncultured bacterium | reverse complement strand
GGGAGGGAACCAAATTGAGAAAGACACGGTTTCTTTTTAATCCCTGCCAAAGAAAGACACCTAATACGTTAAATGCTAATGAGCCGCTCGATCTCGATTGAGCGGCATTTCTAATAGCCCGAAGGGCAGAGTTGCACGGGCTTGCCCGTGGGCATCTACACCGGGATTCGGCGGCGTTTCTTCTTTTCGAGGACGGCGGGCACGACGGCCGCCCGGTTAGATGCCGTGCTGCCGGCCGCAACTTCGTCGACCCGACGGGCATCACATTCGACGGCACGTATATTTGGGCGATAGAGCAGCATGCACCCACGACGGGGACTCCATTGTACCGTATCAATCCTGCGACAATGACTGTTGAGGCCGAGTATCTGCTCGGCGTTTCAAGCAACTCCGTACAGGGGCTTGCGTGGGACGGGCGGTACGTATGGATTTCCGGAGATGGGTTCAGGATCCACCGGTTTGATCCGATGACCGCATTCCTCGAAGAAATCTGCGCGCGACCGTCAAATCCTCAGGTAACGGGCATGGGGTCTATCGGCGATACGCTCATCTGCACCGGGTGGTGTGGGGGCGTTCAAAAAGATGATATCATTATTCTTGATCCGAATGATTGCAGTTATCACGTTGCTGCTCACCTGACGACGACAGGGACTCACGGAATCGCGTGGGACGGAACACACCTGCTTGTTTGTGGTCATACCGACGAGCAGGGCGCGATGGGAAGAACGCTGTTCAGATACGAGATATCAGGCAATACCGGTTATTCCACAAATCGGAAGTAACGGGAAACATCGACATGCGGAATTTGGTGACACGGTAAGGCACCAAAACAATAGTCGTATCCGTTCCTTCCTCTATGGGCTCTCGCGGCAGAGGCTGAAGCATCGAGGGCGCCCAATCAAACGGCCCTTCCCTTTCAACACTGTTTCCCCCGCTGTCCGGTATTGGATAGGCGAACAGCAGGGGGCCGTAATATGCACCGGCAAAAGGATTGTGCACTTCCTGCGATGACCGGGCGATCCGGCGCGCACTCTATTTCTTGAAATGTTCGATATCCGAAAAGCCCGTCTCTCTCCCTTTTAATACCCTTACTTTCATGGGGAAAAGGCCGAATTCATCTTACATTAAATCAAATGTACGCGCTTGGACAAGCTCGCGGTGATTGAACAAGCGATAATGCCGCTTTGCTGTTACTGCAGCGTATCCATAGGCGCGAGGCTCACCATATTCGAACGGTAGCGGATATTGCACTAGCGATCCCAGAGCTCGACGTAGACGCTGTCCGGCTCGGGCGGGCCCGGCGGCATCGCATGCCAGAAGAAATCGAGCTGCTCGGGTGTGTAGAACGAGAGAAACCCTAAGATCTGGCGCCCGCCGCGCGCGTAAATTTCCACCCACATCCGTGACATCGGTACCGGCATCGTGTCCGGATGACCGGGCAGCGGGGCGAACAGCGCCGGCGGATATTCATGCCGGTTGGTGAGACGATAGCAGAAATTTCTCGTCGTCGGCTCGAGGGGGCCGCAATCTCTTCCGATAAAAACGAGCGCGACATGAATACGATACAGGCCCACGGGTATGTTTTAGAATGTGCCGCTCGCGTGATTGCCGTCGATCCAGAGATACATGGAATCGGAGCAACCTTCTTTGTGAATAGTTACGAGTACGAGCGTGACAAAGTAATCATTGTCGAAGGCCGGCTTGAGATCGAGAGACATCCAAACGGTTGTGTTTGCTGCGGTGGGGTCGAAACTTACGGGGGTAAAACAGCACAAGAAGATAGGGGGGGTCAAGCGGGGAGTGACGCGCGTCGAAGGGCGCCCTCCATGAAAAGCTGTGGAAAATCCGGACCGAATTACGTATACAATTGTAAGGAAGACTTTTTAAACATGAGAGAATGTAAATTGAGAGGGAGTGCCGACGAATGAACGAACGAAGCGAAATGGAAATGCTGGCAAAATTCGAGGAGGCGTACAGGAAGCTGAAAGAGCAGATCACGCGGGTGATCATCGGGCAGGAACAGGTGATAGACGAGCTCCTCATGGCGCTCTTCTCGGGAGGGCACTGCCTTCTCGTCGGCGTGCCGGGACTCGCGAAGACGCTGCTCGTCTCCACCGTTGCGCACTGCCTCAGTCTCGACTTCAAGCGCATACAGTTCACCCCGGATCTCATGCCGAGCGATATTACCGGCACCGAAGTGCTCGAGGAAGACAAGGAAACGCACCGGCGGGTTTTTCGCTTTATCAAGGGGCCCGTCTTTGCAAATGTGATTCTAGCCGATGAGATAAACCGCACGCCGCCCAAGACGCAATCGGCTCTGTTGCAGGCGATGCAGGAATACGAGGTTACCGCCGGCGGCAGCACGTATAGCCTCGAGCTGCCCTTCTTTGTTCTCGCCACCCAGAATCCGATCGAGCTCGAGGGAACGTATCCGCTCCCCGAAGCTCAACTCGACCGTTTCATGTTCAACATACGCGTCGATTATCCATCCGAGACAGAGGAGTTCGAGATCGTCGACAAGACAACATCCACAGAGCTCGACGTGCCGGATCAGATCCTCGACGGAGCGGATATCGTCGAAATCCAGAGGCTCATCAAAAGGGTCCCCGTTTCCGAGGACGTCCTTCGATTCTCCGTTCAGCTCGCGCGCGCAAGCCGCGACGAGAGCATACCGCAGGTTGGGCAGTACCTCTCCTGGGGCGCAGGACCGCGCGCGGGACAGTACCTTATCCTCGGCGCCAAGGCGCGCGCCATAATGCTCGGGCGCACGACTCCCGATATCGAGGACGTGCAGGCGGTCGCGTATCCCGTACTTCGCCACCGTCTCATAACGAACTTCCACGCGGATGCGGACGGAATCACAACAGATGATCTCATCGGGCGGCTGCTCGAGACGATCTAGACAATGTGTGGTTGATACCGGGCGGGAGTACGACCACCCCCGAGGCCTGATTTTGCCATGTCACCGAGAGAGACGAAACTGAGCGAATTCCTCCGACCCGAGGTGGTGAGCCGGCTGGCGAACATGGATCTGCGCGCCCGGCTCATCGTCGAGGGATTTATCGCGGGACTCCACCGGAGCCCCTATCACGGCTTCTCCGTCGAGTTCGCCGAGTACCGTCAGTACAACGCCGGCGAGTCGACACGAAATGTCGACTGGAAGATCTTCGGGAAAACCGACCGCTATTACGTCAAGGTCTTCGAGGACGAGACAAACCTCAAGTGCTCGCTGCTGCTCGATCAGAGTGCTTCGATGGATTTCGGTTCCGGAGAGGTCACGAAGCTGCAGTACGGCACGCTCCTCTGCGCGGCCCTTGGCTATCTCATGATAAACCAGCGCGACGCCGTCGGCCTCGCCGTCTTCGACGAGCGGATAAATATGCTCATACCGCACCGCTCGGTGCGGCGCCACCTTTTCTATCTCCTGCGGATGCTCGAGAAAGTCCGGCCCGGCGCAAAAACAGAGATCAGCGGCGCGCTTCACGAGATGGCGGAGCGGATCAAGCGGCGGGGATTGATCATTCTCTTCAGCGATCTCTTCGACGATCCGGACGCCGTTCTGACGGGATTGAAGCATTTCCGTCACCGCGGGCACGAGATCGTCCTCTTCCACATTCTCGATCCGATAGAACTCAGCCTCGATTACCGGGGCGAGGTGCGATTCATCGATAAGGAGACGGGCGAAAAGCTCAGGGCACAGCCGTGGTTTTTAAAGAGGGAGTACCGGCACAGCGTGGCGAGCTGGGTTTCCTGGCTCGAGCGGCAGTGCAAGGAAAACGCGATCGACTATAATCTCGTGACGACGGAAACGACTTTCGATCAGGCGCTCGTTTCCTATCTCAACAAGAGAAGCAGGATGCGATGAATTTCTTGAATCCCCTATTTCTCATCGGGCTCGCCGCAGTGGCGGTGCCGATTCTCATTCATATTTTCACGCGCAGGCGCCTGCCGGAGATTCCTTTCAGCACGCTCCGTTTTCTCAAAGCTTCCGACCGTCGCAGCATGAGACGGATAAATCTTAGACGGCTGCTGCTGCTCGTTTTGCGGATAACAGCCGTGGCATTGCTTGCCCTCGCGTTTGCGCGTCCTGTTGTGCGGGGGGGGCTGGCGGCGCTCTTTCCCCCCGACGGATCGCGAGCCGTCTGTATCCTGCTCGACCGAAGCTACAGCATGGGTGTCGAACAGGACGAGGGCTCGGTGTTCGAACGCGGCAAGAGGCAACTCGAAAGCATTCTCGACAACCTCGAGCGCAACGACGAGGTTACCGTGATTCTCTTCGATAATACACTCGAAGCCCTCTACGAGGGACGGCAGTTCGAGCGCGAGGCGATCGTCGGATCATTGCGCGAAACGGAACCGGCCTGGAGCGGCACGGAGCTGATGCACGCGATAGATGCGGGGCGTGCGTGGTTGCTCGGTAGCCGGCGCGTTACAAAAGAGCTCTATGTCATATCGGACTTTCAACGGTCCGCCTTGCGGCGCGCCGCGATGGCGCAAACCGATAGAGGGATCGAGCAAGGCGAAAGCGAAGCACCGGATGCGCCCTCGCTAGAGGGGCGGGGCGAGCGGGAACCGGAGCACGGAGCAGTAAGGACTTTCCTCGTCCCCGTACAGCCCGAACCGGGATCGAATGTGGCGATCGAGCGCGTATTGACGCCGCGATCGACACTCCACCGGGGTGAGCTCGCCGAGGTCACGGTGGTTCTGCGGAATATGTCGAAAGACCTTCCCGCCAGATTTCCACTCGAAATGCTCGTCGAGGAGAGGCGGATAACGGAGAAGGAAATCGAGATTCGGCCCGGCGGGGTGAGGGAGGAGACGATCACTTTTCCCGTCGAGCGGATCGGCTGGGTCAGGGGCGAGGTGCGAAAGAGGAAGGACCGGCTCTCCGCCGACGACAGAAGACATTTTGTGCTTCATGTCCGCGAGAGGCTCGAAGCGCTCCTGATCGCGGACGCGTCGGGCTTCTACCTCGCACAGGCTCTCGGGCCGGACGAGGCCGAGGGGGATATCGAGCTTATCGAACGCGATTGGAGGAATTTTACCACGGCCGATCTTGATCGCGCCGAGGCGCTCATCCTCGGACCGGGCAGGGGTCCCGCGGCGAAGGACGTGGAGCTCTTCGACCGGTTTGTCTCTTCGGGAGGCCGGGCGCTCGTGATCGTCACCCCGGAGCTCGCCGATGCGGTCGATCGGCTCAGCGCCTATCCCCTGACGTTCGAGATCACCGACCTCGCGGACGGATTCATCTCACTCGAAAGACCGTCAACGGTTCCCCGCTTTCTCGCGCCATTCGGTGAGGAGGATATCGATGCCTTGCTGCGGATGAGGTTCAATGTCATCACGCTCGTTCGCGGCGTGCCGGACAGGGCGGTTCATCTGAAATTCAGAAACGGCGCTCCGTTCATATGGGAAGAGGATCATGGCGACGGGTGGATCGTTTTCGCCTGCCTCGATCCCCGTCCCGGCGCGGGGGACATTACGCTGTCCCCCTATTTTCTGCCTCTCGTTCAGCAGGCGGTGCTCGCAACGGGGCCCGTGCCGCCGAAGGGTGAGGGGGCCCTTATCGGAGATCCGATTCCCTGGGAGGGATCGTTCGAAAACGAACCTCTCTGCCGTCTTCCCGATGGTACGGAGCTCAAGCCCGAGACGGCCGGTCCGCAGCGGACCGAAAGGGCGACCGCGGGCGGGCGGCGTCGAGCCGAGCAGCCGGCCCGGGGCGGGCGGGGGCGATCCGGACCTTACCAGGCGATACTCATTCCTCCGGTATTGCACCCCGGATTCGTTACCGTCATCGATGGTTCGGCGGTTGCGGGGAGGATCGCGGTGAACCCCGATTGCACTGAAGAATCCGATCTCGAGCCGGCAACGGCGCGGGAAGCTGCGGATTCACTCGGGATAGAGCATTTTCTCGTGCTCGATGACCGGCGCTCGCTTGCTTTGGCGATTCATTCGGCACGGGAAGGCCGTGAAATTTCCGTGCCGCTCATTCTTGTTGCGCTCGCTCTCTTCATTGCGGAGCTCGTCGTTGCTCAGAGCGTCAAGGGCGCGGCCTAGAGGGGATAACGGATCAAATCATGTGGGACGATTTAAAGGACAGGGTGCGCGCGCAGCCCGTCTATGCCGATCTCGTTCAGAAACTCGGAGACCGGCGCGCCGATGTGTCGGTGTGCGGCCTCTTCGGCGGCGCGCGGTCGCTTCTCCTCTCAGCGCTTGCGGCGGAATTCGACTCTCCCTTGCTCGTGATCGCTCCCGATCCCGTAAAAGCGAGGGACATAGAAGAGGATCTTCGCCTCTTCGATTCTGAAGGCGTCGTCTCATACCCCGAGGACGAGATTCTCCCCTACGATTACCACGATCCCGACCGAAATCTGACCGGACAACAGATGAAGGCGCTTCATGAGCTCACGCTGGGGCGATGTCGCGCGCTTGTCTGCACGGTTCGTTCGTCGCTCAAGGAGGTCTTTGCGCCGGCATTATTCAAAGAGCTGCTAATCGGGATACGCAAAGGTGAGGAGCGCGACCCAATAGACCTCATGGAACTGCTCGTCGGCCGTGGATACGAGAGGCAGGGGATCGTCGAGGCGAAGGGGCAGTTTGCACTCAGGGGAGGGATACTCGATATCTTCGAGGTCTGCGAGGAGATTCCCGTCAGGATGGAGTTCGACGGGGACAGGATTTTTTCCATGAGGAATTTCGACATCGAAACGCAGCGGTCGACCATGGAGCGGGATGAACTGCTCGTGCGTCCCCTGCATCACCTCGCGCCGACGAAAGAGGGTATCGGGAGGCTCGCGGCGTGGCTCGACCGGCAGGCCGCTGGGCTGGGATCCGACGAGAGGGAACGTATCAAATTGCCGGCAGAAAGGCTCGAACGCGGCATATCATTCTTCGGCATGGAGCATTACGCCGCGGCAATGCACGAGGTCGTGCCGATTCTCGATTACTTCGACACGCCGCCCATCGTCGTGTCGTTCGGCGCCGAGGATATCGAGATCGTTTCGAGGGATTTCCGCGAGGAGATCGCGCGCCGGTATGTGCGGTCGCGGGAGGAGGGGAATATATATCCCCCGCCCGATGATGTCTATATCGCCGAAGAGGAATTCAGCTCGAGGCTCGCCGCGTTGCGCCGGCTCTCCTTCAGAAATTTGAGCTGGGAGGGCGCCGTGAGGTTCGGCACGAGTGTCATCGGCGATTACCGCCGTAACCTCAAGGGATTACAGAGAGATGCAAAAAAGGCGATCGAATCCGGGCTCGGGGTGTTTCTCTTCTGTTCCAACGAATTCCAGCGCGGGCGGGCCGAGGAGCTGCTTTCCGATATCGCGCTCGATATCGATTTTCCCATCGGGGAGCTCTCGAGCGGCTTCCGGTGGTCCGAGCTCGGGATTCTTGCACTCAGCGAGGAAGAGGTATTCGGGCGCTATCACCGGCCGTATCACGCGCAGCGATCCCAGAGCAGGTCCCTCACATACGATCCCTCGCATTTCAAACCGGGCGACTTCGTCGTTCACCTGAATCATGGGATCGGACGGTATATGGGACTAAGGTCCCTCGATATAGAGGAGGGCCATACCGAGTGCCTCGATATCAGGTACGGAGGGAACGATCACCTCTTTATACCTGTTTCACAGCTCCGCATGGTCGAGAAGTATGCAACGGAGGCGGACAGCGAGCCGGCGCTCTCACGGCTCGGAACGGCCGCCTGGTCGAAAACGCGAGAGCGGGCGAGGCGAAGCGCCGAACGGGTCGCGGGCGACCTTCTCGAAATCTACGCGGCTAGACAGGTCGCTCCAGGTTTTTCCTTCGGGACCGACACGCCGTGGCAGAAAGAGATGGAGGCGTCGTTTCCCTTTGAGGAAACGGATCATCAGCTCCAGTCGACGGCCGAGGTGAAAGGCGACATGGAAAGACCCAAGCCCATGGACAGGCTTCTTTGCGGCGATGTCGGCTTCGGAAAAACAGAAGTCGCCCTTCGGGCGGCGTTCAAAGCGGTTCTCGCGGGAAAGCAGTGCGCGGTTCTCGTGCCGACGACCGTTCTCGCCATGCAGCACTACAATACATTTCTCGAACGGCTCCAGGGATATCCGGTGAACGTTGCCATGCTCAGCCGCTTCATCTCGACGGCGAAGCAGAAGAAGATCGCCCAGGAGATCGCCGCGGGAACGGTCGATATCATTATCGGTACGCACCGTCTTCTCTCAAAGGATGTGAGCTTCAAGCATCTCGGTCTCGTGATCATCGACGAGGAGCACCGCTTCGGAGTCAGACACAAGGAGACGTTCAAGAAGATGAAAAAGAGCGTCGATGTGCTCAGTATGACGGCTACTCCCATACCACGAACACTCCATATGGCACTCTCCGGGATACGTGATATATCCATTATCGATACGCCGCCTCGGAACCGCCTTCCCATTCATACGGAGATTCTTCCCTTCGACGACGAGAGGATCAGGGATGCGGTGCTCAGAGAGGTCGATCGGGGCGGGCAGGTCTTCTTCGTGCACAATCGCGTGCAGTCGATCCAGGTGATGGAGGGGTATCTCGAGCGGTTGCTGCCGGAGCGGGTGAAGATCGCGCACGCGCACGGTCAGATGCGCGATAGGGAGCTCGAGAAGATAATGATCGATTTTCTCGAGCGCAAATTCGATGTGCTCGTGTGCACGATGATCATCGAGGCCGGTCTCGATTTTTCCAACGTGAACACGATCGTGATAAACCGGGCAGACAAGTTCGGGCTCGCCCAGCTCTACCAGCTCCGCGGCCGTGTCGGGCGGTCCGATCGAAAGGCTTTCGCGTACCTGCTCGTTCCGAAAGGACGCATCCTGACGCCTACGGCCGTCAAGCGGCTCCAGGCCATCAGCGAATTCGATTACCTCGGAGCCGGTTACCGGATAGCGATGCGCGACCTGAAGATCAGGGGGGCGGGAAACCTGCTCGGGCACGAACAATCGGGGCATGTCAGCGCGGTCGGGCTCGATCTCTACACGAGGATGCTGGGGCAGGAAGTGAGCGCGCTCAGAGGCGAGCCTGTTGTCGAGCCGGCAGAAACAAGGGTGTCCATGCCGGGATCGGCCTATCTGCCCGATGCGTATATCACCGATACGGAGGAGAGAATGGACATCTACCGCAGGCTGACACGTGTCGACCGGGTGGAGCAGGTCGACGAGATGCGCGACGAGCTCCGGGACAGGTTCGGGCCGGTTCCCGGCGCGGCGGCGAATATGCTCGATCTGGTGGCGCTGAGGGTGCGCGCGAGGACCACCGGCGTCGAGAGCATCGAGGCCGATCGCGAGGGAGGGCTTCGGGTGGTGTTCGGCGGGGGGAGCGTTCCCGGGCACGCGCTCATCGGTGAGATGGCGGGGGAATTCGAGGGAAGGATAACGTTTCATACCGAGGCGGGATTTTCACTCTCGCTCACTCCGCAACCCGGAGGCGGGCCCGAGGCCAGCTCAGGCGCCGCGGGGGATATGGAAAGATTGTTGAATTTATTGGAATTTTATGGTAAATAGAGTAGTTTAATCTCTTGGAAACGCCCTTCCTGGTGGTGCGATAGGGACCGGGGAAGGGGAGCGTGCAGGTTCTGAGCCAAAGAAAAACGTTTTCGGTAAAAGCAGGAATAATCAGAAAGGAGAAAGCATTGAAACGCGCACTATTGCTGAGTTTTGTTACCGTGCTTCTTATATCGTTCGGATGCTCGAAAACCCCGAGAGAGGACCTTGTCGTTGCCGTGGTCGATATCAAGGAGATCACCATTGGGGATTTCGAACGTATCTCCGAAGTCATGGAAGACAAGTATCTGCCGGAGACCGACGATCTCGAAGGGAAGAAGCTGCTTCTCAAGCACATTATAAACAAAGAAGTTATGGCGATCAAGGCGAAGGCCGCCGGGTATGAGCACGAGGAGGGCTTCATATCTTTCTGGAAACGCTGGAAGAATCCGTTCGTGGTCGCCGCCCTCTGGGAGCACCATGTGCGAAAGAAGATTACGGTAACCGATAAAATGGTCGACGCGTACTTCGAAAAGATGCAGTGGGAGTTCACCATCCGCCAGCTCGTTCTTCCCGAGGAAGAAGACGCGCTCGAGATGAGGGAAAAGATCATGGCCGGCGAAGATTTTGCCGAGATGGCGAAGAAGTACTCGCTCGGCCCCGCGTCGGAGGAAGGAGGATTCGTCGGTTCCAGCACCATCGGGGATATGCACTGGTGGATCGAGGACACGCTGTATGAAATGGAGGAAGGCGACGTATCTCCGCCCCTGAGAACAAACACCGGCTATGCGCTGATAAAGGTCGAGCGCAGGCGCAAGGTTTTGCCGGTTCACGACCGCGAGTATGCCGAGAAGCGTGTACGGGCCATAGAAGAGAAGAAGGGGATGGAGGCGCTCAAGAAAAAGATCGAGAAAGAGATCGAGATGACCTGGTCCACCGATGCGATAAACATAGCGTACGACGCGCTGCCCGATGATATACCCTTCCAGGACATCATCGATTACAAGGTGACGAGGGAGAACGCTCCCGAGCTCGACATTCCCGAAGAGTACAAGGATATGGTTATCTGCCAGTACATGGACGGCTCGTTCACGCTCCGCGATTTCGAGGATGCGTACGAGTTGGCGGGGCTGCCCTCGCGGCCGCGCCGCCAGTACGGGCGGGAGCACGTCATGCAGATTGTTCACCGGTTGATTTTCGACGAGGTTCTTCCCGTCTATGCCGAGCAGATGTACGGTATCCTGGAAATCCCCGAAATAAAAGAGCAGCTCGACAAGCGAAAGGAAGAGTTTCTCGTCTATTCCCTCTACCAGGATCAAATCGCGGACGAGGTAGCGGTTACCGAGCGCGATATCGAGTATTACTATAATGATCATATAGACGAAATAATCAATCCCGAGAAGAGGGAGCTGCAGCTCTGTCTCGTCAGTGACCGAAGCAAGGCCCAGGGTATCATGCTGCGGGCGAGAAAAGGGGAAGACTTCGATAATCTCGTGAAGATATACTCGGAAGACCCGAAGTTGAAAGAAAGCCTCGGAAAGACCGGACTCATTGAAGAAGGGCAATTTCCCAATTTCGGCGAGGCGGCGTTTTCGCTGGCAGCTGTTGGGGATATCTCGGATCCGGTCGAGATACCGAGGGGTTACGTGGTGATCAAGCTCTTGAAGATAGAAAAATCCAAGACCCCGCCTTTGCTGGAGGTGGCCGGAAAAATTCGCAGAAAGTTGATGGAGGAAATGGCGGAAGATATCCTTCTCAGCAAGCTCGACATATGGCGCGAAGACTACATTGTCAAGATCAACGAAGAAAACCTGGCCAAGGCGGAATTGAAACGACTCAAGCTCGCTGCCGACGAGGCGACAGGTGAGGAGTAGACACGCAATTGCCGCACGCGTGTTGCTGCTCTGTGTGTTGGTTTCAGGTGGCTTCGGCTGTGCCGGTCAGGAGGCGCATCCGCAGCGGCAAGAAGGGAAGATCGTCAGGGTCGGGGATATCGTATTGAACGAGGAAGATCTCGCGCATCTTTTGCCTGAAGGTGAACGGATCCCGTTCACCTTCGAGGAAAAAAAGCAACATGTGCGGCGCTGGGTCGATACCGAGATTCTCTATCACGAGGCGATCCGAAGGGGAATCAAAGAGGATCCCCGAATCAGGGCCCGTCTTCGCAGTCTCGAGCAGGAGTTTCTCGCCGATCACGTGACGTTTCTCGAACTTCGCAAGCGCACCATGGTGACGGAGGCCGAGATCGAGGAATATTTCACGGTTCATGAGAGAGAGTACCTGTACGAATATCGTGTCAGTCACATCCTCGTAAATACGCTCGAAGAGGCCGAAGAGATCAAGGAACTCCTGAAAACAAGGAGTTTCATATGGGTTGCGAACAGGCGCTCCATCGATCCCGTGGCGAAACGGGGCGGAGACCTCGGTTATCTCACGAAGGGCAACATGATTCCCGAATTCGAGAGTGTCATATTCGATCTGGAGCCCGGAGAGGTGAGCGAAATAGTGAAATCAGACTTCGGCTATCACATTATCAAGATGATAGGATCGCGGGAGTCCCTTGTGAAAGTCGATCTCGAGGATGTGCGGGAACAGATTATGAATATGCTGCTTATCGAGAAGCGTGAGCGGGCATACCGCGAGTTCATGAACTCGCTCAAGACGTTTACAGAAATCGAATACTACGACCGGGCATTTGCGCCCGGCGCGCCGGCCGAAGAAATCGATTCAACGATGATAGTGGATGGAACCGACAGCGTTGCAACAACGGCGGACAGTGTTTGGGCCGACACGGGAGAAGGCAGATGAAGAGAATCGGCTTGTATTGCATCGCCTTCTCGGTTCTCGTCTCGGTGATGATCGCATGCGCCCCATCAGGCGCCGAAGCGCAGGAACGGCGGGGCGCCATCGTCGACAGGGTTGTAGCCGTTGTCGAAGATCGCTCTGTTCTTCAGAGCGAGATCGACCTCGAGGTGAGGCGGTTCATGCTCCAGAACCAGAGGACCGTCATGCCGGAGGACGAAGAGAAGAAAATCAGGAGGGAGGTCCTCGACGGCCTCATTTCCGATCATCTCCTAGCGATTCACGCGGACAAGGAGGGAATCGAGGTTACAGACGATGAAGTGGATGCAACAATTGAACGGCTGATCGAGGATAACAAGCGCGCCCTCGGCGGGGAAGAAGCGTTCCAGCGGCAGCTCGAAAAAGAGGGAATGACGCTCAAGGAACTCCGCGTGCTCTACCGCGAGCGGGTCAAATCTAAAATGCTCATTGAGCGGTTGATGTACAGCAAGGTCATGGGCGATGTAATAGTGACGGAGGCCGAGGTGAGCGAATATTTCAGGGATCACATCGACGAACTGCCGAAGCGCCCGCCGACGGTACGCCTCGCGACGATCCTGCTCATGCCGAAACCGTCCGAGGCCGCGAGGGAGGAGCCTCTGCGCAAGATACGGGAAGTGGATACGAAGGTTCGCGCCGGCGAGGATTTCGCCGAGCTTGCAAAGGAATATTCCGAAGGACCGAGCGCTCAATACGGAGGCAGTCTCGGCTATATCGAGCTCGCTGATTTTGCCGATCACCCGACTTTCGTGGACGCGGTGCGCGGGCTTACCGTGGGAGAGGTGAGCGAGCCAGTCTTGACCGGATTCGGATACCATCTCATCAAGCTCGAGGATGTAAGCGGGGACAAGATTCTCATCAGGCACATACTGATAAAGGTCGAGAGCGGAGAGGATGATGTGGCGGACACGGCGGCGCTCGCCGACAGCATCAGGGCGCAGCTCGTCGCGGGCGCCGATTTCGCCGAAATGGCCGAGCGCTATTCCGACGCCGAAAAGACGAAAGAGAGCGGTGGACTTGTGGGTGAGGTGGCGATCGGCGACCTGCCGGAAAACGTACGTGACATGCTCGCTGCTGTCGGCGACGGAGAGATTGCGCCGGTCGTGCGTGATAAAGACGGATTTCGCATCTTCAGGGTTCTCGGGCGCATGCCAGAAAGGACGTATACGTTCGAAGAGGCGCGCGATGAACTCAAGAAGATCATCGAGCAGGATAAACTCCAGGAACGGTTCATGGAATACATCGAGGGGCTCAAGGCGATCTATTACGTGGAGATAAAAGAAGGTCTCTAATGGGATGAGAGTCGATCTGCTGCTTAAATGTCTCTGCCTCGTCAAGACCAGGAACCAGGGGCGCAAAGGGTGTGAAGCCGGCTGTGTGAAGGTTAATGGGAGGGCCGCCAAGCCGAGCCAGGATGTTCGCGAGGGAGACATCCTCGAGATACGATATCCACGAAGACTTTTCGTCGTCGAAGTGACGGAGATGCCCGGGGGGCAGGTGCCGCGAAGGGAGCGGGACCGATTTATCAGAGTCGTTCGCGAAACCGCCCTGCGGGCGGACAACGGTGTTTGGGATGCATGAAGACAGGGTCCGGCTGGCACTGACGCTCGGCGATCCGGGGGGGATCGGCCCGGAGATCGCCGCGCAGCTCTATCGACAGAAAAAACTCTGCCGCGCGGATATCATTCTGATCGGATCGGCGTACGCTTTTTCCGCCGCGCAAGACCCCTCTATCGATAACGCAATCACCATCGTGAGCGACACGGGAGATCCGCCGGCCGATATGCCGCCTTCGTATCCCCTCCTGATCGATACCGGCGGCACATCCCGGGAGCTTGTAAGGAAACCGAACGCTGACGGCGGCCGCGTATCCGGCCGGGCCGTCGAATTGGCCGTGTCGATGGCTCGCTCGGGCATGGTGGATGGCATCGTTACCGGTCCCGTTTCGAAAGAGGCGCTCTACCGTGCCGGGTATCCCTACCGGGGGCACACCGAAATGCTCGCGCATCTCTTCGACGCTCCCGATTGTCAGATGATGATGGTCGCAGGCGACCTTCGAATCGTTATTCTCACGAGAGACATACCGCTCGAAGATGTTCCCCGCGCCGTAACGGGCGAGAGACTCGTTTCCGGCGTTACCGTGGCGGCGGAGGCGCTCGCATCCCTCTGGGACATACAGGCCCCGAGAATCGGGGTTGCAGCGCTCAATCCCCACGGCGGCGACGGCGGGCTCCTCGGCCGTGAAGAGCTCGACGTGATCGTGCCGGCCCTCGATGAGCTGCGGCGAAGCGGAATAGATGTCGTGGGACCGCTTCCCGCCGATACCCTTTTCTTCAACTGGCGGCAGCGGGGATTCGATGCATTTATTGCTATTTATCATGACCAGGGCATGATACCTTTCAAAATGATCGCCTTCGACGAAGGGATCAACATGACGATAGGACTGCCCGTAGTGAGGACATCCGTCTGTCATGGAACGGCGTTCGATATTGCGGGCGGCGGAACCTGCTCGGCCGCGAGCATGGACGCAGCCCTGTCAATGGCTCTGAAGTGCTGTCTCACGAAGAAGAGAGCCCAGGGGTGTAAGAGGGAATGAGCACCGCAGCAGAACAGAGAATCGTTGTCGGCGTATATCATCTCTGCAAGCAGTACGGCAGGTATTTCGCGCTCGATGATATCAATCTGCAGGTGGAGAACGGTGAATTCGTTTTCCTCGTCGGCCCGAGCGGCGCGGGCAAGAGCACCCTGCTGAAACTCATATACATGGATGATTTTCCCACGTCCGGGCAGGTCGTTGTCGGGCAATTTGTATCGACGAGAATGAAGCGCAGCACGATCGCGCATCTGAGAAGAATGCTCGGCATCATATTCCAGGACTTCCGCCTTCTCGATGACAGAACGGTTTTCGAGAATGTGGCGCTCGCGATGAAGGTGACCGGAACGCCATTGGGGGACATAAAACGCCGTGCGACCGATATCCTTGCGCGGGTCGGGCTCTACCACAAACGGCACGAGTGTCCGCCGTCCCTGTCGGGAGGTGAGCAGCAGCGGGTCGCCATTGCGCGTGCCGTGGCGAACAGGCCGTCGATCCTTCTCGCCGATGAACCGACGGGCAATCTCGACCCGGTGGTGACGCGCGATATTCTCGAGCTGATGTTCCGGATAAATGCCGGTGGAACGGCGGTTCTGATGGCAACGCACGATCTCGACCTCGTGCGCAGCTTCGGACAGCGGATCATATATCTCGAGGACGGGAAAATCGCAGAAGACAAGGAGAAGATCTATGTCGGCGATCTGCGCGAGCGGATTTTGGATTCGAAAGTGAGCGAAAAGGCGGATCAGCTGACCGATCACGATTTGACCGAGAGGGACAGGGAACGATGAAGCTGAGAGAATTGCGTTACATCATCAGCGAAGCGGCTTTGATGCTCAGGCGTCGCACGGGGGCGAATATCATCTCGATCGTGATCATGGGACTTTCCCTTCTCATTCTGATTGTTTTCATACTCGTAACACTCAATATATCGAATATTATCGAGCGTGCGGCCGCGGAGCTCAGGATGTACGTGTATCTCGAGGACGGTATAGCGCAAGAGGTTTCGCGCGATATCCAGTTTCGCATTCTCGGCATGCAGGGGGTCGAGGAGGTCGTGTATGTCTCGAAGAGCGAGGCCATTTTGTCGTTTCGCGCGGCGCTCGGGGAGGGGGGGGATATTCTCGACGCGCTCGAGGACAACCCCCTTCCGGATGCGTACCGCGTGAAGTTGAGGAGAAGGTTCATCACGAGCGAGTTCCTCGAACGAATGGCGATAGGCATCGGGGCGTGGGGGGGGATCGAGGAGGTTCGCTACGGGAAACGCTGGCTAGAGCGGGGGGAGGGATTGGTCAGGAGCTTCTACTATATCGACCTTGCCCTCGGCATTATCATTTTTGTTTCCGTTGGCTTTGTGATCTCGAACACCGTTCGATTGACCATTCTTCATAGAAAGAAAGCAATAGAGCTGATGAAGCTCGTCGGCGCGACAAACACATACATCCGTATCCCGTTCATCATCGAGGGTGCGCTGCAGGGAGTTGCCGCAACACTACTCGCCATGGGACTCCTCGCCGTTGTCTATACGCTCGGGAAACGGTACCTGCCCGGCCTCGTTTTCTTTGGAGGCGAGGCCATCGCGGGATTTGTGATTTTCTGCGCATGCTTGGGGGCCCTCGGGAGTTTCACGGCGATGCGGAGATTCCTCAAGCTGTAGCGTTCCGGTGTGATAAATCATGAAAGCACAAGCCGCATGTTCGACGATCCTACTCCTTGCCGCGATCGCGGCGGGGACTTTGCTTCCCGCCGCCGGCCAGGAAAAGGACCTCGACGACAGAATTAAATCGAAGGAGAACGAGCTGCAGCGATTACGAAAGAGCATCGCCGAAGAGCGGCGAAAGATAAAAGAGGTGACGGAGAAGGAAAAGGGCCTCTCCGGATTGATGCGGGAGCTGGCGAATGAGGAGAAGTTGACACAGCAGCTCCTCGAGGGCCTGGAAGTGAAGGATGCCCTGCTCGAGGAGCGGGTCGGGAGCCTGAGGGCGGCGCTCGAAAAGAATGAACAGGTGTACATTCACCGTCTCGAGATCCTCTCGAAACGTTTGAGAGAAATGTACAAGGATGAATCGCACAAGCTGTGGCAGGAACTTCTCGGGGCACGGGATTTCGCCGACCTGCTCCAGCGATACAAGTTCCTGACGCTTATAGCCGAGCGTGACGCGGATCTCCTCAGCGATGTGCGCGAGCGGAGGGGCGTCATCGAACGTCAGGAGGCGGAGATTACGGAGCTTCTTCACGAGGTGTCGCTGGCGCGGCGCGAGCAGGAGGACGAGCTCGAGCGGCTAGGCGAGAATGAGATGCGACAGATGGATGCGCTCGAGGAGCTCAAGAAGGAGAAGCGGCGATACCAGAAGAAAGCGGAGGAGCTGGCGCGGGCGGAAAAGGATCTGCAATCCTTCATCGAGCAGCTCGAGGACAGGAGACTCGATCAGGCGAAGGCCTGGGACGAGTACGGCGAAACGGATTTCCTCGGGCTCAAGGGAAGGATGCGAAGGCCCGTCGAAGGGAGCGTCGTTCGCAATTTTGGGAGGTACAAACACCCTGAGTATGGAACCGTCACCTTCAGCACGGGGATCGATATAGAGGCGAGAGCCGATTCGCCCGTCCGTGCGGTAGCCCGCGGAAGGGTGGAGTATGCAAGCGTTCTCCCCGGCTACGGCAATTGCATCATTATCAATCACGGCGCGGGCTACTATACACTCTATGCGCATACCTCGCGCATCTTCGTCAATCAGGGAGACCAGGTGGATGGGGGGAGGGTCATCGCCGAGACGGAGGCAAACGCTTCTGGAGTTCCGACACCGCTGCATTTCGAAATCAGGAAATCGAAAAAGGCTCTCGATCCGGCCGAGTGGCTGCAGAAGTAGGCGTCGAGAGCGTGATAACGAGGAGGGCGGAATCGACATTCTCGCCGCGGCAGGAATGATTGTCAAAGCGCAATCGGCGGTCACCGCACTGCTCGATGGCATGCTGCAAAGCGGGAGGCTTCCCCACTCGCTCTGCTTTGTGGGGCCCGAGGGTGCGGGCAAGGAGCTCATGGCGATCGAGCTCGCAGCGCGCCTGAACTGCGAGACACCATCGGGCGATTCATCGAAAGCGTGTTCGTCATGCAGAAAGGTGTGCACGCTCGAACACGCCGACCTGCACCTCGTCTATCCCGTACCGAGCGCGGATTGGGAAAAATCCGTCCCGGTAATCCTCGCGAGCAGGCGGGAAGATTTCTTTGGTTACGGGGAATTCGGGAACAGGGCGCGGAGCATCGGCATCAATATCATTCGCAAGGTGATAGAGGCCGTTTCCAAGCAGCCGTTCGAAGGCAGGCACAATATCGTTATCCTGTTCGAGGCTCACCTCGCAACCATCGAGGCGCAGAACGCCGTTCTCAAATTACTCGAGGAGCCGCCGGCCTCTACCGTCGCGGTGCTCGTAACGGAGTACAGCGACCGCCTGCTCCCGACGATCGTATCACGATGCCAGCAGGTTCGTTTCAATGCGCTTGGGCCGAAGACCGTCGCCGCGATGCTCGAGAGCTTCTACTGCGTCGAGCGTGACGAGGCCCGGCGGATAGCGGCCCATTCACAGGGCAATCTGAGACGGAGCATCAAATTTCTCGATGAGCGGTTTCTCGCCATCAGGAAAGACGCCCTCTCGCTGATTCGACTCGTTCTCGACGGCAAGGCGAAAGAGCTTCTCGGCGAGTCGCAGTCTATCGCGTATCGCTACGCCCGCGAAGAGATCGAGGAGCTGCTCAAGGAATCGACGGGAATCATGAGACTTATCATGCGCCGGCAAGATGGGCTTTCCTCGGACGCCGGGACTGATTTTCTCGTCCGCGAGATAGGCGCGGCGAGATTAAAGCAGGCTCAGAACAGGGATATCCCCGGCGATATCAGCAAGATCCGCGAGGCGGCACAAGCCTTGAGGAGAAATGCAAACACGGAACTTACTATTTCACAACTCCTTCTTGATTTGACGGGGAAGTGGTATTAGATTACATTCGAATAAAGTAACGAGGGACGAAGAAATTATATAATCCGGTGAGGGTGCGGCGTTTCATACGTCGTTTTTGCATGGGCTTTAAGTCCCCAGGGGCCCCGAGGATGTGAAAATATCATGGAGATCGTAGAGGTTCAATTCAAGGCCCAGCGCAAAGAGTTATTCAGGAATGCGAGGGCGCTCTACCTGAGGACGGGGAACCACTGCGTCGTTCAGGCGGACAGGGGTGAGGACATGGGGTTCATCGTATCCCTCGCCCAGGTCGAAGCAAGCGAATTCGACGACGACATGAAGGAGGTTCTCCGCCATGCCACCGATGAGGATATCGAACGGCTCGAGGAGATTCGGGGGAAGGAGGCGGAGGCCCTGGGGATCTGGCTTCAAAAGGTCGAGGAGCACAATCTCCCGATGAAGCTCGTCGATGTCGAATACCAGTTCGACGGAAACAAGATAACCTTTTACTTTACCTCCGAGGGAAGGATCGACTTCAGGGGGCTGGTCAAGGATCTCGCAGGCATCTTTCGCACCCGTATCGATCTCAGGCAGATCGGGGTTCGCGACGAGGCGAGGAGGTTCGACGGCATGGGGATGTGCGGGCGGCGGCTCTGCTGCGCCACGTTTCTCAAGGATTTCGAACCGGTGACGCTGAAGATGGCGAAGGATCAGAACCTTCCCCTTACGCCGTCGAAGATTTCCGGAGCATGCGGACGGCTCATGTGCTGTCTCGCATATGAGCTCGGCTACTACAAGGAGATCGCGATGGGAATCCCGAAAATCGGAAGCAATATACAATGCTTCGGCGGACAGCATCGTATCGACAAGATCGACTATCTGAAGAGTGAGATCGTCTTGAGCGACGGTGAGGGGAACAGCGTTGCGGTGCCGCTCGAGAAGTTCAGGAACGAAATGAACAAGGGAACCCCCGCGGGCGGAGAGGATTCGGTGAAAGGTGAGGGGGGGGAGGGGAAGGAACAGGAAGGCAAGATCGAGGATTCACCCTGAAGCTGCGGCGGGCGGGCAGGAAGAGCGCCGAAGGGGCGATTACACGGACAGTGACATGGGAAAAGAGAAGTTCTACATTACGACGGCTATCGATTATGTAAACCAGAAGCCCCATCTCGGAACGGCATACGAGAAGATCGGCGCCGATTGCGCGGCACGGTACAAGCGCATGCAGGGGTACGATACCTATTTCCTCATGGGGAATGACGAGCACAGCGCCAATGTCGAGCGCGTCGCCCGCAGGCAGGGGCTCGATCCCCTCGAGTACTGCCGCTCGATGTCGAAGGAGTTCCAGGATACATGGAAGCTTCTGAACATATCATATGACGACTTCATTCATACGACGGAAGAAAGGCACGCAAAAGGGGTAACGGAGCTCTTCACGAAGATTCACGAGAACGGTTACATATATAAGGGGAAATACGAAGGTCTGTACTGTGAATCATGCGAGGAGTTCATAAGCGAGAAGCAGCTCGAAGACGGTCTCTGCCCGAGGCACAAACAGAAACCGAAATTCATTCATGAAGACAACTACTTCTTCGCCCTGTCACGCTTCGAAGAGCGGCTGCTCGATCATATCGAGAAGCATCCCGGCTTTATCAGGCCGAAGATCAGGGAGAACGAGGTGGTGAACGTTATAAGAAGCGGCCTGCAGGACGTTTCGATATCGCGCGCGGGAAAGAGCTGGGGGATTCCGCTGCCCGTTGACGAGAGCCATGTCATTTACGTCTGGTTTGACGCCCTGACGAATTACATCTCTGCACTCGGATACGGCAGCGGCGGGCGGGAACTCTATGAGCGGTACTGGCCCGCCGATGTGCACGTGGTCGGAAAAGATATAACGAGATTCCACTGCATCATCTGGCCGGCGATGCTGATGGCGGCGGCGGAGCCATTGCCGAACAGCGTATTCGCGCACGGTTTCATCTCGCTGGCCGGCGAGAAAATGAGCAAGACGAGGGGCAATATACTCGATCCGAAGAAGATGTCAGGGATTTTCGGCGCCGACGCGCTTCGATACCTGCTGCTCAGAGAGGTTCCCTTCGACCGGGACGGCGATATCTCGATCGAGCTCTTCGTGAGCAGGTACAACGCCGATCTCGCCAATGAGCTGGGGAACCTCTTCAGCAGGACGGCGGCGATGATCGCGAAATATTTAGGAGGCACGCTGGATCCGGGAAAGTTCGACAGCACCTCGGAACTCCATCCGGATCTTACGTCCGCTCTCGAGAAGTACAAAGGCCACATGGAGCGGCTCGCGTTTTCCAGGGCCATCGGGGAGTACTGGACGGTGATACAACGGGCGAACCGGTTTATAGAGGAAAAGCGTCCCTGGGATCTCGCTAAGGATCCGGGAAAACGCGCGGAGCTCGAAACCGTGTTTCGCGAGCTCATGGCCGTTCTATTGACTTCGGGCGTTGTCCTCCATCCATTCATGCCGGAACGTATGCAAGTGATGCTTGCGCATCTGGGAGTGGATGAACTCTCGATCGATTCCGTTCCACCTGCCGAACCGGCGATAAGAGATCTCGTGCCTCCCGAACCTCTCTTTCCCCGCATTCAGCAGGATCCGGCGGATTTGCTGAAAGAATGACACGATCATGCTGATCGATTCTCACGCACATCTCGATATGCATCACTATTCCAATGATCTCGGTGAGGTCATCGGCCGCGCGAGAGATGCGGGTATCGGCGAGGTGCTGACCGTGGGATACGATGCCGCATCGTTCGAGGGCGCGCTCGGTCTGGCCGATACGCATGATATGGTCTACGCCGCGCTCGGCGTTCATCCGCACAATGCGAAGGATTTCGATGCTGGTGTGGAGAAGAGGCTCAAGAAGCTGATACTGCGAAGGAAAGTTCTCGCGCTCGGTGAGATCGGACTCGATTTCTACCGCGATCTCTCGCCGCGGGAGCGGCAGAGAGAGGTCTTTCGCCGCCAGATAGGTATCGCCCTCTATTTCGAGAAGCCGATCATCGTTCACGCGCGCGAGGCGTTTGATGAGGTGATAACGATACTCGACGAGGAGGGCGCTCGGGAGGTCGGCGGCATATTCCACGCCTTCTCAGGCAGTCTCGATGAAGCGATTGCCGTTTTGAAACTCGGATTTCTGATCGGAATCGGCGGACCGATAACGTACAAGAACTCGGGGCTGCCACCGGTTGTTTCGAGGCTGCCTTCGAGCGCAATCGTGCTCGAGACGGATTGCCCCTACCTGCCGCCCGTTCCGTTTCGCGGAAAGAGAAACGAGCCGGCGTATGTGCGAATCGTGGCGGAGCTTATAGCCGGGATCAGGGGAGTGGATGTCCGGGATGTCGAGAGGATGACGGAGATCAGCTATCGCAATCTCTTGCACGGCGAGAGCGACCCGCCCCCGAGCATAGCGTATCGTCTCAAGAATAACATCTACGTCAACGTAACCTCTTCGTGCACCAATGATTGCAGTTTCTGCCCGCGGGCGGGGCGCAAGCGCTTTCTCTACGGATACAACCTGAATCTGATTACGGATCCTTCACCCGAAGAGATGGTCGAGGCGGTGCGGGTTGCGGCCCAAGAGAGCGAGCCGCGAGAGATTGTCTTCTGCGGATACGGCGAACCGACGACGAGAATCGCCGATGTCCTCGAAGCCGCGCTGTCGCTGAAGAGTTTGGGGATCCGGCTGCGGCTCAACACGAACGGCCACGGGAATATGATCAACCGGCGCAACATAGTGCCGGAGCTTGGGAAGGTGTTCGACAAGGTGTCGATCAGCCTCAACGCCCCGGACAAGGCATCGTATGTAAAATTCTGCCGACCGGATGCGGGGGGGAGGGCGTTCGACGGTGTGCTCGATTTTATCACCAAGTGCGCCGCAACACGCCTCGAGTGTGAGGTGACGGCCCTCGATTTCCCCGGTGCGGATATCGAGGGCTGCCGCGCCCTGGCAGAGGCGATACCTGGTGCGGCGTTTCATCAGCGAAAATACCATTTGGCCGTCCGGGAGCAGTAAGAGGAGTGAAACCGGATGCGACCGAGCGTGACCCCACGCGCCGGCGCGCCAGGCAGGTGCGAATTTATAGTCGTCGTCGCGGCCGGATGGCACCGTCCCGATAACAGCCGGCGCGGCCGGATGGATATCGCCTAAACCGTCTGTTATTTTTGCCATTTTGGAACCTGCGGGGTATAATATAGATGTAACGAAGGAGTCTACTATACTGCCTTACAGCTACTAACGTATTTGCATCCCAAATCTATAGCCCGAACAACAGGCAAGCCATGTTGTGTCAATGGCTTGCAGCCCGCGTTGCGTGAGGTTGCGTTGATGGAGCGTCAAAAGCAGACGAGCTCGCGTCCCAAGAAGAGCCTGGGCCAGAACTTTCTCGTTTCGAAGGGCGTTGCGGGAAAGATCGTGGACGCAGTCTCGCCGGAGAGGGATGAGCTGATTTTCGAGATCGGTCCCGGCCGGGGCGCGCTCACCGTGCCTCTCGGCAAAACAGGAGCCAGAATAGTGGCTTACGAGATAGATGAGGCGCTCGCGGTGAAGGTAAGGGAGAAATGCGGGGAGCTGGGGGGCGTCGAGATTATAGTAGCGGATATACGGGATGTCGATCTCGACCGTGAAGCATCCGTCAGGAATAAAACGGCTTATAAGCTCGTAGGGAACATACCGTACCATCTCACCGGCACGATACTCACGGACCTTCCGCGCTGGAGGGGCTGCGCTGGCGCCGTTCTGATGGTGCAGAGAGAAGTCGGCGAAAGGGTCATGGCTGCGCCGGGGGAGCGCAGATGCGGCATTCTCACCGTTTATCTCCAGAGCTACTTCGAGGTCACGAAGGTGGCGCGGATCCGTCCCGGCTCTTTCAGGCCGAGCCCGAAAGTGGAAAGTGTAGTTTTAAAATTTGTTCCGAAAGATTCCCCAGCGTTTCCCACACAGGAAGAGAGTTTCTTGAGCTTTCTCAAGCTCTGTTTTTCGCAACGGCGCAAGAAGCTCAAGCACGTTTTTCGCGATTCGTTGGGCATAAAGGATGCTAGCACTTTAGTGCGCATTGTGGAGAGAGTGGGAGTAGATCTCGAAAAACGCCCGGAGGAACTGGAGCTCGATGATTGGTTCAGGCTCTATCGAGATAGCAAGGGAATCAAGAGACGGGAATGAAAAAAAACGGGATCCCGGCGATTCTATTGATGATCGTTGCTTTCCTGGCCACGGGGTCGGGATGGGCGCAAGCCCAGTCGGGCGCCGACTCGGTTTCGGCGGATCGCGTCAAACCCGTTCTGAAATCTTTCGTGGTGGGGCGCGATGTCAATATAACACTGGGAAGCAGCATGTCGACCACGATCGATCCGGGAGGCGGCTGGAGGCTGACGAATTCGCTGCGCCATGAGCTCGTAACGTTTAGGGCACGTGATATGGAAGAGGTTACCAACAAGCTGATGAACACGGCATCGAAGGTCATATCCGGTGCGCTGGCATTCAGCCTCGATATCGGCAGGGACTATCGGAAGAAGCAGACACTCGGCCTCGCCCGGTACGGAAAGGACCTCATCATCGAAGACGAGGGGGCGGGTTTCGCCTTGACGCTGATGAAGCCGGTTCTCGGTGCGAATAACTCGTCCTTTTCATTCATGGGCCGGGGTTCACGGGGACTCAAGGATTTCAAGTACGACAAGACGCTTCAGGGGAGCGCAAGCGCGTATCTCGCGTACACCGTCGGAGATTTATTGAACTTCAGCGGCGGAGCGGGGGTGTTCAGGAGGAGAGAAACCAGCCTTATCGAGACAATCGAATACAAGAACATGCCGAGTAAGGCCGATACGTTCAATGTCAATGTTAGCTACGGTGGAGCGGAAAGCAGGCTCCTCCGTTTCTCATACAAGAGCGTAGTGGGGATTCGGCGCCGGGTCATGCCTCCGCGGGGAAACTCGCTGGAGATTATCGATGCCCCCGAATTATCCATACAGGAAGAGTCCCGGGTGCGCGCTCAGGAGATCACAGGTGCCTCGGCGCTGAAGCTGACGAGTTACTTCGATGTCGATTTTTCTTTCGATCACAATATCCATGTGCAAAAAAACAAGGTTGATACGAGATTATCCAAGGAGACGGAAAGATCGGCGCTCCATGCGCGAACGTCATACCAGTATGCCGCAACCGGGAGAGCGAGCATCAATATTTCGACCTCGAGGAACAAGACCGATTACGGGCCGACATCGATATCGAGTTTTGAAGACCGTGAGTACAAGATAAAAATGGGCATAAGGCAAAAAATAACCCAATTACTCTCCGTATCGTTCTCCGGCGCGGCTTCGCACAAGCAGCGGTTCTTTGTCAAGAAAGACGCTAATCCGAGAGACGCCGATTATCTCCACTACCGTGGAGACGCCGGGCTCAAAGCGCAGCCCTTTCCAAAGTTCAGCACGAATGTGAGTTTTGTGGCCGACCGCTATGAGGTGATCAATATCGACGGGACGCTGTCCGGGGACAACAGGGTGAGCTATCTCTATTGGGCGGTGCCGAAGTATACTTATTCGCCGACTAATTGGCTCAAGATAGCGCAGGATTTCACGATAAAGATAGAATTCACCGACTTCATTCATAAGGAACAGGAGAACTACCTCAACAGGACAACATCGCTCAAAACGATCGCGGAAATAATCATCTATCGCCACCTCAAGTTCAAGTTTACGCACAACTACCTCATGAGAGATACCGGCAGTTACACCTATAAGGAGATATATATCGATGACGAGCCGTTTCTCGACAGAAGCGAGAGGCTCTACAATCCGACATCGGAAAATCTCGAGCATGGAATCGGCCTCGAATTGAGATATCAGCCGAGTCCGGAGTTCCGTATGTGGGCGTCGACGAAATTTCAGGACAAGAGGAGCAACCGCCTGCAATTCAGGCAGGGGAGCACCGAGAGAGAGATCATACCGATAACCGCGTACGGCTCGGGCGGATTCGTGCTCGGCTTTGCAAGGGCGCGTCGATTCGGGCAAGACGGAATGATCGATCTCAATATAGCCTATAACAGGAGATACGGCCCGTTCCTCTCCGAAGAGAAGCGGGAGTACTGGGACACCAATGCGACGCTGACGTATAATTTCTAGGAGCTTTGCGGATGAGAGAAAGACGATTCATTCCCGTTGTATTATTACTCGTTTCCCTCGTGGCGAGCGGGTGCCTGTTCGAACCCCGCACTGCCGAGGAGCCGGGAGAGGAGAAACGATCATGGATCAATCCCACAAATCCGAGAGCCGTCTTTACGAATCTGAAAACAGGACTCTCCGAGCAGAGGAACTCGAATTACGAACGAAGCCTGGCGATGAACTTTACCTTCGTGCCGAGACCGGAGGACGAGATCACCCTGGGCGGTGACGCGTTCAAGGACTGGACGAAGCAGGTCGAGATGGAGATGCTCACGAGACTCAAAGGCGACTATCCCCTCGAGCGGGCGATCGAGTTCGGGCAAGACGGGAAATTCGAACGCGAAAGCATAGAGGTCGGCAGGGCCGAGTTCGAAGGGCCCTATGTGATGATCATAAAGACTCCCGATGGCACGGAGGAGACCTATTCCGGCAAAGCCGTTTTCTATATAGAGGATACCTCACAGGGATGGGCGCTCGTGAAATGGGAGGATGTCGATGTGTTCGGCAGCAATCCGACGTTCGGATACCTGCGGGGAACGTTGAGAGGAGGGAGCTAAGAGGAAGGATGAATTCCGATATATCTAATATAGATTTGAGAACTTGAAAAAGTAATTCTAATGTGTTATTATTACAACCTGGAGGATTGGCTATGAAAGAAAACACCAAGCTTACGGCAGCGCTGGTCATAATCCTTGTCGCGGGCCTGCTCGCTGCCACCGGGTGTATCCTCGATCCGAAGGAAGATCCGGAACCGGATCCCGTTCCGCCGCCGGAGTGGGGTGACCTCACCGAGAGAGAGCACACGCTCGGGAACCTCGTGCTCTCATACACTCACAGGGATATCGAGCATTACTCGGAGCTTCTCCATGATGATTATCTCTGGTACCTTCAGGCTGGCGATTACGAGCCCGGCCAAGATAATTATTTCTTTCGGCAACCGGATATCAACATGACGAGGAACATGTTTCTCGCCGCAAACGGGCAGTACGAACCGGTAATCGACAAGCTTACACTCGATATCGATCCCGCCGACTGGTATCCGGTCCCGAAGATCGGGGAAAGGGATTGCGAAGATGGCGAATGCTGGCAAACGGAACGGGGTTACCGTATCACCGTCGGGATCGGCGAGATGACATACATCGGTGATGACATCATCATCGTCAATATCGCCAAGGACCCCGTAACGCAGAAATACAGCATTATGAGTATCTACGATATTAAAAAGTAACGAGTGAAAGGAAATAACGGAATAATAGAGCCCCCTTTTTCGAGGGGGCTTTTTTATGGTGCCCGAGTTGAAACGAACTAGATTTATTGTTATTATATAAGCGTAGCGCATCGGTCGGCGCGGAGACGGGCTCTGCTGGCACCATTGTTGCGCAGCGATTCGGCAATTGAGCAGATTGTTGCAACTTCATCTTGGCATTTCATATCGAAGCTCGTATCCTTTGAGCGCCACCCGGCTTTTCGTGATTGTTCGAGGGAGGATTACCGTGAATAGAAATACGATACGCTCGAGCGTCGCTTTGCTTCTCATGTCGGCTCTGCTCTTTTCGTTCGGTTGTATAAACGATCCAAAGGAGGCGCCGCTGCCCCCTCCTGCGGAAAGCAAGTACGGCGATCTGACAGAGAAGGAGCATACGATCGGGAACCTCGTGCTCTCATACACTCACAGGGATATCGAGCATTACTCGGAGCTTCTCCACCAGGATTATATCTGGTACCTGCAGGCGGGCGATTATGAGCCCAGCGAAGATAATTATTTCTTGCGGCAAAAGGATATCAACATGACGAGGAACATGTTTCTCGCCGCAAACGGGCAGTACGCACCGATAATCGACAAGCTCGCTCTCGTCATCGATCCCGGCAATTGGTATCCGGTCTCGAAGATCGGGGAAAGGGATTGCGAAGATGGCGAATTCTGGCAAACGGAACGGGGTTACCGCATCACCGTCGGGATCGGCGAGATGACATACATCGGTGATGACATCATCATCGTCAATATCGCCAAGGACCCCGTAACGCAGAAATACAGCATTATGAGTATCTACGATATTAAAAAGTAACGAGTGAAAGGAAACAACGGAATAATAGAGCCCCCTTTTTCGAGGGGGCTTTTTTTTGAGGCCCTCCCTTGCTCATATATATCGAGCCGGCAAATGAGCCTCCTCGCTTCGAGGAGGCTTTCGTCCATTCGTTTCACTGCCAATGGCACTCGCCTGATCCGCCGGACTCCTTGACACGGGGCCATTGAGGAATCTATAGTTTGTGTGCCCTATAGATTCGGGACCCGAGCGACGGCGGTCGCTCGCACGATCATCTTTTGTTATGGATAGAACCGACCGGAGGCGCAGGAACGTGGCTCGAGGAAAAAAGAAGAAACAGACAACGCTGGTCCCGCTCGTCGCACTGCTCGCCTTTCTGTTTATAGCCGTGTTCGCTCTCATCCGTTACCTCGAAACCGATGCGGGCAACGTACTGCTGCTCGATGCCGGATTCGGGAGCAAGTACGGCCGCGTGCAGGGTGATATCGGCGAGCGTATCGCCGCCGCCCTCGCAACGGCGGGAATCGACAGGGATCGAATCGCCGTCGAAAAAGAAGCAGGTGACGGTTCGTCGAAGCCGCTTGTCACGATTAGCGCGGAAACCGGCGGCGAAGCTTCGCTTATCAAGGTCAACGCATTGATCAGCGAGTATGTGGAAGGGATCGGCGCCAGGGTGCGATCGTGCCATGAGAGAAATAACGGCCGCAGCATAGCCATGGAGATCGGGACGAGGAGGCTGACGACGCACCGCTGCGTCATAGAGAAAAGCCGAAAGAGAAAAACATCCGGCGCGCCAGCGGCGGGCACACCGGAAGTAGCATTGATCGTAGATGATTTCGGTTACTTCCACAACGCCCTCGTAAGAAATTTCATAGCGCTCGAGATACCGCTGACGATATCCGTTATTCCGGGACTCAAGTATTCCGGCGCAATTTGCAAAGCGGCCGCAGCGGCCGGCAAGGATGTCCTCTGCCATCTTCCGATGGAGCCGGAAAAAGGATCGGAAGATTATGGTGAGATTCCTCTCGTCCGTGTCGCCATGAGCAGCGCAGAGATCAGGAAAGTCGTGGAGAAAGCGCTCAAGACGACGCCGGAGGTCAGGGGGATGAACAACCACATGGGATCACGGGCAACCGCCGACCTGCGTGTGATGGAGGCGGTGCTCGAAGTATGCCGGCGCAAGGAGCTCTTCTTTATCGACAGCATGACAACATCGAAGTCGGTGGTCGGGGAAGCCGCCGAGAAGGTCGGAGTGAAGAGCCTCGGTAACGATATATTTATAGATAATGTAAAAGAGGGAACGCGGGAGAATATGCTAAAGCTCCTGTCGATGGCCGCACGCAGAGGCAGGGTGATCGGTATCCTTCACGTGAGGCAGGAATCACTGGACGATCTCCGGTGGCTCGTGGAAAAGGCCCGCGAAGAGGGAGTAAGGTTTATAAGAGTATCTGAAATGATCGATCGAGTTACCCTTGCGATGAATGAAGGAGGTAGGCCGTGAATCGAATCAGGCTTGGGGTCAACGTGGACCATGTCGCAACGCTGCGAGAGGCGCGAAAAACCACCGAGCCGGATCCTGTAACAGCTGCAATGCTTGCCGAGCAGGGGGGCGCGGATCAGATTACGTTTCACCTGCGTGAGGACAGAAGGCACATACAGAACAGGGATGCCCGGCTCATCAGTGAGATGGCCCAGACGGCGGTCAACCTCGAAATGGCCGCTACACCGGAGATGCAGGATATCGCTCTGGCGCTGCATCCGGACGCGGTTTGTCTCGTGCCCGAGAAGCGCGAGGAGGTGACGACCGAGGGGGGGCTTGACTGCGTAAGGCTGGGGGGCAAGCTGGCGCCGGTCGTCAAAGCGGTGCAGGGGGGCGGCATACTGGTAAGCGCCTTTGTGAACGCAGATCTGTCACAGATAAAGGCGGCGGCTCGGCTCGGATTCGATGCGGTCGAGATACATACCGGGCAATACGCAGACGCGAAACATGGAGATGTTGAAAACAGATTGCGGGCGATTCGTGACGCGGCGACCGCAGCAAGGAAGTATAACCTGCATGTGCATGCCGGTCACGGACTCACCTATCACAACATCCACGTAATCGTTCAGATTTCGGAGATAGAAGAGCTCAACATCGGCCATAGCATCATCTCGCGGGCGGTTTTCGTCGGCATCGAGCAGGCCGTTCAAGAGATGGTGGCGTTGATGCGCCGGTAGGCTTGCGCTTCACGCTAGAGCACGTCTTCGAGTGGCGTGTACTTCATCCTGAAGGCCTTGGCGACCGCCGCGTCGGTCACGCAGCCGCGCAGCACGTTGACGCCCGTCCAGACCGCCCCGTCGTCGGCGGCCGCTTTCTCCCAGCCCATGTTCGCGATGTTGAGAGTGTAGGGGAAGGTGGCGTTGGTGAGAGCGTACGTCGATGTGCGCGATACCGCCCCCGGCATGTTCGCGACGCCGTAGTGAACGACACCGTTTATGATATAAGTAGGATTTGTGTGTGTCGTCGGCTTGATCGTCTCGATGCAGCCACCCTGATCGACGGCGACATCGACGATGACGGCGCCGTTGTGCATTGTTTTCAACATTCCTCGCGTGACGAGACGCGGGGCCTTGGCGCCCTTGATCAGAACAGCGCCGATGAGAAGATCGGCATCCGCAACCATCTTGCGCACGTTTTCCGGATTCGACATGAGGAGCGTTACGTTGGGGGGAAGTATATCGCTCAGGTAACGCAGGCGCTCGAGATCGATGTCGAGGATCGTTACCTTTGCGCCGAGACCGGCGGCCATCTTGGCCGAGTGCGTTCCGACGACTCCGCCGCCGAGGATAACAACGTGCGCGGGCTCGACGCCGGGCACACCGCCGAGCAGGATTCCGCGTCCCCCCATCGGCCGCTCCAGATACTTGGCGCCCTCCTGCACGGCCATCCGACCGGCCACCTCGCTCATCGGTGTAAGCAGCGGCAAGGTTCCGTCTTCCTCTTCCATCGTTTCGTAGGCGATGCAGACCGCGCCTGTGCGAAGCATTCCCTCGGTGAGCCGGCGGCTCGCGGCGAAATGAAAGTAGGTGAAAACGACGTGATTCTTGTTGATCATCCTGATCTCCGGCGGCATCGGCTCCTTGACCTTGATGATCATCTCGGCGCGTCGGAAGAGATCTTTCGCCGTCGGGACGATTATTGTGCCCGCGGCCCGATACTCGGAATCGGCTATGCCGCTGCCCAAACCCGCCCCCTTTTCGACGAGGACCTTGTGACCGTTTCGCATGAGTGTTTCCGCGCCAACCGGAAGAAGCGCAACACGATACTCGTCCTTTTTGATCTCCTTGGGGCATCCGATAATCATGAAATCACCTCGGGTTACGTGTTGAATAGCGGAGAAATTCCAATAACTCTAAATAATTACTCTCTATTATAATCTTAAATTCGCTGTTTTCAACATTTTTTTCTCTTCTCCGGCTGTCTGTCCCCTGAAAAGAGCAACTATACTGAAACAGTCGCATCAATTTTATTTGAAAAATTGAGAAATTCAAAAAAATTGGCTTGACAGCCGTTGTCTGTTAATTATAATGAAGTATGGCTTTCAACGGCCTCGTTGATCGCCATAACTGTAAGTTTTTCAATGGGTCGCCCGGGAGGGCGTTTTTTATCTGCAGACAGTCTCAAAAAGGAGGCGAAGATGTCGAAAGTTGTCGATGCCTTCATGGCGAAGGTCACGGCACGGGATCCGAACGAGCCCGAGTTTCATCAGGCGGTTCAGGAAGTAGCCGATTCAGTTATCCCCTTCATCGAGAAGAATCCCAAGTACAAGGAAGCGAAGATTCTCGAGAGGATCGCGGAGCCGGAACGCGTGATCATGTTTCGTGTTCCCTGGGCCAACGACAAGGGCGAGGTCCAGGTCAACCGCGGTTTCCGCATCGAGATGAACAGCGCGATCGGTCCCTACAAGGGTGGGCTGCGTTTTCATCCAACGGTTAACCTCGGCATATTGAAGTTCCTCGCGTTCGAGCAGGTTTTCAAGAACGCACTGACGACGCTGCCGATGGGCGGCGGCAAGGGTGGATCCGACTTCGATCCGAAGGGAAAGTCGGACGCCGAAGTCATGCGTTTCTGCCAGGCGTTCATGAGCGAGCTCTTCCGTCACATCGGGCACAACACCGACATTCCCGCCGGTGACATCGGTGTCGGCGGCCGCGAGATCGGTTACCTCTTCGGTCAGTACAAGAAGCTGCGCAACGAATTCACCGGCGTGCTGACCGGCAAGGGCATGACGTGGGGCGGCAGCCTCATCCGTCCGGAAGCTACCGGGTACGGCCAGGTTTATTTCGCACAGGCGATGCTCGAGACGCAAAGTGAATCGATGGAGGGCAAGATCTGCGCCGTCTCCGGCTCGGGTAACGTCGCCCAGTACGCGACCGAAAAGTGTATTCATCTCGGCGCCAAGGTCGTCAGCCTGTCGGATTCGGGCGGAGCGATATACGATCCCGACGGAATCGACGAAGAGAAACTCGCCTACGTAATGGAGCTCAAAAACGTCAAGCGCGGACGCATCAAGGAGTATGCGGACAAATTCAAGGTCGAGTACTTCGAAGGCAAGCGGCCGTGGAATATCAAGTGCGACATCGCACTTCCGAGCGCGACACAGAACGAGGTCGACGCGAATGATGCGAAGGCGCTCATCAATAACGGCTGCACGGTCGTCAGCGAGGGCGCCAACATGCCGAGCACGCCCGATGCGATCGAAGTCTACCAGGATGCCAAGATCCTCTACGGCCTCGGGAAGGCCGCCAACGCCGGGGGCGTCGCGGTCAGCGGTCTCGAGATGTCGCAGAACAGCCTTCGTCTCAGCTGGACGCGCGAAGAAGTGGACGAGCGGCTCAAGGGCATCATGACGGCGATCCACGGGCAGTGTGTCGAGTACGGCAAGAGAGGCGATTACATCGACTACGTGATGGGTGCGAACATCGCAGGCTTTGTCAAGATCGCCGACGCCATGCTCGCGCAGGGTATTGTATAATCCCCTGATGACGGATGGCTGTCACTTGATATGCCGCGCGCAGGGCTCATAGACAGGTTGTAATGTTTAAAGCCCCCTCTCATGAGGGGGCTTTTCTTGTGCATGGCCTGATGTTCTGATACCGTGAACGCGAGAAGGAAAGGTACGTGCTATTGTGCAGACCCCCGCAGAGAAGCGCCTCGTCGAGAGATTGACCCGGATCATTGGGAAGACAAACGAGAATAGTGATATCCCGGCGCGCATCCTGAATATCGGCGCAGGGAAACGTCTCGTCATCGAAGAGTTGCTTTCGCAAAACGGATGTATTTTCACGTGCGACCGTGTCGATATCGAAGACTGCCTCGTCGATCATCCGTCTGTCGGGACGTGCCGGCAATGCTCGATGGAAGCAATGACACCCGTCGATTCGGGACGGTACGCGGCCGCGTTTGCAAACTATGTCCTGGAACATATCGCCGATCACCAGAGCGCGGCATCGGAAGTTTTCCGCGTGCTCGAGAGCGAAGGTGTATTTCTATCGACAATTCCGAATCCAGCCGCGCCCGAGTTCGCTCTGGCGAGACGCACACCCCTCTGGTTTCATCGGAAGGTCAGGGGAGCGGAGTCGTGGGAGACGCTCTACCAATACCGGAACATAGAAGAACTGATGAATACATTAGAATCGGCCGGATTCGTAAAACGCGAGATATCGCATTACGCGTTTACGCAGAATTATCTGGTGAGATATTCGGCGGCGAGAGTTATGACGAGACTCTACGATCGCATGATATCGAAATTGGGCAGTGAGCGGTTGATGGGGAATGTATACATTGAACTGGTAAAACCGGCGCCATAAATTGATCGAACGAGACAATCGAACTCGAGGGAGCATAACGGGCCCGCATATGAAACCGCACGAAACAAGGAACCGGAAAGCACCGGCGAAACGCGCCGCACTGATTGAAGGATCGATCGGGAGCATGCTTGTCAGGCTCACCGTCCCGATGGTCTTCGGTATAATCGGGATCGTCATGTTCAATCTCGTCGATGCGTTTTTTATAGGCCGTCTCGGAACGAAAGAGCTCGCCGCGCTCGGTTTCACCTTCCCCGTCGTGTTTGTCATCGGGAGCATCGCCATGGGGCTCGGCGTCGGCGCAGCCGCCGTGGTTTCACGAACGATCGGCGAGGGTGACGAGGAGAGTGTAAAACGTCTCACGACGGACAGCCTCGTGCTCGCGCTTATCTTTGTGGCGGCGTTTGTCGTTCTCGGCCTTTTGACGATCGATCCCCTCTTCCGATTGCTCGGCGCGCAACCTGATGTGCTGCCTCTTATCAAGCAATACATGAAAATATGGTACCCCGGCGTCATTTTCGTTGTCATCCCGATGGTGGGCAATCACGCCATCAGGGCGACGGGGGACACGCGGACTCCCGCGTTGATCATGATCGTGGCTGCGACCGTCAATGCGGTGATGGATCCGCTCCTGATTTTCGGCATCGGCCCCTTTCCGCGGCTCGAGCTCGCCGGCGCGGCCACCGCGACCGTCATCGCCCGGGCGACCACGCTGCTCGTTTCTCTCTGGGTTCTGATCTATCGCGACAAGATGCTGGTATTCGCCCGATGTTCGATCCGAATCGTCTTCGATTCCTGGAAACGGATCCTGTTCGTCGGCCTGCCGGCTGCGGGTTCCATGATAATCGTTTCGCTCACGACCGCCGTTATTACGAGGCTTGTTTCCGTCTACGGCGCCGAAGCGGTCGCCGCTTTCGGCGTGAGCACGCGTATCGAGTTTTTCGCCCTCACCGTCGTGCGCGCCCTAGCGACCGCCGTCGGCCCGTTTATCGGCCAGAACCGGGGTGCTATGAGATTCGACCGCGTGAAAACGGGAATACGGTACAGCGGGATATTCTCCATTGGATGGGGCGCGGCGATGTTCATCGCGCTTGCGGCCGCGGCGAGACCGATCGCTGCGATCTTCAACGATAATCCGGCGGTGATTGCGAGCATCGTGCGATACCTGCGGATCGTTCCGCTCGGGTATGGAATGTGGGGCTTGCTCGCGATATCGATAATGGCGCTCAACGTCTTGAATAAACCGTTGCATGCCGCGGTCCTGATGATGATCCGCATGTTAGTGCTCTCGATTCCACTCGCATTGCTGGGGGGGTGTCTGTTCGGCCTGACCGGCATCTTTTTCGCGCTCGCCGTCTCCAATGTCATCGCCGGTGCGGTGGCTTATTTCGTGCTCGATCGCAACGTGTAAGCCGGATTGGAACGCGAGGTCGGCGCTGCGGTATGACCGCGATGCGCATAAAGCGGCTTTTATTTGTCTGGAATCTACGGTAAAAAGATAGTATCGGATGGGGAAGGGGCGCCTGCTTACCTAAACCATCGCAAATCCACGGATGTGAGTCCGTGGATGAAATCTGTCAGCGGGAGTCGATCGTGAAATTGAAGAGAGAGCTAAACCTGCTCGATGTCTTTTGCATCGCCTCGGGTTCGATGATCAGCTCCGGCCTGTTTATCCTCCCCGGGCTCGCGCACGCGCAGGCGGGCCCCGCCGCCTTCGTTTCGTATGTCGTAGCCGCGCTGCTCGCAATGACCGGTATGCTCAGCCAGGCGGAGCTCGTATCCGCGATGCCGAAGGCGGGAGGGACGTATTTCTATGTGAGCCGCAGTCTCGGACCGGTCGTCGGCACCGTGGATGGGCTGATCACATGGTTTTCTCTTTCGCTCAAGAGCGCGTTCGCACTCGTCGGCATGGCCGCCTTTGCCGTTCTCATTATCGATGTGAACATGCAGCTGATCTCGGTGTCGCTCTGCGTAGTTTTCATACTCATTAATCTCGTCGGTGTAAGGGAGGCGGGGAAGGTGCAGGTGTATCTTGTGATTGGGCTTCTCGCGATCCTGCTCTTTTACATTATTCGCGGCCTTCCGGCCGTGAATGTGCAGCGCTTCGAGCCGTTCGCGCCGAACGGGACGGGGGCGATATTTACAACGGCCGGATTCATCTTCGTATCCTTCGGAGGACTTCTCAAGGTCGCGAGTGTCGCCGAGGAGGTCAAGGATCCCGGACGCGTCGTGCCGCTGGGGATGATGCTCTCCCTGCTCGTGGTCGGCATTCTCTATATGCTCGTGGTTCTAGTCACCTCCGGCGTGCTGCCGGCCGCCGAGCTTCACCGTTCGCTCACGCCGATCTCCGACGCCGCCGCCGCATTCATGGGCAATGGCGGGCGGGTGATCCTCGCCATCGCCGCCGTGCTTGCGTTCATATCGACGGCCAATGCGGGGATCATGGCCGCTTCCCGTTATCTCCTCGCTTCGAGCAGGGATCATCTGCTGCCGGAAACGCTCGGGAGAATCAATGCGCGGTTTCATACGCCGCACGCCGCGATACTCGTGACCGGCGCGTTCATGATCGCAGCGCTGTTCCTCAGGCCCGACAGGCTCGTCAAGGCTGCATCAAGCGTATTGATCATGACCTACATGTTCTCATGTCTCTCCGTTATCATATTGCGGGAGAGCCGGCTTCAGAATTACCGGCCGCGTTTCGGGTCCCCGCTCTATCCGTTCATGCAAATAGTCGGTATTTTCGGCTGCGGTTTTCTGTTGTTGCGGATCGGGACGGATGCGCTGCTCATAAATGGCGCTCTTGTATTCAGCGGCATATTCGTCTATTGGTTTTATGGAAGAATCAGGGCAAACAGGGAATACGCCCTTCTGCACCTCATAGAACGGATAACCGCCGCAGAGCTCACCACACACTCGCTCGAGACCGAATTGAAAGAGATCATTCGTGAGAGAGACGAGATCGTCGAGGACCGGTTCGATCATATCATCGAAGAATCCATCGTTCTCGATCTCGAACAGTGTTTGAATGCGGACGGTTTCTTCTCGCTCGTGGCGGGGAAGATGGGCGGGAGGTTGAAGATGCATCCGGACGAGCTCCTGCGGCTTCTGAAAGAACGGGAGGCCGAGAGCACGACGGTGCTCACGCCGTTTCTCGCGATTCCGCATGTTGTCATTGAGAGCGAAGGGACGTTCGACATTCTGCTCGCCCGCTGCAAAAACGGCATCAATTTTCATGAATCGGGCTCTCAGGTCCAAGCCGTCTTCGTTCTCGCCGGTGGTAGGGATGAGCGAAACTTTCATCTGCGGGCCCTGGCGGCGATAGCCCAGATCGTTCAGGACCCGCGTTTCGAAAAGAGGTGGATCGCCGCGAGAGGCAGGGAGGGATTGCGCGATATCGTTCTGCTCGGGGAGCGTCGGCGGCACCAGTGACGCGGCCTACTACCGGGACTTCTCGGCGGCCAGCGCTTTGAATTCATCTTCCGAAATGATGGTGATGCCGAGTTCCCGGCCCTTGCTGTGCTTGGAGCCGGGATCCGTGCCTGCGACTATGTAGTCGGTTTTGCCGCTGACACTCGAACTGACCCTCCCCCCAAGAGATTCTACGAGCCGCTTTGCCCCTGCACGCGTGAGTGTTTCCAGAGTGCCGGTGAAGACGAACGCCTTTCCCTCGAAGGTGCGGGCATCGGATCGGCGTGGCATCGCGACAATCTCTACCCCATTGTCCAGCAGGTCGCCGACGAGCTTCCGGTTTCTCTCCTCCTTGAAGAACTCGCAGACGCTGCGGGCGACCTCGGGACCGATCTCGTGTATTGCGACGAGCTCGTCGATATCCGCGCTCACAACCGAATCGAGGGATCCGAAGTGTTCCGCAAGGAGGCGGGCTACATGCTCCCCGACGTTTCGTATCCCGAGAGCATAGAGAAATCTTTCGAATGAGATCCGTTTGGATGAATTGATTGCGCCTAAGAGATTATCGGCGGATTTTTCGGCGAAACCATCGAGTTCGGTCAGTAATTCCCTCTCGAGCCTGAAGAGATCCGCGATGCTCTTTATGTACCCCCCGTTCACGAGCGCCTCGATTGTTTTATAACCGAGACCGTCGATATCGAAGGCGCCCTTCGATACAAAGTGGCCCATTCCACGTTTGAGCTGGGCGGGGCACGAGATCCCGCCCGTGCAAAAATGATAGGCCCCTTCCTCTGCGACAGGTGCACTGCATACGGGACAGCTGAGTGGCATCGTGAACGACCGCTTTCTGCGCGTGCCCTTTTCGGCGATTCGCTCGACAACGGCCGGAATAACGTCGCCGGCCCGCTCAATGCGCACCGTGTCGCCTACGCGAATATCCTTTTTTGCGACTTCGCCCGCGTTGTGCAGCGTTGCGCGGCTCACCGTTACGCCGCTCACGTCGACGGGATCGAGCAGGGCGACCGGTGTGAGCTTGCCCGTGCGGCCGACCTGAACGACGATATCTTTGACGGTCGTGATTTCGCGCCTCGCCTCGAACTTGAGCGCGATCGCCCAACGGGGTGACCGCGTGCGGGTGCCGAGCGCGTTACGATCGACCCGCGAATTCGTCTGAATGACGACACCGTCTATCTCGAATGCGAGAGAGTCCCTCTTTGCGCCGAGATCGGCGTGAAACGTGATGGCGCAATCTATATCGTCGCAGAGTCGCCAGTTCGGATCGATACGGAATCCCCAGAGTGCGAGGGTTTCGAGCTCGTCGGCATGTGTCGGCGGCGCATCGAGACCTTCCATCGCCAGGATTTCATAGGCGAAATAGGTCAGCGGTCTCTCGGCGGTGATGCGGGAATCGAGCTGTCTCAATGAGCCGGCCGCCGCATTACGCGGATTTGCGAATGAGGAAAGGCCGCGCTCCGTCATCCATCGGTTCAGCTCGTGAAACCGCTCGAGCGGCATGAGCGCCTCGCCCCGGACCGCCAAGAGGGTGGGGGGACTGACCCCACGGAGCTTCAAGGGGATGGCGCGAATGGTCTTGATGTTGGGTGTGACGTCCTCTCCTCTCGTTCCGTCCCCTCTCGTGGCGCCGCGCGCGAGTATGCCGTTCTCGTACACGAGCTCCACCGAGAGTCCGTCGAACTTCGGTTCGACGGTATACACCATTTCTTCGCGATCGAGACCGCGCTTGACGCGGCGGTCGAATTCCCGCGCCTCTTCAGGCTTTGTCGCCGATTCGAGGCTCAGCATCGCTCGAAGGTGCGTGACGGTGGGTAGCGCATCGCGCGGGGGGCCGCCGACCCGCTGCGTAGGCGAGTCGGGAGTTGCAAGATCCGGAAACCGCTCTTCGAGATCCTCGAGCTCGCGGCGGAGTTTGTCATAAGCGGCATCCGAAATCTTCGGTTTGTTCTTGACGTAATAGAGGTAGTCGTGATGGAGCATCTTTTCGCGAAGCTCCCTGATCCGTTTTTCCGCTTTATCCTTTTTCATTGTCGTTCTCAGCGGCCGCTGATTGTGCTAACTAGCCCGTCGACGTTGAAGTTGTACTTCTGCGCGAGCGCGAGAAAGTCTCTGACAAGATTGCGGTCCTGCTCAACGAGCTGTCCGTTATCGAGTAACGGGGTGATTTTCGTCTGCAGTATCGAATAGATCACATTCTGGATTTCGTGTACTTCGAGGGTTACCCCGTATGTGTCGCAGAGCTCCCTGAACGTGATCAGGGAGCGGACCAGCGCTGCGTCCATCGTGCGCTCGAGCAGCCGCGTTTTTTCCAAAATGAAATCGGAAAAGGCTTCCGCCGCGCATCGCATGTCGATGGGAATTTGATATCGCGAGGCTTCATCGATGACCTTTTGTATGCCCTCGAGCTGCACCGGCACGAGCGATCGCTCCCAGCGTGTCACTTCGTAGATGAGCATGTTTGTCAACACCGTGCTTGCGAGCACCAACAGGATGTATGGAGGCGCTGACGGCGTATCCCCGAGCATTACGAGCAGGTCTCTGTTTTCCTTGTACAATTCGTCGAAACGGCTCACCAGCGTATCGATCCTTCGAGCGATGAGACTTTCGAGAATCTCTTCTCTATCGTCGGGGAGCAGATCGTGCAGCGTTACCGGCCGCTCGTCGAAAAAAGAATGCGTCGTTTTCAAAAGGCTTTCCTGGTCCATAGTGCGGGGCGCTTCTGCAAGGCATCCTTTCAATTTTAGAAATTCGGATTCCGTCTCTGCACGCTTCACGAGACAGGTGAAATCGGCGTTGTTTTCGAGGAAGAGGAGGTAGTGGTAGCGTGAAGTGTCCATGGTTATGGGCGAGGTGACCGAAACGGAGCGGGCTTCGATTGCGCTATCGCCGACTTTCCTCGTAAAGGCATCGAGCTGATCGAATGTGTGCCCGAAAACTTTCGAGCCCGTGTCCCTGCGCAGGAGATGGCGGCTTATCGCATACTGGCCGACAATCGATCTCGTCCGAAAACGCGCTTCGTCCAGTGCGGAGCGGTATATGTCCGAACCCCTTCCCAGGTTCGGGAAATTGCTCTTTGCTTTTCTCAACTCTTTCAAAAGGGCTTTCTCGAGTGCATCGCCGTTCTTCTCGCCGGCGAGCTCTATCGCCCGAGCCGCGTACTCGAGAATCTGTGTCGTTTCTATGCCGGAAATGTCGTCGAAAAACCAGCCGCACGAGGTGAACATGAGAAGCGCGTTACGCTGGGATTCGAGAAGGGACAGGACCCTCGAGCGTTCCTCCGGGGAGAGCGGGCGCTTTGCATGCTCGGTGACGTAGCGTTCGATCGATTCGGGGCCTCTGTTTTCGATCACGGTTATATAATCGTTCCTCGCACGCCACGGATCGTCGAGAAGCGGGGCGGTCTCCGAAGCGAAGGCGGCCGAGAGTTCATCGCGCAGCGCATCGAGGCCGTTTCTCAAGGGGCCGCGCCACTTCTGGTTCTTCTTCGGGCCGCCGCCGGTGTTACAGCCGCAGGCTTCCTTCCAGCGGCCGACACCGTGAGCGCACGACCAAGCGGTGCCCTCGTTATCGGTTCCCGGTTTGAGCGCCACTTCCCATTCGGGCGCGTGATTTTCGAGGTAGGCGCTGAAGTTCGTCATCTCGAGGCCGCGGGACGGGGCGCCGGTGTCCGCGAGATAGGCGAGCGCCATGTCGGCGAACGGTTCGTGATGCCCGTAGATCTCGCCGTCCGTCGCGATGGTTACGAGGTCGCCTCGCGTGCGTGGATATGCGTCGACGATTGCCTGTGCAAAATGATCGCCGTTTCTGAGCAGATGATTGAAGCTTACATCTACCGACAGCTTCGCGTCATAGAAAAATATGTCTATATATTTGTCAGTTGAGCGCCTTTTCTTTCCCTTCGACAGAAAACAGCGGTACGGGAATCCCGTCTGGATCGAGCCGTCGGAGACGTCGCGCCATTCGGCCTTGCCGGCCGGCGGGCGTACGCGTTTCGCCTGATTGGGAGAGAGGACGATGAAGTCGAAACCGAAACCGATGAGGATTTCCAGTGTGTCGCTGTTTGCGGCGGTTTCGGGAAGCCAGATGCCGGCGGGTTCTCTCCCGAAGCGCCGGATAAAATCATGCACACCCCATCGTATCTGCGTTTCCTTGTCGCGGCTGTTCGCAAGCGGCATGATGATATGGTTGTATCCTTGAGCTATCGCGTTTCCGTGGCCGAGACGTTCGGCGCTCAGCCGGTCGGCGGCTATGATCTTCTCGTATGCGTCGGGATGTTTCTCTTCTATCCATGAGAGGAGCGTAGGACCGAAATTGAAGCTTATCCATTCGTAGTTGTTCAGCATCTTCGCTATCCGGCCGTCCCCGTCGAGACGCCGCGAGCGCGTGTTGGGCTGGTAGCACTCTTTAGTTATTCGTTCGTTCCAGTCGTGGTAGGGAGCGGCGCTCGGCTGGCGATCGATCCGCTCCGTCCAGGGATTCTCGCGAGGGGGCTGATAGAAGTGACCGTGAATGATGAGGTATTTTATCGTTTCTTTAGAATTCATCTTGATGCTGGTTTCTCAGTCGAATACGGTAATGAAAGAACTGCAATGGCGGATATTATTGTAATGGAGCGGACGGCGGTCGGTCAATAAATACTCATTGTGCTCTTAGGTGAGGATCGAGCCCGGAACCGGCGAAGGGGTTATTCAAAACCGGTATTACAGTAGATGAAGGAGGACTCGTATGGATGTAACGAAAGCTATCGAGATCAGACGTGCGCATCGATCGCTCGATCCCGTGGAGATCACGCCCGAGCTGGTCGCCGATCTGGCGCGGCATGCGCAACTGGCGCCTTCGTGTTTCAACTATCAGCCGTGGCGGTATGTCTTTGTGTACGAACGCGAGATGCTGGAGCGCATGCATGATGTGTTATCCAAGGGGAATGAATGGGCAAAAGATGCATCGATGATCATTGCTGTGCACAGCCGCGAAGAGGATGATTGCGTGATCAAGGATCGCATCTACTTCCGGTTCGATACGGGGCTGGCGACGGCGTTTCTTATTCTGCGCGCGACGGAGCTGGATCTGGTGGCGCACCCGATCGCGGGGTACAGTCCGGAAAAAACGAGGGAGATTCTCGGCATTCCGGACGATCATGCCGTCGTTACGCTCGTGATCGTCGGCAAACATGCGCCGGCCCCGAAAACGGCGCTGAGCGAGAAGCAGGCCGAGGCGGAAAAAGAGCGTCCGCCGCGCAAGCCGCTTGCAGAGTTTGTTTCGCATAACGCGTATGGAAGAGCTAAATAGAGTCGGCGTAAACCCGGTAGTCGATATCGGGGAATATATTATCCCGGCTCTCGACCTCGGCGAGCCACTGTTCATTGACGCGCCCGACGTTTATATCGTTATAGAGCCGGTCGAACCGCCCGATATGATCCTTGGTGCGCTTGAGGGCATACTCGACCATCGTGCCCGTTTTCATGATGAAGGCCCAGTCGCTGCTCTGCGCGAGCAGGAGCTCGCGTGCCGCCTGGTTGAGGGCACGGCGCATGAATCCCTGAGCGTCGGGGGCGCGGTTGGCGAGCTCGACCATACGGTCCGCCATGATGTGAAGGTGCGGATAGATCCAATCGTTGCTTCTCTCGAGCCAGACCTCGTTGTATCCCTTCCATCCCCATGAGGACATCGAGGGTTCGAGCACCTGGAGCTTCGGGTGCCGCTCGAGGTATTCCGAAGGCGTGATGGGCCGGATCGTACTCTGATCGAAATGCATTTTTCTCAGCAGAAACTCGATCCACTCCGGCCCTTCGTACCACCAGTGGCCGAAGAGCTCCGCGTCGTACGGTGAGACGACGATCGGCTTTATCCCGAGATAGCCGTGAAGCCATTCGATCTGTTTTTCCCTGTTGAACATGAAGTTGCCGGCGTGTTCGGCGGCCTTCTCCCGGGCCCTGGCCGGCTGGTAGGGCTCCTTGTGATTCGACGAGCCCGTTATCTTGAAGTACTTTATTCCCAGGTTGATGCGGTTGCCGTCGTCGTGCAGGTAGGGCCGGATGTACTCGTAATCGAGGTCGAAGCCGACGTCCCGGTAGAATTCCCGGTACTCGCTGTCACCGGGGTATCCTTCCCGCGCGCTCCAGACCTGCTTCGATGATTCCATGTCCCGCCCGAAAGCGGCGACCGCCGATGGGCAGTAGACGGGGGCGAAGACACCGTAGCGGGGCCGCGGGGAGCCGAAGAGGATGCCGTGCGTGTCGACGATGAAGTATCGTATGCCGGCCGCTTTCAGCATCTCGTCTAATTCCGGCACGTAACCGCACTCGGGGAGCCAGATGCCGCGGGGCCTGCGGCCGAGATGTTTCTCGTAGTGCGCCGCCGCGATTTCGATCTGGGCCCGCGCGGCGGTATGGTTGAGCATGAGCGGGAGAAATCCGTGCGTTGCGGCGCATGTAATAATCTCGACCCGGCCGAGGTCCTGGAACCGCTTGAATGCAGGTATCAGGCGGCTGTTGTAGCGTTCGACGAAGATCTGGCGGGCGCGGGTGAACTTCCAGTGATACATGAGCGCGAGCTCGTGGAACTCTGGCGTCCATCGCGTGCGCTCGATCTCGCGGGCGGCGAGTTCGATGAGCTTGTTCAGGTGTCGGAGATAACGAAACTGCAGCAGCGGATCCGTCATCATCGAGATGAGGCTCGGCGTGAGCGACATCGTGACGCGGAAATCGACGCCCTCCTCGATCAGGCGATCGAACACCTCGACGAGCGGTATGTAGGTCTCTGTGAGGGCTTCGAAGAACCAGTCCTCCTCGAGGAACTCGTCGTACTCGGGGTGTCTCACGTAGGGGAGATGGGCATGCAGGACGAGCGCAAGGTAGCCCTTTTCCTCACCGGTCATTTCATCACCACTTCTCTCTTCTTGGACTTCTTGCGCACCGCTGTCTCCACCGTCCGTTCCTCGACGCCGTCGGCCGAGAATGCCTGCACGGGGATATCGATCGTTCCGTCGGGCAGAGCGAAACGAAGCGAGAAGGTGCCGTCGCCGCGCAGCTTGATCTCCTTTCCCTGAATCGTAACGCGGGCGTCGGGTTCGGTAGCGCCGTAGAGGATGAGCTCGGACGCGACCCAGAGCCTGAATGTGCGTTCGCGCCCGCGCGCCCCGAGGGCCGCGCTCGATATGCTCGAAACGGCGCCGGAGCTAACCTGTTCGAGGAGCCGTTTCTCGAGCAGCTCTTTTAGTTCCTCGGAGCCGCCGTGGATATCGTGTCCCCCGGAGGCGGCGAAGATCCGTCTGAATACATCATCGGGCACCATCCAGCGGTCGTCGATGATGTCGCTCATCCCCATGCGGGGTGTTTCGATGATATTGGAGATGGCGATCTCTTCGAATCGTCCGTCGGGGCTCAATAGCCCGATGGCGATCTGGTAGCGCCGCTCCGGTGAGACGTTGATGTACCAGTTGCGCGCACCGCCGCCTGTTTCCACATCGAAGTGGACGCGCTTCTTTTTGGTAATGTCATAAACGCGCAGGATAGTCCTGCACTTCGGCCACGAAGGGCCGTACTTGTTTTCGAGCTCGCGGTAGCGCTCCCCGGTAATCTCCCAGTAGGTGAATAGCCAGTGGGGGTCTCTCACCATCGCGGCGACACGGTTCATGCCGTATCCGGCCGGAACGTCGATCGACTCGACGGGCGGCATCGGCCTTTCTTCGGCGCCGAGATAATACTTGCTCGCCTCGGCCTTCTGGCGGATCGTTTCCGCCTCGAGTCTCTTTGGGCGCGCAGCAGGTTTGCGGCGCACCGCCTTCTTTCCAGCCGCAGTGGCTTTAACTGTATGTTTGGCGGCTTTGACCTTTTTCGCTCCCGCGCGCTTTGCCTTGCGCTTGGGGGCGCTTTTCGCCTGCGGCTTCGCGGCACGCTTGGCTTGCGTTTTCGCGGCCCGCTTGGCCGCCGCGCTCGTTGTCGTTTTCCTGGCGGTTTTTCTCTTTGCCTTCTTTGCGGCACCGGCTGAGCTGGCTTTTGCGCCGGCTGCGCGTTTCCTTCTCGCCTTCGAGCCCTTCGTGAGGGCTGCGATCAGATCGGCCTTGAGCATCTTGGATGTAACCTTGAGCTTGCGCGAGAGCGCGAGATTGAGGAGCTCGATCTTCGTCATTTTCTTCAAATCACTGGTTTTCATCTCCGGTCACCCCTTTTAGGTGGATTCGATTCGATTTCTCACTATGAAGGATGGTTCAAGCATCGCCTGTCCTTTAGCAGTCTAAATCAATAAAATCCTGTTGTCGCGTAATGTCAAGGTTAAAGCGCGGTTAAGCACCGGCACGTCTTGAACAGGTTGAAATATAAGGAGATTTGTGATATAAATAAAATATGGGACCCGAGGGCCTGCCGCTTGAAACTGCAAATCTGAAAGGTATCGAGAGTGCCGGTATCCTTTGAGCAGCGGGAAGCGCTCGCTCGAAGAACTGTTGAGGGGGGATTAGCATGTTGCGCAGAAACCTGGTTATCTTTGCTGTGGTGGTTTGTCTTCTAGCGTCGCTGCCCGCGGGGTTGTCGGCCCGGGAGCGCGAAACGGAGAGGGGAAGGCCCTCGTGGTACTGGTCGAATGAGGATTTCGAGCGGCTCGAGATTCCGGATTTCGAGCTCCTGCGGGCCGCCGCTCAGGTGGATACCTATAATATCGTATATTACGATTTCGATTCGTTCGACTGGCAGGGTTGGACGCGTGTAGACTGGACGGCCCAACCGGGCACATTCTGGCATGTCGAGGACTACCTCGAGCCGGAGCTCGCCGGTTTTCCCGGCCCCCTCGAAGGGGCGAAGTCGGCTTGGTGTGGGGCTCTCTCCGGCGACGACGAGTATATGTGCGGCTGGAACGCTGCGCCGGGATACGGTAACTCCTGGAAGCAGTGGCTCGTGAGCGATTCGATATCGATTATCGGGCCGGTGACGCTCTCGTACCGCGCCTACGTCGATTCGGAAGAAAAATACGATCAGCTCCACGTGCAGTATGACCGGGGGGAGGGGGAGTGGGCGGAGATTGTCGTCCTCGACGACGTGATCGATACGGTGGCGGTGCACACCATCCTGATACCGCAGCCCGCCACGAAGTTTCGTTTCTACTTCGAATCGGACGGCGCGTGGAGCGACGAGGACGGGCTCTACACGACGGACGGAGCGGCGCATATCGACAGCATTACGATCGCCGATCTTACCGGGTTGATCGATTTCGAGGATTTCGAGTCCGCCGCCGATGGGGACCTCTCGAGCGGCATATGGCACGCACTAGCAGATCCAGGCTTCGGCATTTACTCGGGGCTCGTCGCTGGCCTGCAGGACAAGGATCCCTGCAATTTTAACCTGAGCACGCAGGTTGTCTTTTTCATGGGATCGGACATCCCGAGCTCCGATTATCCCGGCCTCTACGACACTCCCTTCTGCAAGGGTGAGGGCGGCCACGAGCTTCCCTGCCAGAGCGAAGTGGTCGTATCACCCATTATCGATATGACGAAGTACTCGACGAATAGGGACGAGTTTCAAAACGCAGATATCCCACCTGGCGCGCTGTCCGATCTCGCCGGCGTCCATCTGCGATTCACCGTGTACGCCGATCTGCCGCTTCAAAACCTCGTTTTCTACAACTGGAACGTCCATAACGTAGAAAACGGCTGCCCCAGAGGATGGCTGTCGAGAGATGCCATCGGTTATTACCAGCCGACCAGGGAATACGTATTCCGAACAATGGAAATCGGCGATCTGATCTATGCCGATTCGATGCAGGTCTCTCTCGAGATAAGAGACATGTGCGGCTACTGGTATCTCCAGTACGGCGCATGCGCCGAGCATTCACCGACCCCCTGGTTCGATAACGTCTGGGTGAGAAGATACGACCTGTCCGGACCCCAGTGGTCCGTCCGCGAGCTCTGTCTTTTCCAAGACAACTTCCCCGAGGATGAGGGGGATGTCGAGAGCTATGTACGGGCCGATATGGCGAATGATCTGGCGCCCGGTGATGAGCCCTATATTCGTCCCGGCGATTCGATCGTTGTCCGGTGCACGTCCCCGATCGGCGGCGGAATCGCCGAGGACGGGAACGGTCCCCGCGTATATATGCACGTGAAGTGCACCTATATCGGCGATCCCGATCCCCCCTACGGCCCGAAGCCGCCGCTCAGTGGGCCGCAGCTCGAAGGCACCTATGGAACGTATGTCGGCGATGACGGCACGTGGACCGTTATACAGGGCGATTCGGCGAGGTATAGCAGCGGCCATTGGGCGCCCGACCACTACATGTTCGATCTCAACGATTCGCTCTTCACGCGGGGCTACATGATCGAATACTACTTCGAGGCGTACGACAATGCCGGAAAGCGATCGTTATATCCCCACTGGGCCGAATCCGCACCTCAGTACCCGCAGTGGAACGGCAGCTACCTCTTTGAATTCACCTGCCTCCCTACGATGAGAACGTCGGTACTCTATGTCGATAACTTCCACGGTATCGGATCGGCCAAGGGAGTTGCCCAGGAGTATATCGATGCAACAGTCCGGGCGCTCTTCGGCGTGCCAGGCGACCCTGAATTCATGCCCTTCGAGGACCGCTACGATGTGAACGCCAGTAATTATACTGTAGGAAATGGATTGGAAAGCAGGGCGAAGCTCCCGCAACTGCTGCTCGCCTACAACGGGATTATCTGGGATTCGGGATACAAGTCGAGCGCAACGATTCCGGATGGAACGGACGGCAGTGACAAGAGCAACGACTGCCAGCTGCTCGTCGATTGGATGGCCAACGCCCCGGACAGCGCGGCCCTCTGGGTCATGGGCGATTACGCTGCGTCGGATCTCGACGGCCTCTCATCTCCCCAAGCGAGCGCACTCTTGAACGACTGGTGCGGGGTGACACCGGCGAGCTGGAGCTATCTGGATCTCACCGGAGGTCAAGGGGGCGGCGGTACGATCAATCCGCTCATTACGGGGGCTGCCGGGAGTATCTTCGATCATTCCGGCGATCCCGATTCGTTCTACATCTTCGGCGGATGCCCGCGTCTGAACGATTTCGATGTTCTCGGGAAAACCGGCAGCGGGGAGTACGCCCTCCAATATCCCGACTACAACGGCGAGAGCTACTACGCGGCCGTTCAGTCCGACACGGTGAATGGCAACGGCGCGCCCGTTCATACGATGTGGTTCGGCTTCAGCTTCATGTATATTCGAGACGGCTCCCTCGCCGCGCCGATTATCAGAAACCACCTCATGGCCGATGTGCTCGAGTGGTGGAGGGCGGGACCGGGTCACAAGGATGACTACACGGGCGACGGGACGCCGGTGCCGGCGAACTTTATGGGCCAGAACTTCCCCAACCCCTTCAACCCCGTTACAACGATACGGTTCGGTGTAAAGGTGAGGGGGCCGGTCGAGCTCAAGATCTACAATGTCGAAGGAAAGCTCGTCGCGACTCTCCTCGACGATGTTCTCGATGCCGGCGCCTACGACATCCCCTGGAGCGGGAGGAACGACAACGGTTCGAACGTCGCGAGCGGCGTCTACTTCTACCGCATCGCCGCAGGCGATTTCGTGCAGACGAAGAAGATGGTTGTGCTCCGGTAGACGGGTCCGGTCGGATCGACGTCTATTTGAGTAACCAAAGCTTTAGATACCCACGGGCAAGCCCGTGGAACTCTGGCCTTCGGGTTATTTGAGAAGCCCGGCCGTTACGCTCATAGTGATGTGGCAGCCGGGCTTTTCCGCAATCCTGTAATCACCCCTACCATGCAGAGGGACCGGGACGCTCGCTATCCATGCTTGGAATAAGCGGGGGTGGGTGGTATTATGTCTCCCTTGAATCGTTTCAACACCAGGAGGCTCACATGAAGAGACCATCCCGCATGGTGCCGATCGCCGTGCTGCTTCTTTGCGTGCCGCTTGCGATAGCGCATTCCACAGAGGAGACAGCGAAGTATCATTCGCCCGAAGAGATGACAAAGACTCTCGGCAGCTATGTAAAGAGCAACAAGAAGGTGTCGAGCCTTCACACCCTCGGGAAAACTCCCGGCGGACGTGATGTTCCCCTTCTCGAACTCGGCAGGAACATCGGCAGCGCTCCCGCGATTTTTGTCGTCGCTAACATGGAGGGGAATTGCCCCATGGCTACCGAGGCGGCGCTCGAGCTCACGAGACTGCTGCTCGGCGACTGGCAGGACGACCTGGAATCGCTCACGTGGTATATCGTTCCCCTCGGCAATCCCGATGGGCACGCTCGATTCTTCAGCAAGCCGCTCCAAGCGCGATTCGTGAATGACAAGCCGTTCAACGACGACAACGACGATGCGACGGATGAGGACGGGCCGGAGGATCTTAACGGCGATGGCTATATCACGCGCATGCGGCAGGTTCATCCCGAGGGAAGGTGGGTGGCTATAGAGGGAAATCCCGTGCTCATGAAGCGGGCCGAGCCGGGAAAGGGCGAGAAGGGGATGTACCGTCTCTTCACCGAAGGGATCGACAACGACGGCGATGGAAAGATAAACGAGGATCCCAGCGGCGGAGTCAATCCGGGGCACAACTTCCCCCACAATTTCACGCATTACACGAAGACGGACGGCCCCTGGGCGGCGAGCGAAATCGAGTCGCGAGCGATCCTGCGTTTCGCATTCGACCATCCCGAGATCGCGATGGTGCTGACTTTCGGCCGAACAAATACGCTGAGGGAGGTTCCCGAGAGCTCGAAGAAAACGACGGTCACAAGAGAGAAATACAAGGTTCCCGGGCGCATCGCGAAGCGGATGGATCTCGATCCGAACGAGGAGTATGCGCTCAAAGACCTCGTTCAGATGGCGCGTGACTACACGGGGTACAAGGATCTGACCGAAGATATGGTGCTCCAGTTCCTCGGTGTCGGCGCCGCGGTGAATCCCAACCAGCGCGACATCCCCTACTGGAACGAGATAAGCAAGCGCTACAATGATTTTATAAAGGAAGCCGGGCTCGACGCCAAGCGCCTCGCACCGGCAAAGTTTTCAAACGGCTCGATCGGGGAGTGGGCGTATTTTCAGTACGGTGTTCCGTCTTTCACCATGGATTTCTGGACGCTCCCGGTGAAGGAGAAGAAGAAAGAGAAGGGAGACGCCGCGCTTACTCCGGAAAGAATAGAGAAGATGTCGAACGAGGAATTCATAGAGCTCGGAGAGGAGCGGATAGCGGAATTTCTAAAGGCGAATGACTCCCCGGCGCATTTTACTTCCCAGATGGTGATAGGCGCGCTCGAGTCCGGCATGATGACGACGAAAAAGATCGCGGAATTCATACGGAAGAAGAAAAAGAAGGATGAATCGGGGGGAGCGGACGAAACGGATCAGGCGCTCTTCGATTTCAGGCCGGACGCATTTGTCGAATGGCGCGAGTACGACCACCCGACACTCGGCACGGTGGAGATCGGCGGCAGGGTTCCATATGCGGAGCTCGCCCCGCCTGCTGACAGCGTGAAGGGGTTTCTCGAGAAGCAATTGCCGTTCGTGCGCGAGCTCGCCAGGCTCGTCCCCTCGATTTCGATCGAGAAGGTAACGGCGGAGCAGAGAAATTCCGATATCTGGAAGGTCGAAGCGTGGGTGGTAAACACCGGTTTTTTACCCTATCCGACGTATCATGGCGAGCGGAGCAAGCGCCCGACGCCGGTTGTGGTAACGATTCACGTCAAGCAGGAAGATCTTCTCGAGGGCAGAAAGCGGACGGTGGCAGGCCTGCTCTCGGGTTCGGGCGGTTCGAAGAAGGTCGGCTGGCTCGTTCGTGCGAAGGAAGGGACTAAGGTGAAGCTGACCGCGGAAAGCTACAGTGCGGGCCGGGATGAAAAAACGGTCACCCTGAAAGGGGGTGATGAGTGATGGTGCGTGAGATTTCAGCGGCATTCAAAGCTATCATTATTTCAGTTATCGCGGGTCTCGGCTTCATGCTCGCGGCGCCCGACATAGCTCTCGGCGATGAGCGTCTGACCTTCGACCATTTCTACGACGGACCCGCTACGTACGAGGCGTTGCGGCATCTGAACAAAAAGTACCCCCGCCTCACCAAAATCCACTCCATCGGCACGAGCGAGGAGGGCCGCGACATTTGGCTTCTCGTCATCAACAATCCCGATACGGGCAAGGACACCGGCAAGCCCGGGATCTACGTCGACGGCTCGATACACGGCAACGAGATTCAGGCGACCGAGGTCTGCCTCTATCTCGCAAACTATCTGCTCGAATCGTACGGCACGGTGCCGGTGATACACGAGCTCGTCGATACACGTGCCTTCTACATTATCCCTATCGTCAACATGGACAGCAGGGGGCGGTTCTTCAGCGATCCGGGCGGTTACAGCATCGGGAGAACGGCGCGCGTTCCCTACGACGATGACCGGGACGGTCTCGTCGACGAGGACGATTACGACGATGTGGACGGCGACGGCGAGATCCTCCAGATGCGGATAAAGGATCCGGGGGGCGACTGGCGGTCCCACCCGGACGATCCGCGCGTGATGGTGCGCGTCGAACCGGGGCAGAAGGGGGA
>CBDUQN010000012.1:0-53053 GCA_965369375.1 uncultured bacterium | reverse complement strand
GCGCGATGCCGGCGGCACGTGGACCGAAACGCAGAAGCTCCTCGCAAGCGATGGGTCCATGGACGATATTTTCGGATGTAGCGTTGCGATCAGCGGGGATCGGGCGATCGTAGGCGCCTGGGGTGATGATGATAACGGATCAGGTTCCGGTTCTGCGTACATCTTCGAGCGCGATGCCGGCGGCACGTGGACCGAAACGCAGAAGCTCCTCGCAAGCGATGGGGCCACAGACGATGGTTTTGGATTTAGCGTTGCGATCAGCGGGGATCGGGCAATTGTAGGCACTCCTGAGGATAATGACATCTGGGAAGATTCCGGTTCTGCGTACATCTTCGAGCGCGCTGCCGGCGGCGCCTGGACCGAGACGCAGAAGCTCCTCGCAAGCGACGGGGCCACAGGGGATTTTTTCGGAGGAAGTGTTGCGATCAGCGGGGATCGGGCAATTGTAGGCACTCCTGAGGATAATGACATCTGGGAAGATTCCGGTTCTGCGTACATCTTCGAGCGCGCTGCCGGCGGCGCCTGGACCGAGACGCAGAAGCTCCTCGCAAGCGACGGGGCCACAGGGGATTTTTTCGGAGGAAGTGTTGCGATCAGCGGGGATCGGATCATCGTCGGCGCTCGTGCGGATGATGACAACGGGTCAGGTTCCGGTTCTGCGTACATCTTCGAGCGCGTTGCCGGCAGCGCCTGGACCGAGACGCAGAAACTCCTCGCAAGCGACGGGGCCACGGACGATTATTTCGGAGGAAGTGTTGCGATCAGCGGGGATCGGGCACTCGTAGGCGCCGCGCGTGATGATGATAACGGATCATATTCCGGTTCTGCGTATATACTCGACATATCAGGCTCCGGATTGGTCGCCGCTACCGACGGTACTGAGGACAGTCGTATACGCATTACCTGGAACGACGGCTTCACTGGCGAAGCAGGTTTCCTCATTTATCGTGATGGAGCGCTGTACGACGAAAACGTGGGGCAGGATGTTGAGTTCTACAACGATACCGAGGCGCAGCGGGGTTGGACCTACGAGTACTGCGTCGAGGTGGTATTGGCAGGAGATACACTGAATCTCGGCTGCGATTTCGGCTGGCGCCCGCCCAACGGAGCGATAGCGGGCCGTGTCACAACGCGTGGCGGAGCCGGGGTCGAAGATGTCTCTGTTTCCATTGATCCTTCGCTGACCCACGCACTTCATTTTGACGGCTTTTGCGGTGCCGTACGGTGCAGAGACGGCGAAGCGTTTGATTTCAACACATTGAGCAACTTCACCGTCGAGACGTGGATCAGATACACAGGGAGCGGTGACGCAAGCGGGATAAACGAATCGATCATCTCGAAAAGTTATACATCTATCAGCTACCCCTTCGAGCTTCGCACCGACGGCGTCAACGGATATCCGGGCCGCCTCGTTTTCGCGATGAGTGACGGCTCTCAGTCTGTATCGGTCGAAAGTGATAGCGTCAATCTCAATGATAACGAGTGGCACCACATCGCCTGTGTCCACGACGCGGATCAAAAGGAATTGCGCCTATATATCGATCAGGTATTCAACGGCAGCGCTTCCTCCGCAGGACTCAATAATATCACCAATGATGATTATCTCTTTTTCGGATCCGGCCGCTCTGCGTCGTATCACGGCCAGATAGACGAAATCCGTATTTGGAGTACAGCCCGCACCGACATGCAGCTCCGCAATGCAATGAGCCGGCCGCTCGAAGGTGACGAGACGGGCCTCGTAGGCTACTGGCCGATTGACGAGGGACGGGGCTCGGCTGTAACCGATTTCGCCTCCGAATCCCAGTACGGTGTTTTGGAGGGCGGCGTCTATTGGACCGACGACGACGCGCCGCTCGATGTCAGCGCGAAGACCGATGTCGAAGGCAACTATGTCCTCGGCGGCCTGCGGTTCGAGGATGGAGACACCCTCTACGTCAGGCCATCCGGGGGACAGCGTCAGTTCCAGCCGGCATTCAAGAGTGTCGTGCTCAGCGAACAGAGCCCCGTGGCGAACGATATCAACTTTGTGGAGATTACCTCCTACACGATATCGGGAGAGATCCTCTTCGCCGCCACCGACTGCCCCGTGCCGGATGCCCAGATGATTGTTGACGGGAATGCAATGGGTGTAACCGACAAGAACGGAAAATTTGCCGTTTCGGTGGACCAGGACGAGCATACACTGAGTGCCGAGCTCGGTGACAACACCTTCGACCCGTCAGAGATTTCACTCGTCGTGGAAGGGGATACATCAATCGATTTCACCGGCACGATGGTGCGCACGCTCTCCGGCAGCTGTGGCGGCGGCTGCGGCCGTTACGTTGGTGATGTGACTATCACCATCGAGAGCCAGAACGGCTGCCTGCAGGATACGGTCGTGGCCGATTCCGCCAGCGCTTCCTACACGATATCGCTTCCACCGCAGATCTACCTGGTGAGCGCCACGGTGAATGAAACGACGATACCGAGCGGACTGATCGTATCGGACGTCGTTACCTTTTTCCAGAACCTCGGGGTCCGCGAAATAGGCCTGACCACAGACGCTGATACGCTCGATTTCATCTACCGGGCGAATCTGATCGTCGCCATCACGGGACTCGAACCATATGTTACATGTGCACAGCTGACACTCGATGGGCAACCATTGCCCGATTCGCTGCCCGTTATCCCGCAGCTCGAGGTGGTGACACTCACCATCGAAGTCAATGAAGCTTATGGCCCGGGGGAAACATGCCCGCTCGATACCGGTACGGTCGTCATATACGACGAGATCTTCGACCGGGAGGACACTCCCATTATCTTGTCGGTCAGTAACGGCACTGCAGAGTATGTGACGGTCGCAACGACACCGAGCCTTATCAGCGGGCGCATGGTCGATGGCAAAAACAGATCGTACCAGAAGGCGATCACTGCTTCTGCCCTTGTTGAAGGAAAGGATCCTGTTTCCACGACCGAGTGGGTGCTCGTTACCGGCCACCTGGCTCCGGAGGGGACTGAGTTCGTTACCTTCACGTCCGATCCTATGCCGCTCTATATACTGCGCGATCCGCCCGGCGACAATTCATATGCATATCTCGAGGAAGGATTTTCCAAGCGTTCGACGATAGTGTGGGATCAGGAATTATGGTCGCATACCCTAGGTTTCAATTTTGAATTTTCATGGGGAATCCATGAAGAGTATTTCATCGGATTAGGCGCTGGGAAAATATCTAGTTTTAAGTATCATTTAACATTTAAGAATAAATTCCGATTGGGCTGGATACACTATGAAGAAGGTAAAACCGAGCAGATTGTCTCAACCACTGAGCGATACGCCACCTCCTCGAGCGATCTCTTTATCGGAGAGCCGGGTGATGTCTTCGTCGGCACTGGTTTCAACTTTCTATTTGCCGAAGTGGCCGTTATCGACATCGAGGGGTGTGAGGTCGTGCGATCGGTCGATATCGGATTCCAACCCGACACGATCTCGACGGAATTCGTATTCAGCGAACACCATATCGAAAACGTTCTGATCCCTGAATTGGAAGATAAGGTCGATTATTATAATTCGCTCGAGGATCAGGACTCCGTGGAGATATTCCAGGATCAAGTCGATAACTGGCAGGACTGGCTGGACTGGAACCGTGAGATGAAATACACATCTGAATCGTACGAGAACCGGTCATTCAGCGCGGGCGCAGATTTTGAATATACAACCCGAATAGATACCGTCGAATCATTTACCAAGACCATGAAATTGAGGATCGCGAACGAGTCGTATCTTGGATTGGCAACAAAATTATGGGGATGTGTTAATATCAAATTCTCCGCCGGGTATGAATATACGGACGAAAAGCTCTATGGGTATGAAAACTGGACTGAAACAGAGTCTCATGCAGTTGGCTATGTGCTGAGCGACGATGACATCGGTGACAACTTCACGGTCGACCTCAAGAATGACGGGAAATACCGGTCGCCGGTATTCGACGTGCTCGGCGGCGTCAGCTCCTGTCCGTGGGAGGCGTGGCGCGATTCCTCCGGTGTGGCCAGGATGACGCCGCGCGACGGCGCCCGCCTGTTGATCGATCCGGTGACCGCCGCGGGTGTTCCAGCCGATGAAGCAGCTGTTTTCAACCTAACGCTTGTCAATGAGAGCGGAACCGACGAAGCCAGGTGGTACACCCTTCGGCTGCTGTCGAGGTCGAATCCGGACGGCGCCGTCGTCAAGGTCAACGGAAGTTCGTTTATCATTGACGGACTGGATTTCTTCCTTGCACCGAACGAGGCCCAACAAGTGACCCTGACGGTCGAGCGTGGACCGTACCGCTACACATACGACAGCCTGATAGTGATGCTCTATCCACCCTGCGAGTATGCCATCTGGGAAAGACATGGCAAGATGCAGCGGGCCGCCTTCAAGACATTCAACGTTCATTTCGATGCGCCATGCAGCGAGGTCACCCTCTTCAGGCCCGAGGACGGATGGGCATTCGACAAGGCTGACGAGGATGCAAGCGAAGCCGTGCGCCTGATCCTGACCGATTACCAGATCGACATCGGCGAAGTGGACGAGGGATTGACCGTCCAGTATGTCGGCTTCCAGTACCGGCATCTCGGAGAGGGCGATGAGGGCCCCGGTGAGTGGTCCACCCCCGTTCTCGCAGACTCTCTGGGAACCGTTGAAACGCTCATTGACTGGCAGCCCCCCGATTCGCTCGAGGATGGCTCCTACGAGCTGCGGGCATTTACGCACTGCACAAACGGTGAGGAATGTTATTCACCGGTTGCTACCGGCACGATCGACCGTCACGCGCCGGTCGTCTTCGGCACGCCCGAGCCGGCCGACGGGATCCTCTCGTTTGGCGAGGATATCAGTATCACCTTCAACGAGACGATCGACTGCGAATCGATCGATCCCGACAGCGTCACGCTGACTTACCTCGACGGCCCGAATGCAGATTCTCTGATAGCAGTTGAGACACTCTGCGACGAGAACACTATTATCATTACACCGATGGTGAGCGCGGGAGAACTCGAGGGACGAAGCATCGAGGCATACGTCTGTGGCATATGTGACCGTATCGGCAATCCGATGGAAGGGACCGCCACGTGGGAGTTCAACTACCGCAAGAGCCTCTTCGCGTGGAGCGATACAGACCTCACAAGTGATGTGCCATACTTGAATCCTGGCAGTATCTCTTCCGAGCTCGTTAATGGCGCCGGGCAGCCGGTCGATTTCACGATCACTGAGATGCCTGCGTGGATTACGGATGCGATGCCTTTTACGGGCTCGATCCTACCAGGTGAAACGCAGACCATCGACTTTGCCATCCAGGAAGATCTCGCAATCGGTTTCTATCAAAGCGAAGTGAGGGCCGAGGCCACCGATACGATCGGCGGTGTCAGCACCGCGGTCCTCGATATCAATCTCACCGTCTCGTGCCAGGCCCCCGCCTGGGCGGTCAATCCGAACGACTACGAACAGTCGATGACGATCGTGGCCGAGCTCGATATCGGAGGCTCGATTTCGGTGAATGAAGATGACAAGGTCGCCGCCTTCGCCGGCAGCGAGCTCCGAGGTGTGGCGAATATCGACAGCGTTAATGTGTTCGATAGCGGCACCGGATACCCCTATTCGTTCCTCGCATTTCTGACCGTTTACAGCAACCGCACCGACGGCGAGACGATACGATTCCAGGTGTGGTGCGCAGATAGCTGCAAGCTCTTCAACTCGACACTCGAGAGCTACCTGTTTGTCGCAAACGACCAGATCGGAAGCCCCAACGCGCCGGTCACGCTCACGGCAACCGAGGTGCTCGGCGACAGTGTGCTCGCGATACCGGTCAGTGAGGGTTGGAACTGGATATCTACTAACATACGATCTGCAGACATGAGCGCCGCGGCGGTGCTCGCCGACCTTACCCCCTCCCCCGGTGATATGATCAAGTCACACGAGGCATTCAGCCAGTTCGTCGATCCGGTTACCGGATGGACGCCGGTGCTCATGCTCGATAATGTGTCTGGCTACATGGTCAACTTGGCCGATGCGGGAACGATACTACATACCGGCGTGACGGTCCCGGTGGACAGCCTGATACCGGTGTCACAGGGCTGGAACTGGATCGGGTATCTGCCCAGTGGGCCGATAGCGGTGAACAGTGCCCTTTCGGATCTCGATACTCAGGGTCTCGTGAGTGATAACGACATGGTGAAGAGCCAGGATGCCTTCGCCCAGTTCCTCGGCGGATCGTGGTACGGAAGTCTCGCTTCCATGGAGCCGGGCAAGGGGTACAAGCTCTATTTCGACACCGTACCGGGAGATTCCAGTTTCGCTTATCCTCCCTATGTCGGTGCTCCGCCGGCGGCCGTTGTCGCAGCGAAATCAGAAACCGAAACAGAGACCGCGGAAAATTCGCCTGTATGGTACGTCGATCCCCACGACTTCCAGTACAACATGACGGTGACCGCTGTCCTGCGTATAGATGAGCGCGAATCGATAGACGGCAATGATATCATCGGCGCCTTCGTAGGCGATCAGTGCCGCGGCATCGCGCGGCCGATCTACATCGACGGTGTCAGACGCTACGAGGCATTCCTCATGGTACACAGCAATGCAGCTACGGGAGAAACGATCCGCTTCAAAGCCTTCGACGCCGATGCCTCCCTCCTGTGCGATATCACAGAGACACTCGACTGGGAAGCGGATGCCGTCAGGGGTTCGGTACACGATCCGGTTGTTTTCAATGCGACGTCGACTGATGAAGACGACACGCCCGGAGTGCCGAAGTCGTTCGCACTCATGCAGAACGTCCCGAACCCATTCAATCCATCGACATTGATCAGGTTCGATCTGCCGCAGACGGTGCGCGTGAGGTTGAGCGTATATAATGTAAAGGGTGAGCTCGTTGCGACGATCATCGACAAGGAAATGACGCAGGGGCAAAAAGAGATCAGCTGGACGGCGAAGGACGACCACGGAACCACCGTGGCGAGCGGTATCTACTTCTACCGCCTCGTCGCCGGCGACTTCGTTCAGACTAAGAAAATGGTTTTGCTCCGATAGATTCACTCGAGCGGGCTTTCTCCCCTGCCGAGGAAGCCCGCTCAGTCTTTACATAGATAGTACATATTATATAGAAGAGACTGCAGCTCTTTGCGAGAGCAGCAATTGCCAAAATTCATCTACTGATTCCCCTCAGTAGATTGTGTGATGGACCTGGTTGATATTTTAGCATTATTACTGGAACAGTTTCCTTGGAACTAGTCACGGCGACGAAAAGATACTTCTTTACTATTTAAAAGGTGCTATCTAAACTTATCATGAATTCATTAATTTATTCCAGGAATTGCCATGAGCACTAATACTGATGCACAGAATCCGAACATCGACGGATATGAAGATGGTGTTGATCTCACATTGATCCGGTGGATGCTTTCACTTACTGCTGAAGAGAGGCTGAGAGCCCTGGAGAACTGCATCTGGTCGCTGCTGAGGTTGAAACGTGGAACATTCCAAGCCTGATTTCATTTGCATTCTCGAAACGCTTTCCAGCTATGATGTCGATTACATCGTCGTTGGAGGAGTATGTGCGGTGTTACATGGCGCTCCGATCGCTACGTTCGATATAGACATCGTGCATTCAAGAGTACCGGAGAACATTGAGCGGCTTATGAAGGCGTTGGAAAAACTTGATACAACGTACCGCGATCCGGCGGGCAGGGTAATAAAGCCGGAAGCGGATCATCTTGCATCAGCGGGACATCATTTGCTGATGACGAAAGCCGGCCCCCTGGATCTGCTGGGCGAGTTGTCGCCCGGAAAAGGATATAATGCGTTGGCACGAAATGCAGCAACACTGACAATAAAAGAGAATCTCAATGTTCTTCTTCTTGATCTTGAAACCTTGATAAAAACAAAGGAAGAAGCCGGTCGCGAGAAAGATCGAGCGGTATTGGCAGTATTAAGAAAAACGCTCGAAGAGAAAAAGAATAATTCCTCTGACTCTAATACATGAAACTCTATCCGAATTGAACCTCCAGTTAGAGCACCTGCCTTATTCGAATTCGATGCGTTTGAATATTCATAGGCTTGACAAATTCAAAAACCGTATTACAATGTAATACAGGAGGTCAAGCCATGAAACGGCCATTTACAATCCGTCTTCCCGAGGATTTGCGTAAGCTGCTGCAGGATATATCGAAGGAAGAAAACAAACCTGTAAGTGACATCGTCCGCGAATCCATCCGGAAATACATCTCCATCCACAGGTTCAGGCAGCTCAGGGGGAAAGTGCTGCCCTTTGCAGAAGCTCAGGGGCTTCTCACTGACGAGGACATATTCAAGGATCTGGGATGAGACTTGTTCTCGATTCCAATATCATCATAGCTGCATTCGCCGCACGTGGACTCTGCGCCGCGCTCTTCGAGTACTGTCTCGAGAGTCATGATGTAATCTTCTGCGAAGAGATACTCGAGGAAGTAAGTGAAAAACTCCATGAGAAGATCAAGGTACCGAAGCGTGTTGTGGAGGAGATAGAGGCCTATCTTCGTGAAAGTGGAGAATTGATCCGGCCCGTCAATATCAAAGTCCCAAGACTCAAGGATAAGAACGATCTTTCAATATTGGGCACGGCTGTAGTTTCAGTAGCGGATTTTCTGATTACAGGGGATGCCGAATTTCTGAAGTTGAAAAAAGTAGGTGATACTGACATTATTTCTCCACGAACATTTTGGGAAGAGATGAGAAGCGAAAACAAGAAATGATGCTGTTTTCTATTTAGGCAGGCCACTCGGGTAACGTCGCATAGGTATATCCACCTATTTTTATCAATTCTCTAAGGTAATGCGAAATTCATCGTTGAATTATCCTTACTTCTCCCCTACCCTGCACGGATTATAGGTTTGTAGATCAGAGACATGCATCACAAGTGAAACGTGCAGGGCCACCAACGCAATCAACTCTTCCGTTCAGCGGTTGCTCGGCGAATAACAAGAAAGGGGTACCTTAATGCACTCGCTGCTAAAGTCATCCGGATTACGACTCTCCTTGATCTTTATCCTACTGGGCTCCCTCGCATTCTCATCCATAGCCCGCGCAGAAGAATGGGAAGGCCAGGACAAGAAGCATCGCGGAAATATTCGCGGATTCCTCCTGTACGCTATTCCAATAGGAGAAAGTGACGCATATGGCAGAGCCTGGGGTAGCGGGGCCTGTCAAATCTGCGCCCCTTATGCAGGCTGCATGTCCTTTTCAGCAGACTTCAGCGGTGAAGGTACCGCGGAAACACAGAATGCGCTCGGCTTTATGATCGGTTTCGAGTACCTGCTCCTCAATGGACGTCTCGGCCTCGAGGCGGACCTTGCGTATATAATGAATGTGGTCAAGTATGAATTGAAAGGCGATTTCGATAATATTTCCGGAATCGATCCGGGCCTCGTACCCGGTCTCGGTGATGATGGAAATCTCAACATGACGATATTCGGATTGTGCGTAAACTACCACTTTACGCCGCGCAACAAACTGGATTTCTACGGCGGCCCCCTCTTTGCGCCGGCAGTGAAAATGACGGGAACCGACGAAGTAGAAATAGGCAAGAGTATCGCATTCGGATTGAATCTCGGCGCCGACTATCGCGTGAAGCGTTCTCTCATAATCTCAGTGAATGCGCGGTTCATCGATATGGGACAGGTCAAGATCAAAGAGGATTGGTACCTTCGATTGGCAGAAGATAGTCGGTATCGGGGAATGCTCCGGCGTCTATCAGCACCACGTCGAGGCGACTGATGACTTGCGCTACATCACCTTCATGCTGGGAATAGGATACCGGTTCTAATAGACGGGCGTCTGCCATTGCAAAGAATTCGAACCGCCGTCCGGTTCGGTGGAATAGCCCGACTCGAGGCGGATCTTCCCGAGCAGTTTCCGCAGGATAAGCGCTGATTTCCCGACCCGCCGCTCGAGAACTTCCTGTATAGTAGACACCCGTTCTTTGATCCATTCCGGTGGAGGAGCCTTGAAGATCCGATCCTTGGATCCTTTTAGCGTGTAAAAGTTCAGCGGCAAGCTGCTTGATTCTCTTCTCCACCGCTTCGAGTGCTTTTGCCCTTGCATCGCTGCTTCTACCCTCGGCAATGCAGGCCACGAAGTTGTCTACACGCCACTGCTCCGCGTTGAGCTCGACCTCTTTGAGTTGTGTTGATTTTTCTCTAAGCTGTTGATTTACATGAGGTCTTTGATCTTAAGGGCTCAATCCATGTAATATCTATTGAAAGAATCGAATTTAGTCGATAACAGCCGCCAACTAATCTGTTACTTTACAAGATGTTACAAGTTCCTATGATCGTGAATCTGCTTTATTATAGCATAGCCATATGGCATTTTTCTTGCATTATTGAATATGCAATGAAATCTTGCATCTTCTCAAATATTTGTGTATGTTTTATTGTGACGGGAGGAAACCAATGCAAAATATCATTGCTAAACGGATGAAAGCAGCTCGACTACAAGAGAAATTAACTCAACAGCAATTATCTGCTCAGCTAGGATTCAAGGACAGACAAACCCTTGCGGCGATCGAATCGGGATTGCGAAAAGTATCTGCTGACGAATTGTTAACAGCGATAAAGGTCCTTAACCGCGATCTTGATTATTTCACAGATCCATTTCGAATCGATGGTGAAGGATATTTTTCGTGGAGAACAAGCGAGGGAAAAACAGACCTGATTAGCGAATTCGAATCATGGGCTGGTCGCTGGCTGGCGCTGTATCGCTATTTGACAGCACATGAAAACAAATGGACGACACCTCTGCGGCTCAGCTTGACTATGAAGAGTTCGTATGAGGACGCGCACCACGCGGCGGAATGGTTGTCGCATGAGTGGGATCTTGGTGATGTGCCGGCAGTTTCACTCGAAAAGGCCGTTGAGGAAAAACTTCGGGCACTTGTGCTCTACGTCGATGCGATTGAAGGTGTTTCAGGAGCAGCGTTCAAGCTTCCCGAGCTCAGTGCCATTCTAATCAACCGAAACGAACCGGCGGGACGCAGGAGTTTTGACCTTGCGCATGAACTCTTTCATCTCCTCACTTGGGAAACAATCCGACCGGAACATTTCGAAGAGAACAGATTGCTGAAACCGATGAAGCGAAGTGAGCAACTGGCCAATTGCTTTGCGAGCGCAATGCTCATGCCTGAGGGTATCCTAAGAACATGGTGGGGGTATGCGCCACAGAAAGACGACATCAAGTGGTCCAGCTGGGTAAACGAATCGGCGCTTAATCTCCACGTGACTCCTCTCGCCCTTCAATGGCGGCTTGTGCAGCTAGGAATGCTGCGTAAAGATGAGATTGTAACAGCTGAACATTGGAGCACGGAAAACGAGAAAACAGAGGAAATGCCACGGCGGTTTAGTCTTGCATTCGTTAAAGCACTGAAGCAGGGACTTGAAGAAGGAATGGTTTCAGTCCGCCGCGTATCGGCGCTTGTCGGCCTGTCCATTGATAAACTCGCCGATCTCTTTCGCGAGCATTTCCTCGAAGTGCCATTCGATATCTAAGGGCGGTGTTGGGGTGACGGGATGCAAGCGGGTGATTCTCTTAGATACCAACGTCATTATCGAAGCTGTGCGTACCGGCTGCTGGAACGGGCTTCGCGGTCATTACAAACTTGTAACGGTTGAGAAGTGCCGCGAAGAAACTCGGTCCGGAGTTGCTCGAACTCCTGGCTACGTTGTAGTTGAAGATAGCCATCTGAACACTGGCATCGAAATAGTTGATGTTACGGATCGCGATCGTGCCCTTTTAGCTACGGCATGTAGGGATGCTGTTACTCTGGATGATGGTGAACGCGACTTATGGGCTCATGCTTACAGTCGAGAGAAGGATTGGGAGGCCGTATGTGCAGACCAAGCAGCTGTTCGAGTCTCTATGCAACTAGACTGGGGAGATCGCTTGGTCTCTCTCGAGGATCTTGTCGTATCGGCAGGAATTCGGCCAAAGCGAAAGCTGAAAGATCACTACACCAGCAAAAAACTATCCCTATGGCGTACTAAATTCAAGCTGGGCATGTAAGGTTCGGTTGAATAGCCCGGCTCCGATTCATCGGGGCCGGTTTTTATTTCTAATAGGGCCAGGGCTTGCAGCCTGGACACCGCCCTCAAATAGTGTTTGCCAATATCAGGTTTTACCGGCTCGAGACGGATCTTGCCGAGAAGTTTCCTCAGGATAAGGGCTGATTTCCCGACACGCCGCTCGAGAACTTCCTGTATAGTTGCTACCTGTTCTATAATCCATTCCGGAGGTGGAGCTCTAAAGATCCGATCCTTGGATGCCTTGAGGATAGAGAGTTCAGCTGCTAGCGGTTAGCGAGATTATTTGTATTGGCTAACTCATCCCTGAGAGCTGCAAGGATGATTCGCTCTGCAACCGTCCTTCAAACGATCAGTTTGTTGTCACATGTTCCTTTTCCCGCATCGATGTTTACGCCCCTGGTGGCTGCATCTGCCAGCTTCGTGTGGCAGCCATCCACTCGTTCTTAGACGAGAAAAAAACAAATTTCCGTAAAAAAGACTTGCTATTGCTATATTGCTATAGCATTATACGGCATATGTTAGGAGGAAATCGATATGGACAATAGAGAAATACCGAACATTTTGAAACAACTGAGGACCCGGCTCGATCTAAGCCAGGAGGAACTTGCCGCGAGGCTCGGCGTGGCCTTCTCAACCCTCAATCGTTGGGAGAATGGACGGAGCACGCCGCGCGGCAAGGCCAAACAAGCGATTGCCAAATTGATGAATGAGGTAGGATCTCAAGAGGACGAAATCGCCCGGAAAGGCCGCAAGCGCCGCCGCACGTCGAAAAACGATCTTCTCACGACGAAATCGATGGAGCAGATGCTTTGGAGCTCCGCATGCTCGATCAGGGGCGAAAAAGATGCCCCGAAATTCAAGGATTATATTCTGCCGATAGTGTTCATCAAGCGGCTGTCGGATGTATTTGAAGATGAAGTCGAGCGCCTGGCCGAAACGTACGGTGATCGCGAGACCGCCCTCTCGATCATCGAGTCAGACCCGAGCCTCGTACGTTTCTACATTCCGCCCGAGGCCCGTTGGCCCGTTGTAAGTGGACGCGAGCAGTTCGACTGGCCCGAGGACCGGAAACCGAAATCGCTCGGCGAGCAGCTCACGACTACCATGCGCACAATCGTCAAGGCCAACGCAGGCGACAAGCGCAAGGATCTGGGCGGTGTAATCGATATCGTCGACTTTAACGAGACCCGTAGCGGAGAAAGAGAGATCAGCGATGCCGCACTGGCCGGAATCATCGAGACTCTGTCCGATCCGCGTTACCGCCTCGGTCTGTACGATGTAGAACCGGATTTCCTCGGCCGATGCTACGAGTACCTGCTGAGAAAATTCGCCGAAGGACAGGGGCAAAGCGCCGGCGAGTTTTTCACTCCCACCGAGGTCGGCTGGCTCATGGCCTACATGGTCCGTCCCGCTCAGGGAGAGGAAGTCTACGACTATGCCTGCGGCTCAGCCGGTCTCCTGATCAAGTGCGAGCTGGCCCTCATGGAGCGGGAACTCAAGGTCAGCCGCCCTTTGAAACTGCATGGACAGGAACTGACCGGATCGAGTTATGCTATTGCCAGGATGAACATGGTCATCCACGACATGGAAGGTGAAATCGCCCGCGGCAACTCCATGACCAATCCGAAATTCCGGCAGTCGGACGGCAGACTTCGAGGGTTCGATATTGTCGTCGCCAATCCCATGTGGAACCAGCCGTTCGATACATCCGTCTATGAAAAGGACGACTTCGGGCGCTTCGAAGATTATGGCGGCATCACGTCCGGCAAGGCCGACTGGGCATGGCTGCAGCACACCGTCACCTCCCTCAAGCCCAATGGCAGGGCCGCCGTCGTGCTGGACACCGGAGCGGTTACGCGCGGCAGCGGGAGCCGAAACGAGGATAAGGAAAAGACGATACGCAAGTGGTTTGTCGATCATGATCTGATCGAGGGTGTCGTTTTGCTTCCCGATAACCTTTTTTACAATACAACCGCCGCCGGGGTCATCATCCTGCTCAACAGAAACAAGCTGCCGCAGCGCCGGGGTAAAATTGTGCTGGTAAATGCTGGTCAGGAATTCAAAAAGGGCCGTCCGAAGAACTACATCCCCGACGAAAACATCCGGAAGATCGCCCAGGGTTTCATTAAGGGTCAGGACATCGAGCGATTCGTCACGGTAATCACCGACGAGGAAGCGGCCGGGAACGACTACAACCTGTCTCCCTCCCGTTACGTGGATACAAGCGAGCAGGAGGAATACAGGCCGATTCCCGAAGTTTTAGAGGAGCTAAGGAGATTGGAGAAGGAAGCCAAAGAAATCGACGGCGTCCTGAAGAAGATATTTACCAAGATGGAATTCGAATAAGCCAAACGCATGAACAGTAAATGGACCGGAGGCAAATTGTGAGCGAGAATCTCCCTGCCAAGCCAGATAGCGATATCCTGCTCTATCAGACCGAAGACGGGGAAACGAGGATTCAGGTGCAGCTGCAGAATGAAACCGTGTGGCTGAGCCAGAAGCTCATGGCTGAGTTGTTTCAGAAGGATGTCCGTACAATCAACGAGCATATAAGGAACATCTTCGCTGAAGGGGAACAGCTCCCGGAGGCAACTATCCGGAAATTCCGGATAGTTCAGAAGGAGGGCTCTCGAGAAGTTGCCCGGTCCGTGGATTTTTATAACCTGTACATGATTCTTGCCGTCGGCTACCGTGTCCACTCTCACCGCGGTACGCAGTTCCGCCGCTGGGCCACCGAGCGCCTGCGCGAGTATGTTGTCAAGGGTTTCGTTCTGGACGACGAACGGCTCAAGCAGGCAGGCGGCGACCTTTACTTTGACGAACTCCTAGCCAGAATCCGGGATATCCGCTCAGCCGAGAAGGTGTTCTGGCGCAAGGTGTTGGACATCTACGCTACGAGCATAGATTACGATCCCAACACGGATCTCTCGCGGCAGTTCTTCGCGACCGTCCAGAACAAGATGCATTGGGCAGCGCACGGGCACACCGCCGCTGAGGTCGTCGCCCACCGCGCCGATGCATCGCGTCCCAACATGGGGCTGACCACATGGATAGGATCGCAACCCACTGTGCAGGACATCGAGGTTGCCAAGAACTATCTCCAGGAAGACGAACTGGACGCGCTGAACCGCATCGTCACGATCTATCTGGAATTCGCCGAACTTCGGGCCCTGAATCGCATCCCCATGCACATGAATGACTGGATCGCCAAGCTCGATGAATTCATACAGCTCAGCGGCCGTCAGATACTTACGCATACCGGTGGGATCAGTCATGATGAAGCCCTGGGCAGAGCGCGGGCCGAATACGTTAAGTACCGAAAGGCCCACCTGATGGAGGCCTCGCCCGTGGAGCGTCATTTCCTGAAGACGGTTGAGGAGCTCGAGAAGATCGAGGAGAAGGATCGAACTACTGAGAATATCGAGAGCGAAGATACGGACAGGAAATAACCGATGGCCAAACCACGAAAAGGCAAAGACCCTGAAGGTATGATAACAAGGTCCGCGTTACGTCAGGCTGCAGGACCTGTCTACTTCTCGCGCGGCGAGGAATATTTCGAATTGGACACGGTCAGCTTCGTTCATGAGCGCAAGGGTAACGTCAACGCTACCGTTCATGGGACCCATCTATACAAGACATCCCTATGGATCGAGGACGGCAGGGTCCAGGGGCGATGCTCCTGTCCACTCGGACAGGAGAGAGAATTCTGCAAGCACCTGGTGGCCGCGGGGCTTGCGTACATCAAGCAGAATGACGGTAGCAGGAGAAAGAAGAAATCGGGCGGCAAAACTTTAACCCCTAAGGATATTGAAAGATACCTCTCAAAGCAATCCGTTTCAAATCTGGTCCAAATTATCATGGAACAGGCGGACCTGGACGATGAATTCTATGCCATGCTTCGAATGAGCACAGCCACCGATGAGGCAAAACCCAACACCTCCGAGATGCGGCGAGTCATCCGCCAAGCCATCGGTATTGACGACTTCATCCACTGGAACGAGACCTATGGATACATACGTCGAGTAGACCGGGTCCTGGATAAACTGCGCACGATGTTGGTGCCCCAATACGCCGCCGGGTTGATCGAATTGGCCGAATACTCATTCGATGTTTGGGAAGAAGCCATTCAACATATCGATGACTCGGACGGATGCATGAGTATTATTTTAGACAGCATTTATAAACTCCACTTCGAAGCGTGCAAGATCGCAAAGCCCGACTCTGTCGCCCTGGCGGAAAGATTATTCAAGCGCACTCTTCGGTCGGAGTGGGACATATTTGACGGCGCGTATGATGTCTACCGCGACGTGCTCGGAAAGGACGGGCGGAAAAGGTATCGGGAACTTGTCGAGATGGAGTGGAGCAAGGTGCCACACGTGAAACCAGGGCATAAGAGCATCGGAATATACGGCCGATGCCGCAAACTACAAAGCATGATGCTTGCTATCGCGGAAGATAAAGGCGATCTTGACCTGGTTATAGACATTCTGAGCCGGGATCTCTCGCAGTCATATGTCTATCTCCAAATCGCGGAAAGATGCCGCAAGGCCCGTAAGTACAAACTAGCCCGGGAATGGGCGGAGAACGGGCTGGCCGCATTCCACGATGGATCGAATTCACGACTGCGCGTCTTCCTTGCCGACGAGTATCTGCGCGCCAAGCGGTCGATAGACGCTGTAGAGATGATTTGGGCCAACTTCGTTGAACGAACCTCGGTTGAAACCTACAAGGATCTGGCAAAGTACGCAAAGAAGATCAAGCACTGGCCGGAATGGCGGGAAAAGGCGTTCGTCCATATGCGTAAAGATATCAGGAAGCAGAAGGCTGAATACAAGCGCGAATATGGCAACAAAACCAAAGCCGACCTGGTTTCCCGGTGGAACCCGTCGCCGCCCGATCACTCGTTGCTTGTCTCCGTTCTGCTATGGGAAAAGAAGGAAGATGAGGCCTGGGACGAAGCCAAACAGGGAGGTTGTTCCGAGGGATTATGGCTGGAGTTGGCTCGGTTGCGTGAGAAACACCACCCAGAAGACGCCGTCGAGATATTCAGCCGGCAGGTCGAGACGCTGATCAACCAGACAAATAACCACAGCTACAAGCAAGCGGTTGATTTCTTGGATCGCATTTACGGACTTATGAAACGGATCGGGAAGGAAAAGAAGTTTCATGATGATCTGATGCAGTTGAAGACAGATTACAAACGAAAACGCAATTTCATAAAGTACGTGGAGCGTAAGGTGTGGGGAAAGTGAAGCGCCTAAAACTGGAGAGAGACAAAATGAAGAGCGGTTGGACAGAGACAACGATCGGTGAAGTGGCTGATTTCACATCCAAACCGCGCGGCTTGGACTGCAAGAAGTATGAGCGAATTCCGTTTGTACCTATGGAGCTTGTGCGTCAAGAGAATACATACATCCGTAACTTTTCCTGGAAAGCTGGAAAAGACATCAGGAGTGGCAACTACTTTGAAAAGGGCGACTGCCTTCTGGCAAAGATCACACCATGTTTCGAGAACGGCAAACAGGGCATAACACGCGACCTGCCGATGGAATTTGGATACGCATCTACTGAACTCATTCCCTTCCGAGGGCGGGAGGGAATCAGCAACAAGTATTTCCTTTTCTATTTCTTTCTTGATACCACAATCCGCCGCCAGATCGCACAGAAGATGGAGGGCGCGACCGGAAGGCAGCGGATTCCAATGTCTGTAATCAAGGGTTGGCCGATCTCCCTCCCCCCTCTTCCCGAACAGAAGAAGATTGCTGTGGTGCCGTTGAAGATTCAGCGGGCGATTGAGACACAGGATAAGATCATCCGGTCGCTCCGCGACCTCAAGAAATCCACAATGCAACATCTCTTCACCCACGGTCTCCGCGGCGAGAAGACCAAGATGACCGAAATCGGCGAGATCCCGGAGAGTTGGGAGATTGTACGCATGAGCGATTTGGGCAAGATCATCACAGGAACGACCCCTCCCACAATGCGGAGAGAATTTTACTCTGGTGGTGGGTATCAGTTCATTGCACCTGCCGATTTGGGAACTGAAATCCAGATTCGGAAAAGTGATAAGGAGATAACAGAAGCCGGTTTGGCGGTATCCCGTGTACTACCTAAACAGGCAGTATGTTTCGTTTGCATCGGATCATCTATCGGCAAGGTAGGCATCACTGTCGCTGAGATAGCTGCCACTAATCAACAAATCAACGCAATTGTGGCATACGATGATTTCGATCCCTTCTTCATTGCTTTTCTGCTTTCACACAAGTCGGCATATATTGCTGGGCATGCGTCGCCAAGTCCTGTCCCTATTATGAGTAAAGGAAAATTCTCCGAAATTCGGATTTCCGTCACACGAGACATCGAAGTACAAGAACAAATACGAGACTGCCTTCTAGGGATCGAGGATAAGTTGGAATGCCATTTATGCAAGAAAGATGTATTCAAAAGCATTTTCAAGACAACCCTGAATAAATTAATGACCGGAGAAATTCGTGTTGCGGATCTGGATGTAGATGTGAGGGAGGTGGCAGGTGCAGAATAAGCTTGACGATATGTTAGTGGAGCGCAGCATTCCCGAAGCGCAAAACGTCAAATTCCATGCAGAGGGAGGTTTCAAGGCAGTTTACAAGGCGGAGATAAACCATGAAATAGAAGCACTGAAAGTCATTTATCTACCGGAGAAATCCGATCAGCCCGAGGCACGTGCTGAGATTGGTGCAAGGATTAAAAGGGAGGTTGAGTCGCTGGCAAGACTCTCCTCGCCGTATGTCGTTAAACTTGGCTCTCTTTCTCCAAGAATATGCAGGATCGGCGATCATGATTATATCATCTACAGCGAAGAGCTTCTGAACGGGCCATCCTTGGCGGATCGCCTGCGTGCGGGCCACAAGCCCGGCTTTGGTAAATGTTTATCGCTCTTCGTATGCCTGCTCAAAGTTGTTTCCGAACTAAAGTCTGAGAATCTGATTCACCGAGATATCAAGCCTGGTAACATTATTGAAGTTGGTTTGGACGAGCGTCCTTTTGTCTTGCTTGATCTTGGGGTGGCCTTCAAATTAGACAGTACTGCCATAACGAGCAATCCAGAATATAGACATGGAACGTTGCCATATATGGCACCAGAAATGTTCGCTCCCCGCTTTCGCGAATTAATGGACTTCCGAAGTGACCTATACTCTGCAGCTGTTACATTATACGAATACGCGGCAGGCACCCATCCTGTCGCTCGTTCCAATGAAAATGACCAGAATACTATATATCGAATAACTCGCGTAAAGCCTTTGCCTTTTAGGATGCATCGTCAGGATTTTCCGGTAGGATTTTGTGATCTTATTGACAAATTGATTCGTAAGAAACCTGCACTGCGGCCCTCCAATATCGAGGCACTTCTTGAACAACTGGAGAGATTATCATGAAATTGTATGCACAGCACGGACATGCGCCGGCTGATAAGATGCTCCAAGCTGCCGAGAAGAATTTCATCAACGGGGTAATCCTTAGCCCGCGATACTTGAAACCGGATGCATTGTCCCAGCGTATCGCAGAATTACGTCATGCTGAAGCTGAATTGGACATTTTAATGGATCCGGAGTTTTATGCTACTAGATACGTGGGAATGCCGAACTGCCAGCTCGGATACCTCGAAGAATGGCCTCATTTCATCCATAAACGCCGAAACGAATTGCTTGTTGGCAGCGCTAGTGTCGACGCTACGCTGCGTGCTGCATATGAAATTCAGCAAGAATTGGCTTGCAGCGCTCTTATAGCGCCGAATGTCTATGTGAGCAGCTCCCTCGATTCAATCGAGGCAGCAATAGCAATATCCTTTATCAGCCGAGCCCAGATCGTTGCCAATGAGATGGGTATAAATATTCCCGTCTACGCAACAATAGCCCTTGGCAGGGATTCGATTGTCGATCGACGAAACTACGAAGCATTTTTAAATACCATCACCGCAATCGAGCCCGCTCCCAAAGGAGTCTATGCACTCATCGGTGCCGGTCCCGCAGATGAAAAGGTCGGTACTGTTAGATCCGAAATTATAGTCGCAGATGTTATTGCGGGCTGGATGCTTCTAAACTACGTCCTCTCGTTGAACGGACTGGAGGTAGTGAACGGATGTTCAGATATTCTCATGCCGTGGCTTGGCGTTGCAGGTGCTACCGCAGGGGCAACTGGATGGTGGTCCAACTTGCAGGTGTTTGCAATGGGCCGGTATGTCAGGGGCAGTGGGAGAGGCCAGCTTCCAATTGTACGGTATCTGAGCAAGCCGCTGCTTAATAGAATTAAAATCAACGAGCGTGAAGCTTATGCAGAAGTGGTTCCGGGCATCATGAATGGTTTATCGACCGATGCCCATTACGAGGGAAGAGAACCAAGCAGAAGTGAGGAAGCATTACAGACGTGGGAATCAATAGCTTCCCTGAATAATGACGTCATATCAAGCGATATGGAAGAGGGATTGGAGAACTTGCGGCATTACACGCAGGGGGCTCGTGATTTATACGAACAACTAAATACGCACGGCTTCTCGGAGCGATATGAAAGCAATATTGAATATCTGACTGCTTTGAATGACAGCGTTTCAATGTTTAAAGAATTGGCAGAGCTCTAGATGCTGCTGCCACCAATTCAATGGCTCGATGCTGATACCTGGGCTCGATCGGGATGCAGGGACGAGGAGTGAAATGGGTGATAATCTGACCCGAAAATGGATCGAATCCCCACAGACCGACGCGGATTTGGCGGAAAGTGTCGATGTAGGCCATTGCAGAGGCGCATTTAGCCGCCGGCAGAACGAGTATTGCCACGTTTGCAAAATACCGATATCGGTGGGTCTGAGTCATGCCCTTGCGCCAACTGTCCAGTTTAACCTCAAATGCTCGCACGGTTGGTTTGGCTGTCTGAAGAAAGGCACGCACACTCCTATTGGATCGCGGACGGGCGGGGTGTTGCCACGCAACGGTGAGCAGGTCGGCTATACCAAATCCATTGACTGCAACTTGGCGAGCGCAGGCGAACTCCCTCTTATTTGTTCCGTGATGGAGATCGATGTGCTGTGCCAGGTACTTCCTCGCAAACTGAAGCGTGAAACGTGCTTCAGCTGTCGGGACGCGAAGCTTGCGGCCCGGAAGGTTGCGCTCCGGTTCACGGAACCTGACCTTAGGAATTATAGAAATGGCTCGTGCTTCCATGCCACTAATATATCACCACTCAGTGGCTATGACTACGGGAAAACGAAAAAAGTAAAAATAATCAAGGACGTATTGTTGTGACCTCATTCGGCTCAGAAAAGAGCTCAGTTCAGAATCCCCTCATCCGCTATTCGATTGAGGCTGGATGGACGTACGTGCCAACGTCAGAAGCTCTTTCGCTTCGCAAGGGTGAGGGCGGATTGCTGTTCAATCGCATACTCGAAGAGAAGCTGTTTGAGTTGAATCCCGGCCTTGTTACCTCGGAGAATGCCAACGAGATCATTCGACGAATCGAGGCGGTACGGAACACGATCGAGGGGAACGCGGAGATCCTCGCCTGGCTTCGTAATGAACAGAGCATGTACGACCAGGCCGAGAGCCGCGAGCGCAATGTCACGGTGGTCGATTACTCTATGACGGACCGAAATGTCTATCATGTCACCGACGAATGGCAGTACACGAATGGGCTTGAGACGAACCGAGCGGATGTGATGTTTCTGATAAACGGCATCCCGGTCGCCATCGTGGAAACAAAGAGCGCGACAAGGAAAAAGGGGATTGAGGAAGGTCTGATCCAGATTCGAGAGTACCACCACGAAACGCCGGAGATGCTGACCGCCCCCCAGGTCTTCGATATCACCCATCTGATCGATTTCTACTACGGAGCGACGTGGAACCTCGACCGGAAGAACCTCTTCAACTGGCGGGATGAAGAGCCGGGCAACTTCGAGATCAAGGTAAAACGCTTCTTTGACCGGGAGCGGTTCCTGGCAATGCTCAAGGAATGGATACTCTTCTTCTACAAGGAAGACGAGCTTCAGAAGACCGTACTTCGGCAGCATCAGACGCGCGCTGTCGAACGCATCCTGACGCGGTGCGCCGACACGACGATAACAACGGGCCTCATCTGGCACACGCAGGGCTCCGGCAAGACGTTCACGATGATCACGGCGGCGCGGCTGATTCTCCAGGACCGCGACACGTTCGGAAAGGCCACGGTCATCCTGATGATCGACCGCAATGAACTGGAAGGCCAGCTCGCGGGATGGGTGGAGCGTATTCTGGGCGAGCTGTCCGCCCATGATATCAGTATTGAACACGCCACGAGCAAACGAAAACTACATGAATTGCTCGACTCGGATTTCCGGGGGCTGGTCATCTCCATGATCCACAAGTTCGATGGTATCCCAAAAGATATCAACACGCGCGACAACATCTTCGTTCTCGTGGACGAGGCGCACAGAACCACGGGCGGCGATCTCGGAAACTACCTGCTGGGTGCATTACCCAAGGCGACATTGATCGGATTCACGGGGACACCGATCGACAAAACGGTCTACGGGAAGGGCACATTCAAGATCTTCGGCAAGGAGGACGAACAGGGGTACCTCGACAAGTATTCCATAGCCGAGTCGATCGAGGACTGCACGACCATACCGCTTAAATACACGCTAGCTCCCAGCGAGATCAGGGTTCCGCGCGAACAGCTCGAGGAGGAGTTCCTGAATCTTGCTCAAGCCGAAGGCGTAAGCGACATCGATGAACTGAACAAGATTCTCGATCATGCCATGCGGTTGAAGACTTTTCTGAAGGCAGACGAACGGGTGGAAAAGGTCGCGGCCTTCGTCGCCCGGCATTTCACCGAAAACGTCGAACCCATGGGTTACAAAGCTTTCCTGGTCGCCGTGGACCGGGAGGCGTGCGCGCTCTACAAGGAAGCATTGAATAAACTGATGCCGCCGGAATACACGCTGCCCATCTACACGCCGGCCCAGCACGACAGCGAGAAGTATCCGCTCGTGTACAAGCATCAGGTCTCCCCCGATGCAGAGAAAAAAGCACGGAAGCTGTTTCCGAAGGCTGAAACACTGCCGAAGATATTCGTTGTTACGGACAAGCTGCTCACAGGTTTCGACGCGCCCATTCTCTATTGCATGTATCTCGATAAGCCGATGCGCGACCATGTTCTGCTTCAGGCGATCGCCAGGGTCAACCGGCCCTATGAAAGAGACGAGGAAACTAATAAATCTTGCGGTTTGGTAATTGATTTCGTCGGCATATTAGAGAAGCTGGAGAAGGCGCTTGCCTTCGATTCGGACGTTGTCAGCGGCGTAATTGAGGATCTTGATTTGCTCCTGGATAAGTTCCGGGAGCTCATGACAGGGCCTGCACGGGAATATTTCGAACTATGCAGGGAGCCGGTCGACGACAAGACCGTCGAAGGAGCAATAGAAAGGTTTGCCGATCCGGAGACGCGTGAAACGTTCTACAAGGTATACAAGAAGATCGAGACACTCTACGAAATCCTCTCCCCATCGCCCGATCTTCGCGATTTTGTTGAGGATTTCGGATGTTTATCGCTGCTTTATCAGATAATTCGGAATGCATTCCGCAAGAAAACAGCCCTCTACGGCGGCGTTGCCCGGAAAACCGAGAAACTTGTCCGGGAAAAAGCCGAAAGCTATGGCCTTGATACGACACTCGCTGCCGTAAAAATCGACGAGAAGACACTCGAGGCGATCAAGGAAAGCAGCGGTTCCGACAATGTCAAGATTATCAACCTTGTGAACAGCGTAAGGAAGACCGTGGTAGATGAGGCGGATACGAATCCGTACATGAAGCCGATCGGCGACAGGGCGGAAACGATTATGGAAGCGTATGATGAGCGCCAGATCACAACCGAGCATGCCCTGAAGAAAATCGAAGCCTTGATACTGGAAATCGTCGAAGCGCGGCGGCAACAGGAGGAAATGGGATTCGACACGGCGATGTTCTCATTCTTCTGGACACTGAAGAAGGAAGGCGTTGCTCAACCCGAGAGAACTGCAACCGTCATCCGGGCCATCTTTGACAGATTCCCGAACCACAAGGAGAATGTAGCGGAACTCCGTCAATTAAAGGCTGAACTCTACAAAGTGCTTCTTCCTCTCGTCGGCAAGGAAAGTATGATCCAGGTTGCTGAGGCCCTGCTCCGGTTGGGAACGAAATGAAAACTGTAAACAGGACACGAAGGACTATCCGGGAAAAAGATGAATTCAAGACGTCGGTTCGAGAGTGGGCCGAGCGGCTCGATGTAAAGCCTGCGCAGATTCGCGTCCAGAGGATGTGGAGCAAATGGGCTTCATGCTCTCCGGGGAAATGGATCAGCTTCAGCGAAGATCTTCTTATGGAAGAAATCGGGTTTCAGGAGTATGTCATCGTACACGAACTGCTTCATCTGCGGATACCGAATCACGGAAAACTTTTCAAAAGCCTCATGTCGGTTTACTTGCCCGACTGTGAGAAGTGGGAAAATGAGGCTGAGCGGGATTTGTAGTGTCCTTTATCCACTAATCGGGGGGGGCTGTTGGAAGGGGAGTTGACTAGCAGCCTGTCGGATAATCGGTGGCGTGGAGCGATCTTCTCCCTCAATCCGAATTACCCCGACGCATCCCGTCATTTTTGCACAAGCTCTCGGGAGATACTGTGTCAAATCCTGGAGCTTGCTGCTCCCAATGGCGAAGTAATCGCGGCAAATCCCTCCTGCCCTCGGACAGAAGATGGTGATCCAACGAGAAGGGCGAAGATACATTATCTTCTGGGGCGACGAGGCCTTTCAGTTGATTCACTGGATGAGTTCGTCGAGCAAGACGTTCAGAACATCATCGAGCTGTTCAATGTATTCAACAGTGGTACGCATGGTGCAGCTGGGAAGTTTAAACTGCCCGAACTCTTCACGATTAAGAAACGTGTCGAGGACGGAATCCTCTTCGTGGCAGGGATCGCTACAGAACCAACATAGAAGATTTCGAATGCCGAATCATTGCCTCGATCAAAGGCCCAAATACCGTCGGTAGCGATTTGATTCTCGGTATCAGTGGGTTGCGCTGTCGGCCGTCTCCAAAATGTCTCCAAGACTGGGGTGGATTAAAGAGGATTCGAATGGACGCCAGAGGATTATGGGAGCCGTCCTAACAGCTTGTTTCAAACAAGATAGCAGCCGAAACCTTGCGCCATCATAGGATTAGAGTTTATACTCACATAAGGTTCGATTCCCGCCGACTCCACTAAGATAAGATCCAAAGATCAAGCAGCATGTTTGTTACATTAAGCTGACATAGCTGCGCGACTCGTCAGCAATTCAATTATCCTCAATACAATACTTCCGTTTATCTACTAAGGGATAATCAGTAGCGGCACAGACACTACCCGGTTTTGTATAACCGATTTCCGCTGCCCTTCATCACTGGCGAGCGACTCGTAAAAAGACCATTTAAATTTGACAATAAACAGCTATGGATGTAATTTTAGAAGAGAAGGGTACTCCATATATGTTATACTGCTAAAAGATCCCACCTGTTAATCAGTGAGCGTTCTCGGAGGGAATCAGACTATACGTTTTATGCGTCGCTTGCAGCTAACTGCGTTGCGGGAACCTGTTATGCCATGGAGGTGGGCAATGAAGGAATTAGTGGGACTTTTTGCATTTGCGCTCATCATGTTTTGGGCCGTATCGGCATCTTCTCAGTGGGTTGAAAATGGCACGGCCATCTGCACGGCGGACCTGAATCAAATCACTCCTCAGATCATCTCAGACGGTTCGGGAGGAGCCATTATGACATGGGCGGACAACCGTGGATCCTCTATGAGCATCTATGCGCAGAGGATAGATGCGAACGGTTCGGCGCTCTGGCCGCTAAACGGCCGCTTGATCTGCTGGAATCGCCGTCTCCGAGGCCTGCCCCAGTTGGTTTCCGATGGTTCCGGAGGAGCTATTATTACCTGGGATGATAACCGCAATGACAATAAAGACATCTATGCCCAGAGGATCGATGCCGGTGGATCGATCCAGTGGCCGTATCCCGGTGTCGAGATCTGCACGGCAAGCGGTGATCAGGAGCGCCCTCGGATCGTCCCTGACGGATCGGGAGGGGCAATTATTACGTGGTGGGATGATCGGGCCGGCAACGATGATATCTATGCCCAGAGGGTTGACGCGGACGGATCGGTTCTGTGGCAGGCGGACGGCGTCGCGATCTGCTCTGCCGACGAGGATCAATATATGCCCCGCATCACATCGGACGGCTCGGGAGGAGCCATCATCGCGTGGAACGACGGACGAGACGGCAACTGGGATATCTATGCACAGAGGATTGATGCGAATGGCGCCACCGTGTGGCAGGCGGATGGAGTAGCAATTTGCACAATGAACGGATCGCAAATAGAGGCATGGCTCATCCCGGATGGCTCGGAAGGAGCCATCATCTCATGGCATGATCATCGCGACGGCAAGTGGGATATCTACGCTCAGCGCGTCGATGCGAACGGCGGTTGCCTGTGGGCCACAAATGGCGTTCCTGTTTGTGACTATGCTTATGATCAATCATGGCTAGGGATCATCCCCGACGGATCGAGAGGTGCCATCATTATATGGCATGACCTGGCCCGCTCCTATGATATCTATGCGCAGCGAGTCGATGCGTCCGGCTCGATGCAATGGACTCCGAATGGTGTACCCGTTTGCACGGCAAGATCACAGCAACTCTATCCAAAAATCACCGCTGACGGTTCAGGAGGAGCAATAATCATATGGGAGGATAAACGTGACGACGCGGAGGGGGATATTTACGCGCAGAGAATTGACGGGAATGGCCGGAGCTTATGGACGGTCGACGGTGTATGCGTCTGCAATGCGCCCTCTTCCCAACACAGAATGCAGATCGTTTCTGATGGCCTAGAAGGCGCTCTCGCGGTCTGGGAGGATGAGCGAAACGGAGATTATACAGATATTTATGCAACGCATGTGATCGGCGTTGCTCCTACTATAACTGTGTCATTCGACATCCGTCCCGGTTCGTGCCCCAATCCGCTCAATCCCAATAGCAAAGGAGTCCTTCCGGCTGCGATCGTGGGAACCGGCGAATATGACATCTCCACGATCGATGTTAACTCGATAAAACTCGAAGGCATATCACCGATCCGTTCGAACATCGAAGATGTAACTGCGCCCGTCTCGAACGACGAAGAATGCGCATGTACCGAGGAAGGCCCCGATGGGATAGCCGACCTCATACTGAAATTCGATGCTCCCGAGCTCGTGAGCACCCTTGGTGAACTCGAACCGGGCGAGATCATTTCTCTCGAATTAACCGGCACATTCAATGACGGCACGGAATTCGAAGGAATCGATTGCGTGATCATCAAGGGAAAACCTCCCAGAGATTTCATCGAAGCGAGAAAGCAATACCGCATAATTCTAGACAGCTATCCCGACGATCCCGTTCAGCGCATTCACTATAACCTGCCGGAGAGATCGAATGTTGAGATAGCGATTTATGATGTTTCGGGCCGCCAGGTGAAAAAATTCGAGAGAGTGAGTAAATCCGGTGGAACATATACCGTGGAGTGGAATACCGCCGGCCTGCCAAGTGGAGTGTATTTCCTCCGGTTGGCTACACAGGCATACGTGGAAACCAAGAAAATCGTTCTTGTAAGGTAGAAATTTATTGACTAGTCATGAGATCTTTTTAGTCATAAAAATATATTTTATGGACGGATTCATACCCAATTGAACGAATATCCATTGCTCCGTTTACCCCATCCCATGGCGAACATGTAATATCGCCTTGACGCACCTGCAAATTCCGTATAGATTCTTACATTAGCTTTATCTCAGTTCAACTCGAACGATTGAAAACGACAAAGGAGGGTAATAATGCGAAAATTCCAGCTCATCGTTCTGCTCACGGTCGCCGTGATGCTCGTTGCCGGCTGCTCGAACAAGAAACTGATAGCCGAGAAGGATCAGCAGATCGCAGACCTCGAGGGCGAAGTAATGGAACTGAAGGGCCAAGTCGCCGAAGAGAAGGAACGAGCCGAAAGGTTCAATGCCGACCTGAAGGAGGCGCTCGCCGATCTCGAACAGAAGGAAAGGCTCTGGCTCGAGGAGAAAGAGGGACTGACAAAGATCACACTGCCCGAAGCGATGACGTTTACATCGGGAAGCGTCAAGCTGACACAGGAAGCAAAGGATATCCTAGATAAGATCTGGAGCGTGCTCGCAAAGTACCCGGAGTACTGGATCCTGATCGAAGGGCATACCGACAACGTCCAGATCCTTGAGAAGTACAAGAACAAGTACAAATCGAACTGGGAGCTCTCCTCGGCCCGCGCTCATTCGGTGCTTCATTACCTGCGAGAAAAATACGAGGCTGATCCGGAACGTCTGAAGGCGGTCGGATACGGAGAGTACCAGTCTATCGCGACGAATGAAACCGATGATGGAAAGGCGAAAAACCGCCGAGTCGTTATCGCGGTGCGGGACAAGAGGTAATTCATCCGGTCTGTTTCATATACAGGGATGCGGCAAACCGGGATCTGATAATATTTGAAGGAATATAAAGCTTTTCAATGACCCAAACCATGGAGCATCGTTATCAGATGCTCCATGGTTTTTAATATCTCATCCATATATTCGTTAACGGCCCGCACGCTGCCCGGCAGCGTGTAGACGAGCGTCTGCTTCATCACGCCGGCGACGCCACGGCTGAGCAGCGCATTCGGTTTGGCTGCGCCGTACTTCAATCTGATCTGTTCCATGACGCCCGGTATGAGCTTATCGCAGAGCTGTGTCACAACCTCGGGAGTTATGTCCCTCGGCCCGACACCGGTGCCCCCGGTCGTTATGACGATATCGACGCCTGCGTCGCGGGCGGATTGCAGTTCCTGCCGCAGCTCCTCCGCATCGTCACCGATCAGACACGATTCGATTTCCGCGTGCCAGCGTTTATCCTTGAAAAAACTTCCAAGGATTTCCCGGACGCGCGGTCCGCTCAGGTCCTCGTACTCGCCCCTCTGCGCCCGATCGCTCAGTGTAATGACACGGAAGCGTAGCGGTCTCTGCAGATAGGTAATGTTGTCGCACGGTTTAATTGCTCCTGGTTTGAGCACACGGCAGAATATCCCCTCCTTGGGCATGACACACTTGCCCACTTCCTGGAATATCGCGCAGCTCTCGCCATGACATTCCTTGCCGATCTGCGTTACCTCGAGCTCCACGTCACCGATCACGAAACGATCGAGGATAGAAACCGCTCCCAGCTCCATTCCGGCGGTCGTGATGTTTTCCGCGAACTCGCCCGGATTGATCGTGCGATTCATATTCTCTGCGAAACGGTCGATGCTTTCGCGCGAGAGTATGCTCACCTGACGATGCCAGTCCCCCGCATGCGCGTCGTCGACACAGCCCCGTTCACTTATCTTTAGTTCCGAAACGGGATGCTTTGCCGTCCCCTTCTCGTCAGAGATATTTACCGATACGACACGCATTCCTGAATTCGATTTCTTCACCTTCATTACAGAACCCTCTTGATTATTAACGAAAGACGTCCGAAGATCAGCCGCTCTTCGTTTTCTCCAGCAGTACGATTTCCCCTATCTTCATCTGCTTGTCCACCGCCTTGCACATATCGTAGACGGTGAGAAGCGCAACGCTCGTTGCGCAGAGCGCCTCCATCTCGACGCCGGTTTGGGCGACGCACGAGACGGTGCTCGTTACCGATACGCCCCCCTCCTCGAGTTGCGCCGTCACCTTCACGTTTGTGATCGGCAGCGGATGACAGAGCGGTATGAGCTCGGATGTTTTTTTCGCCGCCTGAATGCCCGCGAATTCGGCCACGGCGAGCACATCGCCCTTTTTCATGTTGTTCTCTTTGATGAGCGAGATCGTCTCCTCCTGGAGCGCGATGAATCCTCTCGCCTTGGCAACACGGTGCTGCGGAGGCTTGCCGCTCACATCGACCATTCGCGCCCGGCCCTCATCGTCTGTATGGCTCAACTTTCCCAATCTATCCTCCTATATTATAGAAGCTATGATTCTCGCTCTTTATGCCTCTCTCCGGTTTCGCGGCAATGGCCCGCTCGATCGCTTCCCGTATGCCGAGCTCCCGGACACTGAATACGACGTCACTGAAGAGGCATGGCTTTATCATTCCGTTACTCGTTAGTCTCAGACGGTTGCACTGTTCGCAGTTCCCGCCGGTGCCGCCCTCAACGATCCAGAACGTTCCCCGGGCAAGCTCCATCTGCCTGATAAAGCGCACGATCAATCCATTCTCTGCGGCATATCTCGTAACTTGTATCGCATCCGGTTCATCTGATGATTCCCGTATCACGCAGTTCAATTTCACCGGATTCAACCCCGCCTCCTGGGCCGCTTCTATGCCGAGGAGTACGCGCACGATATCCCCGCCTCCGGTGAGCTGCGCATAGCGTTTCGGATCGAGCGTATCGAGACTGACATTGACCCTGTGAAGCCCCGCATCGGCGATCATCAACGAAAATTCCTCGAGCAATATGCCGTTTGTCGTCATCGCGAGATCGCGCACTCCCTCTATCGCCGCAAGCATCGAAACGAGCTCGACGATATTGCGCCTGATCAGCGGCTCCCCGCCGGTAATGCGTATCCGTTCCATTCCCATTTCGACCGCAACCCGTGCCACGTCGCGCATCTCCTCGAAAGACATGATCTCCTCACGCGGGATGAGCGGCACGCCCCCTTCGGGCATGCAGTAAACACATCGGAGATTGCACCGGTCCGTCACCGAGATACGAAGGTAGTCGATTCTACGATTGAATCTGTCTAACATATACGATCGTTCCCTCTTTGACTTCGTTTACTCCGACTGGGATCACTATCATCCCGTCGGCATCGCTCAGGGCATGGAGATGCCCCGATCCGTGATACTCGATCGGCACCACTCCCCCATCACCCGAGAACGCAACCGGGATCCACGCCGTCCTCTTGGCCCTCTTTCTCGTAATGGTCTGGTCCAGTCGAAACGGCATATCCAACGGCCTGAAATCATACCCCATCATTGTGCAGAGGAACGGCTTCACGATGAGCTCGAATGTGACGAATGTGGAGACGGGATTTCCCGGAAGCCCGAAACAAAACGCTTCATCCGAGTGGCCGAAGACGACGGGTCTGCCGGGCTGGATCTCAACCCTGTGGAAGAGCAGATTGAAGCCGTTCTTCTCGAGCATTTCCGGCACGATATCGTAATCTCCCATCGATACGCCGCCCGAGAGAATGATCACGTCATTCTCGGCCTTGGCGCTCTTTATCATTGTATCGAGAGATTCCTCCGTATCCTGCGCGATACCGTAGTACGAGGGGATCGCGAGCGCGGATTTTACATGCGCGCATATCTGATAGCTGTTGCTGTTTCTTATCTGTGAAGGAGCCGGCTCCTTGTCCGGCGTAACCAGTTCATTGCCCGTTGCAATGACGCCGACCCTCGGCTGCCTGGAAACGAGCGGAGCGGTGCATCCGGCGGTCGCGAGAACCGCGATATGCTGAGCCCTCAGCCTAATGCCTTTGGAAAGCACAAGGTCTCCCTTTTTTAAATCTTCCGCCTTGTGAGCGATATTTTTCTTCGTTTCCTTTCCCTTGAACGCGATGGTGGTATCGGTCAGGTTCTTGGTAAATTCAACCATGATGACGCAGTCGGCGCCCTCCGGCACCATGCCGCCTGTCATGATCTTTGCGCACTGATTGCGTTTTAGGGCGTGACGGGGCACGTATCCCGCCGGTATTTTCTCTATAACGGTCAGTTCGTTGCCGAGGTCTTCGCGCCGGCACGCGTAGCCGTCCATGGCCGATTTGTCGAACGGCGGCATATCCATATCGGATGTGACATCCTGGGCCAGTATGCGCCCGTGAGTGTCTTCGAGTGCCACCGCTTCTGTCTCGAGCTGCCTAGCTGCGTCCATGACGATCTCGAGGGCTTTTTCGAACGGTATCATCTGGTTTCCCTTTCTCTTTCGATTGCCGGCCGTGCCGTAATATATTTTTCATAATCTTCCGCCGTGTTGATGTTGCGAAACGGGCCGGCGTCGTCGACTTCGATATATTTTATCCTGCAATTTTTCAAAACCTCTTTGATTTTTCTCTCGCCACGATCGATTGCCTCATTGAAAGGACCGAGAATGCTCTTTCTATAGACCGCGCACAGCGGTTCGAGGAATGAGGCGCCCGTCACCGGAACAACACCGTCGTACCCTGCGCTCTCTCGCAGCATGCGACGCACGAAAGCCATTTCGACACCGGGTATGTCGCAGGCGACGGTCACATTCACATCGTGCGCCGAAACCTCCACCGCTGATGCAATGCCCATCAGCGGACCGCGATCGGGGATCCTGTCCTTTACAATGTCGATCCCGAGAAACGAATACCGCTCCGCGTCATTTGCGCTGATAAGGAGCTCTTTGAAATGGGGACGCAGCTTATCGCATATATGCGCTATCATCGGTCTGCCGTCGATCGGCAGCATCCCCTTGTCCCGGCCCATCCGGGAGCTCTTGCCGCCGGCCATTATTATCGCGGTCGCATCCTCTTTGAACGCCCATGTGCCATCGATAAAGGTTATATCATCCAAATCGGTATCGAATTTCTCGCCGTCGAATCGAATGATCCTGTCGGCACGGTCTCTCACATCCCGCGCCGTCGGTTTATATTCATCTGAAGATGCAGATTCGACCATGAGGAAGAGCCCCGGCTCTACGACGGTGCGCAGGCTGTTCGACTCGCATATCATAACGGCGCCGCGGTCGATTCCGTCGAGGAGTGCCGATACCCCTTCGGTGAGACGATCTTTGAGAACCCGAAGCCAGAGAACCCTCGCGGCGCCGGCCTCGAGCATCCGTACCGTATCCTTGCCCGGCAATCCCGAAATCTCCTCCTCCGTGATGCAGTAATCTCCCTCGAAGTTGGTGCAGGTGCCGCACCCTTCGATACCATGAGGACACTCGCCGTCGGCCTCCAGGATGGTGGTGACCTTGATGCCGATCATATCGTGCTGCGTGTGATATCTGCCGATGAGGCTGCAGGCGAGCTCGGTCTTTCCGACCTTGCGGACCGACGAGCCGATCATGAGCATATTCGCTACTTTAATCACTATGTTCCCCTAGGAACTTGCCCGCGGTTGCCTTGAAATAGATCCACACGGTTTGTCCGATATCGAGATGGAGCCCTTCACGAGACTCCCGCGTTATCAATGCGGTGATTTCCATTCCGATATCTACGGTGAGCTCGATGCCGCGCCGCACGGGGGCGATATCGATGATCGTTCCCCTGAACGTGTTTCGGGCACTCGTCTCGGACGGCTTTTTCGTAACGATGATATCCTCGCTTCTCAGCATGAGACATCCCCTACCGCTCCGCATATCGGTCGCTATCTGAAAGGTGAGGCCGTTTGTGACAAATTCCGCGACGTTCCCTGCGCCGTCCGACACGAGATCACCCCTGAAAAAATTTCTGATGCCGATAAAGCGCGCGACGAAATCGGACTTCGGGTGCCGGAAGAGCTCCTCGGGAACATCCACCTGGAGAATGCGGCCGTTTTCCATTACGGCCATACGTGTCGCAAGCGCGAGCGCCTCCTCGTAATCGTGCGTTATGTGCACGACGGTCTGCCCGTTTCGGCGAAGTTTTCTCAGTAGTGAACGCATCCCCGAGCGTGATTGAACGTCGAGATTCGACAGCGGTTCGTCGAGGAGCAGGCAGCGCGGTTCGGTTGCGATCGTGCGCGCGAGCGCGACCCGCTGGTACTCTCCTCCGGACAAATTGCCGGGCTTTCGGTCGAGCAAGTTTGATACACCGACATCGGCAGCAAGCTCGCTTACCCGCTCGTGCCGTTTGCGCCCCCTGCTTCGCAGACCGTACGCGATATTCTGGCGCACGGTAAGATGAGGGAAAAGCGTTCTCGTTTGATAGACCAGTCCAACCTTTCGGTTCTGGATTTTCGCATGGGTGATATCGGTGCCGTCCAGAACGATGCGCCCGCTGTCCGGGATCAGCTGGCCGGCGATCGTCTCCAGCAGAACCGTCTTTCCTACGCCGGACGGACCGAGGAGAACGAAATAGTCTCCCGCCTCGACATCGAAGGAGACATCCCTGATGCTGAACGTCCCAAACGTCTTCGAGATATTCTCAATGCTGAGCAGCGACCCTTTTTCCACCGATGAACCTCAGTACGATGAAAAGTGAAAGGCTAACTAGAACAAATAATGCAGCCACGGGACGGGCGTATTTCAAGCCGAATGCGCCGAACCGCTCGTAGATGAGTATCGGTGCGACCATCGGGTGATACGCAATGATGATGATGGCGCCGAATTCACTCATTCCCCGGCCGAACATGAGTATCAAACCGGATAGGATCGACCTCCACGCGAGAGGGAGGGATATCGTAAAGAAGACCCTCGTCGGAGATGCCCCCAGATTGAGGGCCGCTTTTTCCAGACGCTCGGGAACCGCCTGGAATCCATTGCATGCCGCATTGATGAGAAACGGTATGCTGACGAATGCCATCGCCGCAATGATGCCCGCCGGATTGCTCACGAAGCTGATCCCGAACCTGTCGGCGGCATTTCCGAAAAGTGAGTCGCGCGCAATTACGCTCAGCAGAGCAATGCCCGCCACGGGATGAGGTATCACGATCGGGAGATCGATGATTCCCGTCACGAGGCCTTTCAGGGGGAAATTCTTTCGCGCGAGAAGATATGAAAATGGTATCGCGGCGATCGCGAAGATCACCGTCGCGGCCATCGCCGTCCAGATGGTGAGCCAGATACTTCTCTGCACTTCGATATCAACCGCCGCTTCTCTGAGCTCTGATCCCGTCGTATGAAGCAGCATTCCAATGAGCGGCGCTGCGATAAACAGCAGTACCAATCCGCCGAGTGCGGTGGATATCAGATAGAGAGGATCGCCCCCGAATCGGACGATGCCGTTTCCCTGTATTGAATGGCTGTTCATCTATGCTCCTGCGTTTCGCACGCGAATTTCCTGAGATCGGTCGGCAGCTTATCGAAAGTCGCGGTCACTGATGGAACCGCCCATGGCTGGCCGTTTTTCGCCATTATCGCGCCCCCCTTGCGCTCATCGAGAAGAAACTCCAGGAATGCGAGCGCCGCGCTGCGGTTCTCCGCCGTCGAAGGAATGGTTACACCGTACACTATCGGTTGTCCGATCTTTGTGATCGTCGTACCGGGCGCCTTCCCGCTCAAGGCGATGGTCGCGGATTTGTAGACATCGGATAATTCTGGATTCTTCAGGTTGATTGAATCGGGCAGCAGAATCTGTCTCAGACCGTGTTGCTCGGCAACCGAGCGATACTCGAAGAGGTAATCGACCTCTCCGAACTCGAGGAGAGCGAGCAGATCCACCGATTTCGGCCGTATGTATTCGAGGTCTTTCGCTAGCAATTTCGCCGCAAGCTCCTCTTGATCGTAGTACTGTTCGGCCAGTTTCATCGTGATAACGGCACGGTATCCGCACGGATCGGAGTCGGGTTCGGATCTCCCGAAACGAATGTCATCATCGAGCAGCACATCATACCAGTTATCGGCCGTTATTTCTCCCGCGCGCCGGGATTTGTCATGATAGGCAATCGAGATTTCGTTCGTCGCAAACTTGATATTCCAATCTGCATAGTCCGGTATCAGAAGTTGATCGATGACCGTAAAATCGGCTGAGGCGAATACATCACAGCGCTTGTGCAGGTCGGAGATCTTGCGGGCGCACGTTCTGCTTCCGTCGATTTCGCAATTTATTGTCACGCCGGGGTGCTCTATCATAAATGCCTTCGCGATCTCCTTGAACGGAACGGTGAGACTCCCGGCATGAAAGATGACGAGCTGTCCGGAAACGGATTCGTCGAGCTCCGATGAGCTCGAGGGCCATGCCGCGAACAGGCACAAGCCGGTAATTATCAATGCAAGAGATCTCTTTTGCATGGTCAATCCCTTTGCACAGGCGCCGGAACAAAAAGTCACTTCAGAAGAGATGCAATGTGATCCTTAAAGATCGTCTCGAGCGCAGAGTGAAGTTCCGAGTGAAAGCGGGAATAGGCGGATAGCCATTTCTTTCCCTCATCGGTCAGAATTGTTTCCCCACCATGATCGCCCCCGCGATGCTTTTCTATGAATTTCAGACCCATGCTTTCTTCGGCCTTTTTCAAATCCCCCCATGCCTTACGATAACTGATGTGCAGGGATTCCGCCGCTGCCTTCAATGAAGACTCACGTTCGATGGCCCTCAGCAAGCGCCACTTACCATCGCCGAAAACCCCCTCATCATCCGGGGAGGAGATCCAGAGTTTCATTTTAGGGCTCAAGCCGCGAGGACCGCTTGTGCGCTTCTTCCCAGGAACCGCGCGTGCGCGCTTATTCCCTTCAGGGACGTATGAACGTTTCTGCGCCATCAGAAACAGCCGAGCTGACACTCTTTGAGCTTTATATCCTGATCATTGCAGATGTCGCCGATCTCGGCGATCTTCACATCGAATTTTTTCGCCAAATCAAAGGCTTCGGCGCACGACAGAAACTTCTTGTCATCCTCGATGCCGGCGGTGGAGACGATCGCTTTGACGAGCTCTTCATTTGCACCCATGATTACCTCCTTTGTACCCATGATTACCTTACTTTTGTTTCGATATGCACAGTCTGACATATCGCATTCGAAAAAACAAGCAGAAATTATACGAGAAACGGGAAATTGAACGAGAAAATTGAACGAGAGACGAGAAATTGAACGAGAGAACGAGAGACAGCGCGGCCCCACATTTTCGCCCCTATCGGGACGCGCATGACCCGGTTCGTGTATACAACATCGCCTGCACCGTATCTATTATAAATTAAAAATATTCACAACTCATATCAACAATTACCGATATCCCGTAAATTTTCAGCCAAGGTTTATACTATATCTTAATTTTTTCCTTTTCATTTGACAGGGGTTTATGGTATAAAATTCAAAGGCTTTTGTAATAAGTCTTTTTCCGTATTCAGCACTTGTGACTTTCATGCGGTTATTCGGCGGGAAAAAAGCGCTAAAGACGATGCTGTCTTCAGCATGCACGTGAAGAGGACCAAAAGAGGGCGATCTGAAGTGGTGATATTGGGTGTCTTGACTTCCTTATAACGCAACTCGGATACGTCGAGCGAAAACCTCAACACAGTAATCAGAAACGGAATCGACTGCAAACAGTCGCGTAATCGAAGTGACTATTTCATCTGAAGGAGTCTGCGATGGGACGAGAGTTTCTCGAAGGAAATGAAGCAATTGCCCGGGGAGCGATGAAGGCGAAATGTGATTTTTTCGCCGGCTACCCTATCACACCGGCATCGTCGATTCTCCACTACATGCTGGAGCTGGTGCCCCAAATCGGCGGCACGGCGATCCAGGCGGAGGACGAGATCGCTTCCATGGGATTTATCATCGCTGCGGCGATGGCCGGCCGCAGGGTAATGACGGCTACGAGCGGTCCGGGGATAAGTCTCTACAGCGAGAATGTCGGTCTCGCCATCATGGGTGAAACACCGCTCGTTATCGTGAACATTCAGCGCCAGGGACCGGCCACTGGATCTGCCACCAAGGGGGCCGAGGGAGACATTCAGTTCACCCGCTGGGTCACCTCGGGCGGGCTTCCCGTTGTCGCACTGAGTCCGGCAACGGTCGGTGAGGCGTACGAATTGACCTACCGGGCGTTTAATATCGCCGAACAATATCGGACACCGGTGTTTGTTCTCGCAAGCAAGGAGATCGGCGTGACGAAAGAGTCGGTGGATCTCGACGCCATCGAGCTGCCGCCGCTCATCGAAAGAACGAAGGCGGATCCGGACAAGGAGTACATCCCCCATTCCTTTAATAAGCTCACCGAAGTCCCTCCCGTTTCGGATTTCGGCGAAGAACATATAGCCCGGTTCACCACTTCGACGCATGACAAGACCGGGTATCTCACGACCGATCCGGATACGATACAGGAGATGATCGATCACTATACGGCAAAGATCGACGGGGCCGCCGATGACATGGCGCTTGTGAGGGAAGATCTCGAAGAGGGTGCCGATACGCTCATCGTCAGCTACGGGATCATTTCGAGATCGGCTGCGGTAACCGTCAAGGACGCCCGATCCAAAGGCAAAAAGATTTCATCGCTCGTTCTTCAGACGCTCTGGCCCATTTCGAAACTGGCCATTACAAAGGCGATGAAGGGGATCAAGAAGGTTATCGTGCCCGAGATGAACATGGGCCAGTACCTGCTCGAGATCGAGAGACTGGCGCCGAAGGATGTGGAAGTGATCGGCGTGAACAAGATGAATACCAAGTTGGTCTCCCCGGAGGAGATATCGCAGAAAGGAGGTCTGTCGTGAGCGAGATGAAATACACAACCTACATGACCGACAAGATAGGACCACTGCCGTTTTGTCCCGGTTGCGGGCACCACACGCTCATAAAGGCTCTCGACAAGGCCCTCGTCAAGCTGCAGCTCGATCCGAAGGAAGTCGCGGTGGTAACCGATATCGGATGCATCGGCCTCTCGGACCGGTATTTTATCACGAACGCCTTTCACGGGCTGCACGGCCGTTCGATAACGTATGCGTGCGGTCTCAAGCTGGCGCGCCCCGACCTCACCGTAATTGCGCTCAAGGGGGACGGCGGATGCGGCATCGGCGGCACGCACCTGCTCAACGTCGCCCGCCGCAATATCGGCATTACGCTGCTCGTCGCAAACAACTTCAATTACGGCATGACGGGCGGGCAGCATTCCGTGACGACACCGACCGGCGGTGTTACGTCCACGACACCGTGGGGAAATGTCGAGGGTCCGATGAATCTCTGCGGCACGGCGATCGCCGCCGGCGCCCCGTGGGTATACCGCGCCACCGCATTCGACAAGGATCTGCCCGATGTACTGGCTCAAGGCATCTCACAGCCGGGCTTTGCCATGCTCGATATCTGGGAGCTCTGCACCGCCTACTACGCGCCGCGCAATCAGATCAAGAAAAAAGAGCTCGATGAGCTGCTCGACAGCTACGGCTTCAAAACGGGACTTTTGGTGGACAACCCGCGCGAAGAGTACAGCGCGCATTACCGTGCGTCGTACGAGGCTGGAAAGGGCGTTATAAAGAAAAAGCCGAAGATCGAAACGAAATACGACAACAACGTCAAGAGGCAAACCGGCATCGTTATCGCGGGAAGCGCGGGGCAAAAAATCAAATCGGCGGCTACACTCTTTGCCGAGGCGTCGATGTACAGCGGTCTCGACACCACGCAGAAGGACGACTACCCGATAACGGTGATGACGGGCCATTCCATAGCCGAGATAATCGTCAGCCCGGACCGCATCGAATACACGGCTATCGATACGCCCGACTACTTCATCGTTATCTCCGAAGACGGCCTAAAAAGGGCACGAAAGAGAATCGAACAGCTCCCCGATACCTGTACCCTCTATGCGGAGGAATCTCTGGAACTGCCCGAGACGAAGGCCAAGATCGTGAGACTCCCCTTGATCGAAACGGCGAAGAAGATAGGCAGGCTGTCGATAGCGGTCGTCGCATTGTCGGCAGTGTTGGTGGACTCGGGCATATTCCCCGTCGAAGCGTTCGGGACCGCGATCTCGACGTTCCAGAAAAAGAAAATCGCGGATATCAATGTCAAGGCGGTCGACGCCGGTGCCGCTTTGGTCAGCACGTAACAAACGACAACGGTAGCGTAGAAAAACTCGTAATGAGAGGAGGATTCAATGGCTACGCCAACAATCGTAACAATGCCGGGAGACGGAATCGGCAATCGTGTTCTTCCCGAAGCTATCAGAGTGCTCGATAAGATCGGCTTCAAGGCCGAATACGTGCACGCCGATATCGGGTGGGAGTTCTGGTGCAAGGAGGGAAATCCCTTTCCCGACCGGACGATAGATCTTCTCGCGAAACACAAGGTAGGACTGTTCGGCGCCATCACATCAAAACCGAAGGCGGAGGCTGCAAAAGAGCTCGCCCCCGAACTCCAGGACAAAGGCCTGTCATACTTCAGCCCGATCGTCGGGATGCGTCAGAAATTCAAGCTCGATCTCTGCATCCGCCCATGCATCTCGTTCCCGGGCAATCCGCTGAACTTCGTCCGTAGAGGCGCCGACGGAAAACTCGAGGAACCCTTGGTTAATGTCGTCATCTTCAGGCAGAACACCGAGGGGCTCTACTCTGGTGTAGAGTGGACAAACCCTCCCGATGAAGTTCGAAAGGCGTTCGCCACGCATCCGAAATTCAAGGCATACGCCGATGTCCCGGGTGAAGAGCTCGCCATATCGACGCGCATATTCACGCAGGCGGCGTGCAACCGTATCGTCGAAGAGGCCTTCAAGTACGCGAAGAAGTTCGGATATAAATCGGTGACCATTTGCGAGAAGCCGAACGTCATCAGGGAAACGTCCGGCATGATGCTTCAGACAGGATTGCGGATACAGAAACAGTATCCCGATATCCAGCTCTGGAACACGAATATCGACGCCCAGATGATGTGGCTCACGAAGAATCCGGAAGATTACGGGATCATTGTCGCCGGAAACATGTTCGGCGATATCGTCTCCGACGGATTCGCAGGCCTCGTCGGCGGTCTCGGCTTCGCGCGAAGCGCCAATGTCGGTAAGGAGGTAGCCGTATTCGAACCGACACACGGTTCGGCGCCGAAGTATGAAACCCTCGATCCGCAGATCGTCAATCCGATGGCGATGATTCTCAGCGCCTGCATGATGCTCGACCACCTCGACGAAACGGAGATGTCCGAGAGGATCAGAAAGGCAATCGGAGATGTGATCGCAGAGGGTAAGGTCCTCACCTACGACATGCTCAAGCTTCCCGGCGGTCCGGACGTCGTTGCGAAAGGAGCGGCAACGACCGACCAGGTTACCAACGCGATCCTCGAACGGCTGTAGCGTGAGGCAAAACTCAGGCTGAGAGACGGGAGCGTGAAAAATGATCAGTAAGAAAGATATCGAGAAGCTTTTTTCCGCCCAGCTTTCACAAATCCAGGACGAGGAGCTCCGAAACAAGGTCGTGGAAGTATGGGTGACGGGATGCGAGCGCGGCGGCTGGGAAACGGTGGAAGATCTGAAAAAGATACCGTTCACACTGCTCGCCGACACGCGGGGAGTTAATTTCATCGAGCACACCATCGCGGTAACCGAGGGCGCGCTGGCGCTGGCGAAGGCGCAGACGGATACCTATAACGAGGTCCCCTACAAGATCGACTTCGACCGCCTCGTTGCCGGCGGTCTGCTGCACGATGTCGGAAAGCTCCTCGAAATAGAGAGAGACGGCTCGGGGGGATACCGAAAGAGCCATATGGGCAAGTGCGCGCGGCATCCCATATCCGGGGCGATACTCGCGGCCGCGGCGGGTCTCGATGATGAGATGATCAACACGATCGGCTGCCACGCCAAGGAAGGCGAAGGCAGACCGCAGGTCGTCGAGACGGTGTTCATACACCAGGCGGACTTTGCGACATTCAATCCCCTCGTCATGCTCGGCAAATCAACACTCATTCAGTAGAAGCGGAGGTCAATCATGGGCAAGACGATTATCGAAAAGATCCTCGGCGCACACGCCGGCCGGGAGGTCTCGCCCGGAGACATCGCTGACATTACAATCGACGCCCGCGTGGCGCGGGACTTCGGCGGCGCGAACGTTGTCAAGAACCTGCGCGATAACGGGCTCAGCGTGGACGATCCGGCAAAAACGTTCTTCACCTTCGATTGCAATCCGGGTGGTTCCGATCAGAAGTACGCGACCAATCAGCAGCTCTGCCGCATTTTTGCGCGCGAGCGCGGGATCAAGGTCTACGATATCGACGCCGGCATCGGCACCCACATTGCCATCGACGAGGGACTCGCCTATCCCGGTTCGACAATCGTTTCCACCGATTCACACGCGAATATCCTCGGCGCGATCGGCGCCTTCGGGCAGGGAATGGGAGATGTGGACATCGCGCATGCCTTTGCGTTCGGGCGCGTATGGTTCAAGGTGCCCCCGACACTCAAGGTGGAGTTCAAGGGCACACCGTCGCCCGCCGCCACGTCGAAGGATCTCGTCCTTGCGGCGATCAAGACTCTTGGAGCGAACGGACTCCTCGGATACGCGGCGGAATTCTACGGACCCGCGGTCGACGCCCTGAATCTTCACGGGCGCATCACGATGGCGTCGATGGCCACCGAGATGGCGGGCATCATCGCCCTCTTCCCTCCCAACGACGAAGTCGTCGACTATTGCTCCAAAGCGACCGGGCGGAAGATAGAGCCGGTGCTGACCGATCCCGATGCCGTTTACGAGCGCACCGTCGAAATCGATGTCGAGGGACTCGTGCCCCAGACATCGAGACCGGGACACCCCGAGGACGTCGTCGATGTCTCGAGTGTCGCGGGAACGAAGATCGGCTCGGCGTTTATCGGCTCCTGCACAAACGGCCGTTTCGAGGACATGCGGGCGGCCGCCGAGATACTCAAGGGAAACAAGGTCGCGCCCGGCGTCGTGCTCAAGATCGTCCCGAGCACCGATCGTGTCTGGCAGCAATCCCTCGATGAGGGCCTCATCGAGATCTTCAAGGAGGCGGGAGCGCTCATCGGCAACGCTGGCTGCGCCGGCTGCGCGGCCGGCCAGATAGGACAGAACGGTCCCGGCGAGATCACGATCAGCACGGGAAACCGCAATTTCGCGGGCAAGCAGGGCAAGGGAGAGGTCTATCTCGCCTCGCCCGTAGTCGTAGCGGCGTCCGCGGTGGCGGGGGTGATCGCAATCCCCGACGCCATGCCCGATGCACCGGTCCTCTTCCCCACCGGCGAAGCGACGGGAACCATTGCCGCCAAGGCGAAGCGTAAGGAAGAGACCGCCGACAAACCGACGAAATTCAAGGGACGTGCCTGGGTGATACGCGAGGACAACATCGACACCGATATGATCTTCCACAACAGGTATCTCACCATCACCGACATCGCGGAGATGGGCAAATACACCTTTGATAACCTCAAGGGATGGGAAGACTTCGCGAAAAAAGCAAAGCCGGGAGACATCGTTGTCATCGGCAAGAACTTCGGCGCCGGCTCGTCACGCCAGCAGGCGGTCAATTGCTTCAAGAGCCTCGGCGTGTTGGTCATTATCGGCGAATCCTTCGGCGCCATTTATGAGCGCAATGCGATAAACCAGGGATTTCCCATCATGATCGCCGACCTCGTCTCCACCAACCTCGAGAGCGGGCAGGAGATAGAGGTGGACCTAGAGAACGGCACAGTCACGCTGCCCTCGGGAGAGCAGGTGACCGGTGTTCCGTTTTCCGAAGTGCAGATGAACATATATAAAAAAGGCGGACTATTGAACGTTTAGAAAGGGAGCTAGTCATGGGAAAAACGTTCGCGGAAAAGGTCCTTGCTTTGAAGTCGGGCCAGCCCGAGGTCGTGCCGGGACAGATCGTCATCGTGCACCCAGACCACCTGCTGACGCATGACAACACGGCCGCCATCGTCGGCAAGATCAAGGATGACCTCGAGAGGCACGGCGTGGCGCGGCGCGATATGCCGGTTATCATCCTCGATCACGTTATACCTGCAGCGAGCGAAAAAACAGCGACGAACCACACGGTGGCACGGCAGTTCGCGGCCAAGCACAAGCTTCCCCATTTCTTCGACGTGGGCACAGGCGTCTGCCATCAGGTGCTCCTCGAACGCGGCCTCGCGCTGCCGGCAAGCATCATCGTGGGAAGCGATTCACATACCTGTTCGTACGGCGCCGTGGGCGCCTTCTCCACCGGTATCGACCGAACGGAAGCCGCAGCCCTGCTGCTCAGGGGTGAGACATGGCTCCGCGTGCCGGAGACTATCAAGATGACGCTCACGGGAAAGCTCGAGCCGCCGGTGTCCGCGAAGGATCTCGTTCTCCATATAATTGGAGACATCAGAGCCGACGGCGCGAATTACGCAGCAGTGGAATTCCACGGAAACGTCGAATCGCTGTCCATCGAGGAGCGCTTCACTATCGCCAACATGGGCGTCGAGATGGGCGCGAAGATAGCCGTCTTCCCGGTGGATGACGTAACGAAAAAATACCTCACCTCCCTCGGCATCAAGAAAGGCGATTACGAGCCGGTCTGGGCCGATGAAGACGCAGCGTATGCGCGCGAGCTCACATACGACATGGGAAGCATCGAGCCTGTCGTCGCCCTTCCACACACGGTGGACAATGTCAAACCGGTCGGCGAGATCGAGGGAATCCCGATACAGCAGTTTCTGATCGGCACCTGCACCAACGGGCGACTGAGCGATCTCGAGGCCGCCGCCGATATTCTCGACGGCAAGACGGTCGCCGCGGGCTCGCGTCTGCTCGTCCTGCCGGCGTCGAAGGATGTGTTCGAGGCTGCTGTTGAGCGCGGTATCATATCGCGCCTCTCCCGCTCGGGCGGTATCATACTGCCTCCGGGTTGCGGACCGTGCCTCGGAGCCCATCAGGGGGTTCTCGCCCCCGGCGAAAAATGTCTCAGCACGGCCAACCGGAACTTCAAGGGCCGTATGGGATGCAAGGAAGCGGAGATATATCTCGCGAGCCCGCAGACGGTGGCCGCATCCGCCATTCACGGAAAAGTGGCGGACCCGCGCAAGGAGGTAACCGCATGAAAGTCTGGAAGTACGGAGACGATATAAACACAGATATGCTCTTTCCCGGCAAGTATACCTATTCGTGCAGCACCGACGAGGAAATCAAGCCGCACCTTCTCGAGGACCTCGATTCAGATTTCGCCGGAGGCGTACAGGCGGGGGATCTGGTATTCGCTGGAAAGAACTTCGGATGCGGCTCGTCTCGCGAGCAGCCGGTCGTCGGTCTCAAGGCGGTCGGCGTGCAGGCCATCGTGGCAAAGGGTTTCGCGAGGATTTTTTACCGTGCCGCCATCAACCAGGGGCTGCTGCTCGTCGAATGCGCGGATGCGGTGGATGCATATACGGAAGGCGATGAAGTGCAGCTCGATGCGGAAGCGGGAGAGATCAAGATCGGGGAAAAAAGTTTCTCATTCCCCAAGCTTCCCCCCGAGATACTGGCGATTCGCGACGCGGGGGGACTTCTGCCGTACACGAGAGAGGCGCTGAAAAAAACCAATGCATAGAATGCCGGGAAGCGGCGTGAAACCACCCGCGCTCCGCCCCTCCCCCATTCCATAGGGCACTCCAGTGTGAAAGGAGCGGTAACAGTGAGACTCTATGAACATGAGGCAAAAGTGGTGTTCAGGGAGATGGATCTCACCATTCCCAAACAATACGGGGTGATCCACTCCCCCGAAGAGCTCGACGGGCTCAAGCTGAAGTTTCCCGTCATGCTCAAGTCTATGGTCCTCGTCGGCGGCCGTGGCAAGGCCGGCGGGATCAAGAAAGCGAAAAACCTCAAAGAGGCGAAAGCGAAGGCCAAGGAGATATTCGGCCTCGTTCTCAAAGGCTACCCGGTGGAGACGATTCTCGTCGAGGAGGTCGCTTCCGAGGCCGGCGCCTGCTACATCGGCGTTACGACCAATCCGGCCAACTTCAACGTGATCGCCATAGCGAGCGCCGAAGGCGGCGTTGATATCGAGCAGGTGGCGCTCGAGCGCCCCGAGGCCATTCTCAAGAAGGAGCTGCCGGGCAACGAGAAGAAGCTCCCGAAGAGAACGGCCCAGCAATTCGCCAGGTTTCTCAACAAGGGTCTCGGCGGCAACAAGGCCCTCGAGGACAAGCTCGTCGATGCCGTATCCAAATTGTACGAAACCTTCCAAAAGTTCGATTGCAAGGTCGCCGAGATTAACCCGCTTATGTTAACGAAGAGCCAGAATATTATCGCTGCCGATGCAAAGATCGTCCTCGACGACAACGCCCTCTTCCGGCACGGCGAGCTGTTCGATCTCCTCGGCGTTCGCTCAGCGAGACACGACGTTTCGGAACCGACGAGCGACGAGACCCGGGCCCGTGAAGCGGGATTCATCTACGTCGATCTCCTGCCGGAAAATGCGCGCAAGCAGAAGGGCAAGCTCTACGTTGGTCTCGTTCCCGGGGGCGCCGGCTACGGCATCTTCTCGATCGACGAGACGGCGAACATTGGAGACCGATTCTTCGATGGCAAGGTCGTACCGGTCAACTTCATGGACTCGGGCGGCGGCCCGCCGGTGAACAGGGTGGCGGAGATGTTCCATCTGCTCATGGACAAGGAGATCGTGGATATCGTCGTTACGTCGCGTTTCGGCGGGATATCGAGCTGTGACGTATTCATCCGCGGTCTCATCAAATGCCTGCGTGATCGTCATGCAACGGGGATGCGGATGCTTCCCGTCTACGGGCGTATGGTGGGCACCGACCTGCCGAGCGCGACGGACTATCTCAAGAAAGCCATAGTTGAAACTCCGGAGTCGCTCAAGGACATGCACATCGTCATCGGCAATCAGAAGATCATGGCCGATATCATCAAGGAAGGATTGAAAAAGGGATTCGCACTGAAAGGCAAGAAGGCGTCGAAAGCCAAGAAGGCAGCCAAGCCGAAGATAAAAGCGAAGCCCAAGAAGAAAGCAAAAGCTAAAAAGAAAACAAAAGCCAAGAAGGGAGGGAAGTAATGAGTAAGCGGATACCTGCTCATAAGGGAATGCTCTGTCACTTTATCAAGCACGCCCGTCCCGACCTCGTGAAGAAGATCGAAAAGACCCAGCAGATAGAGACGATGGTCGTCGGGCTGGGACGTCAGGGGACGAGACACGCCGGACTCATGCAGGAATTCGGCACAACGGTCACCGCCGGTATTGCTCTCGGCCGTGGCGGACAGCGTATCCATGAGACGATCCCCGTGTACGATACCGTGAAAGACTGTCTCGAGGAACATCCGAACATAGCGGCGGCTTCCATCTGGCGCCACTATACGACGGCCCGTGATGCGACGCTCGAGGTGATCGAGGCGGGAGTGCCGCTCGTGATCCTTATTACCGAGTTCATCCCGCTGCGCGACGTGAGAGACATCCTCGTTGCGGCGCGCAAGCACAAGACGAGGCTCTTCGGCGGCAACACGCCCGGCGTTATCTTCCCGCCCGAAGGGATAAAGATCGGCATGCTCCCCGACGTCTTCTACCCTGAAGAGATAAAGCCCGGAGAGTTCGGTTCGAAGGGCGTGACGATCATCTCGCGAAGCGGCGCCATCCTCTATCACATGTCCGACGGACTGGCGAGCGCCGGTATCGCGCAGAATGCGGTACTCGGTGTCGGCGGAGACGGAGCGATAGGCTCGACCTTCCGCCAGCTCGTTCCCATCGCGATGGAATACGATGATACCGACCTCGTCGTGGTCGCGGGCGAGATCGGCGGCTCCCAGGAAGAGCTCCTTGCTGAGGAGATAAGAGCGAATCCCGATCAATACCCCAAACCGATGGTCGCGCTCATCACGGGCGCGCACGCGCCGGAGGGAAAGACGATGGGACATGCGGGCGCCATCGTGTCGCCGGGCCAGGAATACGGCACCTTCAAATCGAAGAAGAAGGCGCTCGAATCCGTCGGCGTGCCGGTGGTGAACAGTCAGTACGATCTGATCAAGGAAGCAAAGAAGAAGCTCAAGAACAAAAAGTATTTCGAGGTCGCCCGGTACTACGAGCAGATGCGCGTAAAGTGGGAAGAGCCTCCCAAGAAACCGTCCTGGGGGACGATAACGACAATGGTCGCGCCGAACCAGCTCGTCATGTCGGGGTACAAGCTCGATGAGATCATCGCCAACTCCAACCTCCTCGAAACGGCGCATCTACTCATCAAGACCGAGCTGCCCACGAAGAAAGTGCTCGACGCCCATCGCAAGAGTGCGATAAAGGCTGCGCTCATGCCGGCGCCGCCCGTCGAACAGTTCGAGGGCGAGGATATCTCCCAGGCGCTCGCGAAATCGCTGCTCATGGACAGAGAGCTCGTGCTGATGCCGCAGAAGGGCAAAGACGGCCCGGTTAATAAGACGATCTTCGCGCTCGGGCGCTTTGCGCGTTACCTCTCGCACCTCATCGGCACCGAAGCGGCCCTCGACAAGGCCACCGTCAAGGAGCCGTTCGCGAACATCATCTACCGGGCCGTGAGCGGCGAGGAAGAGGTCGATCCGAAACGCGCCCGCATGGTCGAAGCGATGGTTACCGCGAGCGTCGATCACGGCGTGACACCGCCGTCGGCGCAGGCGACGATAATCGGTGCGACGGTTCGGCCGAACTACACAATGGGCGTTGCGAGCGGTATCGGCGCCATCACCGACGTCCACGGCGGCGCCGGCGCCAAGGCGGCCGCATTCTTCCAGCTGTGTGTCGCCAAATCGGAGAAGGACGGCATCGACCTCGCGAAAGCGACCGAGGCGATGCTCAAGGAGTACATGAACCGCGGCCAGCGCGTCCAGGGCATGGGCCACCGCGTGCACACGCAGGATCCGAGACGGGATGTGCTGTGGAAGCTGTCCAAGAAGACCGGACTCGCAGGCCCCTGCGTCGAGATATCGGAGATGGTATCGGACATTCTTGAAAGCGTTCGCGGCATGTCGCTGCCGATAAACGTCGACGGCGTGATCGGCGCCATCGTGGCCGATATGGGCCTGAGAATCGACCTGGCCAAGGCGCTCTTCGTTTACGGCCGCGTCGCGGGTCTCTCGGCGCACTATTTCGAGGAAATCGCGAGCCAGGGCCAGATGCGGCGAATCAATTTTGCCGAAGCCGTATACAAGGGAAAGGATCTGAGAGATTTTCCGAAATAAGAAGGGTGAATCGTGAGCAAAGCAAAGCATGATCTCAAATACTTTTTCAGCCCCCGTTCCATTGCGATCATCGGGGCTTCGGGTAACTTCGATAGCATCAGCGGCAAACCGCTTCGCTATCTCAAGGAGCACGGCTACAAGGGAAAGGTCTACCCCATCAATCCCAAGTACGAGGAGCTCGGGGGGCACAAGTGCTACAAGGACATTCTCGATGTTCCCGGAGAGGTGGACCTCGTTCTCGTGGCGGTGAATTACAAGCTCGTTCTCCCGATGCTGAAACGGTGCGTGGAAAAGGGCGTGAAGTTCGCGACGGTATTCAGCTCCGGCTTTGCCGAGTCGGGAGAAGAGGGAAAAGCGCTGCAGCAGCAGATCAAGGAGCTCGCGAGTGAAACCGGCCTCGGCGTGGTCGGCCCAAACTGCCAGGGATCGATCAACGTGAAGGAGCATGTGATCGGCGGCTTCAGCTCATCGGTGCAGGTGAAGCCGCTCCGCTACGGTCCCATCGGGTATGTGACGCAGAGCGGCGCGCTCGGCTACGCCATTTTCAATCTCGCGCAGGAATCGGGCGTCGGCTTCAACTGTGTGGCGAGCACGGGCAACGAGGTCGATCTCCACACGCTCGATTTCATGGAGTACCTTCTGGAGAATCCCGACACGCGGATGGTCATCAGTTATCTCGAAGGCATAAAGGACGGCAGGCAGTTCTCACGCGTCGCCGAAAGGGCCCTCGAGCTCGGCAAGCCGATCGTTACGCTCAAAGCGGGGCGTACCGAGATCGGGCAGAAGGCAGCCTCCTCACACACGGGATCGCTCACCGGATCGGATGCGGTGGCCGACGCTTTTTTCAGGCAGAAGGGGATCATCAGGGTCTACGATATCGAAGAGATGATCGATATCGCGGCGCTCATGCAGCGTATCCCGGCGCTTCCCGAGGGCAAGAAACTCGGCATCATAACAACCTCAGGGGGCGGTGGGATCGTCGCGGCCGACGAGGCGGTCGATCTGAATCTGGACATACCCGAGCTCGACCCCAAGACCAAGGAAATCATCATGGGAGTCATTCCCGACTACGGATCGGCTCTCAATCCGGTCGACGTCACCGCCCATGTGCTCAACACGGCCGAGGACTTCATGACGGTGCTCGAGGCGATGGTGGCGTATCCCGATATCGACGCGCTCGTGATAGTCGTGACGATGATTACGGGCGAGCCGGGCCGCCATATGGCTACCGATATCGTGAAGATGTCCAAGAGCACGAAGAAACCGCTCACCGTCGCCTGGACGGCCGGGGACAAGGTGATGGGCGACAATCAGAAAGTGCTCGTCGACGGAGACGTCCAGATGTACCGTTCTCCCGTTCGTGCGGTGAAGGCGATGGGCGCGCTGATGAATTACGCCGCATTCAGGAAAGAATACCTCTCACGCGACCGCGCAGCTCTTACGGACACCGCAGATGACGCAGCGAGAACATCGGCGCTTGCCATACTCGACGACGCCGAGCACAGCCTCACCGAGAACCAGGGCAAGGAGCTTCTCAAGCTCTTCGGCATTCCCGTCACGAAGCGCGACGTAGCCACGAGCAAGAAACAGGCGATCGAGATCGCCGAGACGGTCGGTTATCCGGTCGTCCTCAAGATCGACTCGCCCGATATCCTTCACAAGACGGAAGCCGGCGCGTTGAAGCTGAACATCGGAAACCGCGACGAGCTCGTAGCCGCCTACAACGAAGTGCTAGAGAATGCGCGCGCATACGATCCTAAGGCGCAGATAAACGGCGTGCTCGTCGAGGAAATGATCACCGGAGGCACTGAAGTCATAGTCGGCGTGAAGAACGATCCGCAGTTCGGCCCGACGATCATGTTCGGCCTCGGCGGTATCTTTGTCGAGATCCTCAAAGACGTGTCGCTTCGCATAACGCCGTTGTCGCGCGAAGACGCGCTCGCGATGATTCGGGAGATCAAGGGATTCAAGATCCTCGACGGCGCCCGCGGCAGGGCGAAAGCCGACATCGAATCAATCGCCGATGTGCTCGTCAAGGTGAGCCGCATGGCGCTCGCACTGGAAGACCACGTGGCGGAGCTCGACATCAATCCCCTCCTTGTCCTGCCCGAAGGTCAGGGAGTCCGCGTTGCTGACGCGCTCGTTATCAAGAAATAGCAACACAGCCGCTACCAAACGGTTCGTCCCTGAAAGGAATATTCAAATCCTATGGAGCGATCTGTTCATGCCGCAAGAAACAAAGCATGAGATACAGGGAGAAGAGATTCATGTGTCCGAGTCGGATATCAAGAATCTGAAGATCATCGACCGGTCCGACTTCATCTTTTCCATTCTCTACAGCGTGCTGTTCATATGGGGTCTCATACTGACCCTGCTATCTATATAGGAGTATGCACAGGTGGATGCAGTTCAACCCATTCATCTCAGTGTCATCGGCGTCGTCATCACGGTTATCTTTATCTTCGGCCTGCTCGCCTCGAGAAGGATCAAGCAATCGGAAGACATGCTCGTATCGGGGCGCTCTCTGGGCCTCTTCTTCGTGGCATGCTCGTTAGCGGCGGAGTATATGGGCGGTCTCGGAACGATCGGCGTCTCCGAGAGAGCGTTCAATGAAGGGATGGGGGTGATCTGGTACCATATCGCCGCCTCGACCGGAATACTTCTCTTCGGACTCATGTTCGCGCATTACTATCGCAAGTACGGCATCCAGACGATACCGGAATACCTCTACTACCTCTTCGACATCAAAACATGGAAGGTGAATGCGCTGCTCAATTTCGTCGCGTACACCTTCTTCACCGTCATCGAGGTCGTCGCGCTCGGCTCGATCCTCGCCGGCCTGACCGGTTTTCCGATCAAGGTCTGCTCGATAGCCGCCTCGATCTTCGTCACACTCTACGTGCTGGCCGCGGGGATGTGGTCGATCGCATATGTGAGCATGTTCTATATGGCATTCATCTATCTCGGCCTACCCCTCGCCTTCTTCTATGTCATGAAGTACCGTATCCCGGAGCTCGCAGGCTCGGGCGGCCTCGCGGGCTTCGCCGGCCTCGCCAATGCGATGAGCCACATCGGCCTCGATCCCGACTTCTACTTCAGCCCGTTCAGCCTCTCACCGATGGTCGTGATCGGATTCTTCATCGGCGGGATACTCGCCGTTCCGGCTGCGCAGGCAACGGTCAACTACGCCTTCGGCGCGCGTAACTGGAAGATCGCACGGCTCGCTCCCATCCTCGCTGCATTCCTCATACTACCCCTTTCTATATGGACGGGAACGATGGGAATCTACGCGAAGACCGCGGGACTCACGGCCGAGCCGAAGCTCGCGCTTATCACCGTATTGACGAATATCCCCCCCTGGATAGGGGCAATCGGCGCGCTCGCCATATTCGCCGCCATCCTCTCGACGGCTGACTCGATTCTCTTTGCGGCGGGAAGCATCCTGGCAAAGGACCTCTTTCAGCGGTGGATGGTCCCCCACGCCGACGACAGAACACTGCTGCGCTGGACGCGATACAGCATCATCGCTGTGGGCGTTATCGCCACAGTCGGAGCGACAACGGTCCCGGAGCTCCTCAAGCAGGCGTACTTCGTTTACACCCTTCGCGCCGTGACACTCGTGTGCGTTTTCTTCGGGATCTATTACCGGCGCGCTCATCCGGACGCCGCCTTCTGGTCGATCATCGTCGGCCTCGTCGCCGCGACGCTCTACCAGTTCGACATCCCCATCGACTACAAGCCGTATTTCTGGAATGTGCACATCTCGATCTTCACCGTGATGATTTCGGTGCCTGTTTTTCTCGTCATCAGCCTGCTCAGGAAGTGGACACCCGAAACATCGGCCGAGGTGCCGCCCCTCTACTCCGAGGAGTTGAAATAATGAACGCCGACTACTTTCCCCCGTTTCTCTACTACAGCCTCGGCGCGTGGCTGTTTCTCTTTGTCTTCTTTATCTCTTTCTGCATCTACCTTGCGCGCCTTCCGGACAGCAAGATCTGCGACTACAAGGCGAAGGCGATAGAGACCAAACGCAAACTGGGTATCAAGATCTTCAAGTTCTAGCGGGAGCGCTCACGATATGACAACGGCCCTACTGCTCGGATTCGGATTACTCGTCCTCTCCACTTCCCTGATACTGCTTCAGCTGAAATTCTTCCACGAAGGGGACAGAAAAAAGGAGAATGAGTCGGACGCGCAAGCGCCCCCGGCTTCGCAAGCGC